>JAIQGD010000061.1:0-8305 GCA_020072765.1 Terriglobia bacterium
GTGTAGAGCCGCGGTCTTTAGCGCGGCATGTAAGACGCGCCTCGGTGACGCCACCGTGCCGGGCTGAAGGCCCCGGCGCTACAGGAACACCTTAGCGCAGGATCGTTACGTCGGCATGCGCAGGAAGAAGTAGACGCCGAGGAAACCGAAGATGGCATCGGGGGCCCATCCGGCCACCAGCGGCGGCAACTGTCCCACCGAGCCCATGGCCTCGAATAGCGCCGCGGCGGCCCAGTAGACAATCCCGATCCCCACGGCCACGGCCAGCCCGCTGATCGCCCCGCGCGTGCCCACCAGAAACGCGAAGGGCGCTCCCAGGAAGACGATAATCGCGGCGATCAGAGGAAACGCGAATTTCTTGTGCCATTGGACGGAGAGTTTCGCGGTATCGAAGCCGGCCTGGCGGAGGCTGGCGATGTAATCTCCAAGCTGGAGCCAGTTCATCTGGTGATCCTGGCGGACTTCGCGGCGGAAGTAGCCGGGCGATTCCGTCAGCTCGGGAAGCGAGGTGACCTTGAAGGAATCGTAGTGGGCCACGCGGCCGTCGCTGCCGAAGTCGCGCACCCATCCTCCGCTGAGAACCCAGGTGTTTTCCGTCGGCTCCCAACTCGCGCGCGCGGCAAAAACACGCCGGCGTAGCTGAAAGGTGGCGGGATCCAGCTCGAAGACGTTCAAGCCGCCGAACATCTGCCGGTCCGGATCGAACAGGTCGTAATTGTAGATTTTGGTGTTTTCGCCGAAGATCCACTGGTGCGCGGGCTGAAAATAGGTCTGCGCGGGGCGGCCCTTGATGTAGTTGCGCAGGGCGTCCTGGCGCTGGTTGGCGTAGGGGAGAAACGTGGCGTCGAGAAAGAACATTCCCGCGGCCAGCAGGCATCCGGCCAGCATCAGCGGAACGACGACGCGGTAGAGACTGATGCCGCTGGCCTTGAGCGCGATCACCTCGTTGTTCTTGGCCAGGACCGCCAGGGTTACCAGCGTGGCCACCAGCGTCGCCAAGGGCGCCAGTTGATAGAGCATCAGGGGAATGAGGTAGCGGAAGTAATCCAGCACGGTCAGCGCGGAGATATGATTGCGGGAGATGTCGCCGAGCAGATCGAACAGCGTGAAGGCGTCGAAGATCAGGACGAAGCTCAGCAGCAGCACGGCAAAGTAGTAGAAGAACTGCCGGAGGAGGTAGACGTCGATGAGCATCGGGAATGCGGTGGCAGCGCCGGTCCGGGCGGCATGGTGAACGGCCCTGGGAGGGAACGGCGGCACTGCGGAACCGTTGGACGCGGGGGCCGTAACCTCCGAGGCGCGCTTGCGCGCCAAGTGCCAGGCGGACCATCGCCTCTCGATCCAGGCCAGCATACGGTTCGGCTTGCGGATGTTCTCGATGCGGCGGAAGAAAAACAGGCCGAGGATCGCAGCCACGATATTGGCGGACCACACGCCCACCCACGGAGCGAGCCGGCCCTGCGCAGCCAGGTGATCTCCGGAAACGAATAAAAAGTAGTAGCCGCCGATCAAAACGAGCGTGAGAATCAATCCGGCGGCCCGGCCTCCGCGGCGCGGGCGCACGCCGATGGGCACGCCCAGAAGCGCGAAGACCAGGCAGGCCGCGGGAAAGGCGATGCGGCGGTGCAACTCCAGATGCGCCTCGCGCCACTGCGGTCCATGGTCCGACAGCAGGGAACCGGCGGACCGCTCGGCCAGGGAGAGCGGGGTGCTTCTCTGGGGCAGGGCCGAGGCGGAAATGTCGATGGGAATGTCGCTGGCGCCAAAGGTGGTGACGTTGTAGCGATTCGGGTCGTTGGGATCGAGTTCGTGGGTGCTGCCGTTGCCGAAGTGCAGCATGGCCTGGCCTTTGGCCGGGCCCGGGACCATCAGCGCGTCCTCGGCAATGGTCACGGCCGAAGGCGGGATGGCGAGCCCGGGCCGGGTGGCGGGTTCGCGAAATTCGCTGCCGAGGGGGCGGCTGGAGGAGGCCAGGAACACGCCGCGCCAGTGGGTCGCTGCGGCTTCCACGTCTTGCACGTATAATACAAGGCCGGGAAAGCGCTCGTCGAAAACGCGCGGCTGCACGCTGAAGGGCGCCTGCGAGGTGATGATCTGGCCTTCCAGGCGGCGCAGCAGGCGCACCGAGGCGGGGCTGAGCCAGAAGGTGATGAGCAGCGTCCCCAGTCCGGTGGCCAGCGCGACCGTGCCGATGGGCACCAGCAACCGCCGGAGGCTGATGCCGGAGGCGTGCAGAGCCACGATTTCGCTGTCCGCGGAGAGGCGTCCCAGGCCAATGAGGACACCGACCAAGACGGCCATGGGAAGCGTGAAAGCCAGGACGGGCGGAAGCGTGCATAGAAATAACAGAGCCACGGTTCCCATGCCGCTCGAATGGCGCACCACGAGGTCCATCAGGCGCACAAGTTGGGGGACAAAGAAAACGAACGTGAAGACCACGACGCCCAGAATCGCATGGGAGACGACTTCGCGGCCGATGTATCGGTCGAGCAAGCGCATAATGGCGCGCCGCCATTCTAACACGAGGCGAAGCGACCCAGCGGCGCGGGGCGCAAGAGACGGGGAGGGACGCGTCCGTTGAGCCGAGTCAACCTGGTCATTCTCTGGCACATGCACCAGCCGCAATATCGCGACCCGGCCACGGGGCAGTATCTGCTGCCGTGGACGCGGCTGCACGCGCTCAAGGACTACTGGGGCATGGTGAAGCTGTTGGAAGAATTCCCCGGCGTGCATGCGACCTTCAACTTCGTCCCCCTGCTGGCCGCGCAGATTCAGGAATACGCCGGCGGAGAATTCAAGGAGGCGTGGTTCGACATCGTGTTTGCTCCGGCCGATGCGCTGGGGCCCGAGCAAAAGCGCGAGGCGTTGGAGCGGGCCTTTCAGGTGAACGGGAATTTTCTGCACCGCTGGCCGAGGTTCGCCGAACTCGACTCGCTGGCGCGCTCGGCGGGCGTCGAGGCGTGCATCGCGCACTGGAGCGCGCGCGACTGGCGCGACCTTCAGGTGCTCTCGCAACTGGCCTGGATGGACGAGGAGTACCTGACGAAAGACCCGGCGGTGCGCGAACTTTCCACCAAGGGCCGAAACTTCACCGAGGAAGACAAGGCCGTGCTGCTCGATAAGCAGCGCAAATTGCTGGCCGCCGTTCTGCCGGAGTACCGTCGCGCGGCCGCGCGGGGCCAGATCGAGATCTCCACCACGCCCTATTACCACCCGATCCTGCCGTTGCTGTGCGACACCAGCATCGCGACGATCGCCAACGCGCACACGCCCTTGCCCCAGCCTCCCTTCCGCTATCCGCAGGATGCGCGCGAGCAACTCGTGCGGGCGCGGCAGTTCCACCAGGAAGTCTTCGGCCAGCCTCCGGCGGGGCTTTGGCCGTCGGAGGGCTCGGTGTCGAATCAGGCGCTGGAAATCGCCATGGAGCTGGGCTTCCAGTGGTTTGCCACCGACGAAGGCGTGCTGGGCCAGACGCGCAACATCGGATTCTGGCGCGACGCCGGGGGATACCCGGACAACGGCCCGGCCCTGTACACGCCGTGGTGCCTGGAGCGCAACGGAAGGGAAATGACCGGCTTCTTCCGCGACCACTATCTGTCGGACCTGGTGGGGTTCGTCTACAGCCGCATGGGAGCCGAAGCGGCGGCCGAGGATCTCCACCGGCGCATCCGCGCCATCGGCGAGCGCGAGCCGGAAGGGCGCACCGCCACCGTCAGCCTGATTCTGGACGGCGAAAACGCCTGGGAGTACTACCCGGAGAACGGGCGCGACTTTTTGCGCCGCTTTTACGCGCGCATCGAGCAGGACCCGGAAATCCAGGTCCTGACGGTGAGCGAAGCGATGGCCGCCGTCCCCGACGCGCCGCGGATGCAGGAAATTTTCCCGGCCTCGTGGATCAATGCCAACTTCGACGTCTGGATTGGCGATGCCGAGGACGTGCGCGCCTGGGAACTGTTGCGCGACGCCCGGGATGTTTACGAGCGGGCGATTACACGAGCGGCCTCGGCCAGTCCCTCCGGCACGGATGCCGCGTGGGAACAGAAAGCCCAACGCGCTTACGAAGCCATCCTGGCCGCCGAGGGAAGCGACTGGTGCTGGTGGTACGGGCCGGAGCACTCTTCGGCCAACGACGCCGAGTTTGACCAGCTGTACCGCAAGCATCTGACGGAAATCTACAACGCGCTCGGCGAGCAGGCCCCCGATGTGCTGGCCCTTCCGATCAAGCGCGCTCCGGAACGCGCCCGCCGCGAAGCTCCCATGGCGTATCTGGATGTGAAAATTGATGGGCGGGAAACCAGCTATTTCGAATGGTTGGGAGCGGGATATTACGCCACCGACCGGCGCAGCGGCACGATGCACGGGCGCCAGCAGTACGCGCTGAGCGGATTTCAGTACGGCTTCGGGCCGGGCCATTTTTATCTGCGCATCGACATGATCGCCGAGGCCATCGCCCTGATCCCGGAATTTCAGCTGCGGCTGACGCTGTGGGATGCGCGCGAGACCCGCATCACCCTCCGCGTCGTCCAGGGGAAGCTTGACGGATATACCGTCGAACACGCCGGGGTGTGCCTGCTGGAGCCGGGGCCGGTGGTGGTCGCCGCGTACGGACGAATTCTCGAGCTGAGCATCGCGCGCGAGCTGTTCGATCTGCGCGGGCGCAGCGAGTTCCTGCTGAGCATCGCCATGTGGCGGGGCGGATTGCCGGTGGACGTTCTGCCCGTGGAAAAGATGATGGCCGTGGCCCTGGGCGAAGACAATTTCGCCTGGCCGCTGGAATAGAACCCGCGCGACGCGAACAATTCACCGCAAGCACCCGATCCCTCGCGGCAGCACCGATCAAATAGCGGCGTGTGGGCGCCTCCCTGTGTTGACTCCTTTGCCGCCCTGTTTACCCGCTGACCACAGAGCACACCGAGCCGGCACAGAGTTCACGGAGAAGACGTATTGACATCCGCCGCGCGCGGCGCGATATTCAGTGCGTTCCGCCCCGGGGATACCGGGATGGATAACTACTAACGGCAGTTGGCCCGGCCGTACTTGGGCCGCCCGACCTGACAACGAGAATCCGATCTCGTTAGCGGAGGAGGGCCTAAATGAAGAAGCAGTGGATGTGGTGTCTTCTGGCGCTGGCCGGAAGCGGAAGCATGCTCCTCGCAGGATCCAGCGGCGCGCACGGCCGGATGCGGCTGCGCTTTCCCGCGGGAATTCACTCCCACCGACGGGTTCGGCATCACCACGCCCGAAGTGTGTCCGGACCGCACCTCCCCGCGCGATTTTTGCGCGGCGCCGGAAGTGCCAACGTCTCCCTCCCCCTGACGTTTGAGCCGAACGTGGGCCAGGCGGACCCGCGCGTACGTTTCATCGGCCGAGGGAAAGGATTGGTGGTGACGTTGACCGAGCAGGAGATTGACGTGCGCGCCGCCTCCGGCGCACCCCAGGACGGCGTGCGGCTGCGCCTGGCCGGCAGCGAAGGCTTCGTCTGGCGCGGCGACGGGAAACTGCGGGCCCAAAGCAATTACTTTATCGGCAGAGACCGGAGCTCCTGGCGCACGCGCGTGCCTCATTTTGCCGGCGCGCGCGCGGCGAACGCGGCGCCCGGCGTGAGCCTGGTGATCTACGGCAATGACGAGGGTGTCGAATACGACGTGCGGATCGCGCCGGGCGCCGATGTGTCGAAACTACGCCTGCGCGTCTTCGGCGCCAACAACATGCGGCTGGCCAGCGGCGGCGACCTGATGCTGCGGGCCGGCGAAACCGAACTGCGCATGAAGAAACCGCTGTTCTACGAAGAGTGGAAGCGCGGGGGGCACCGGCGCGTGGACGGCGAATATATGCTCGACGCCGACGGCTCGATCGGTTTTCGCGCCGGGCCGCATGATCCCGCGGCTACTTTGGTGGTCGATCCGTCGCTTTCGCTCTCCTACGACACGTTTCTCGGGGGAACGGGAGCGGAGACTGCCGCCAGCCTGGCGATGGATAAATCAGGGAAGGTGTACGTCGGGGGCACCACGACCTCGGCGGCAAGTTTCCCGGAAACACCGGGCGCCCGGCTCGGTCCCGTCGGCGGCGCCAGCGAATTCTTTATCGCCAAGATCGATCCGGCGGCGGCCGGCGCGAACTCGCTGCTCTATCTGACGTTTCTGGGCGGCAGCGGAACGCAAGCAGGCGGATTGATCGCGGTGGACGGTTTGGGCAACGTGGCTGTCACCGGAACCACGACGTCCGCGGATTTCCCCGTGACCGATGGCAGCACGCCGGGAAGCGGGCCCAATGCCACGGCGGTGAGCGAACTCGATCCGACCGGCAGCAAGCTCGTCTTTTCCACGCTGCTGGCAGGCAGCGGCGCGATGTCGCAGGCCGGGCCTGGAGGGATTGCCGTGGACGGTTCGGGAATCGTCTACGTGGCCTCGGACACCAACGCGGGTCCGGGCGCAAGTTCTCCGAATCTGCCGGTCACAACCAGCGCGCTGCAAACCACGTGGGACGGGTCGGGTAGCGACGGCTTCCTGGCCGTCTTTCAGCCGCCCGCGTCGCCCGGCGGCGCACCCGTGTTGAAATACTGCTCCTATCTGGGAACCAATTCGAGCGGCCCGGCCGGCATCGGCGGGCTCGCCGTGGACACATCGGGAAACGCCTATATCGCGGGATTCAGCACCAACAGCGTGAATGGGTTTCCCAGCAAGAACGCGTTGCAAACGAGCTACGCCGGGGGCGACTCCGATGCCTTCTTGATGAAGATATCGCCCGGCGGTCGGGGAACGACCGACTTGGTATATGCAACTCTCCTCGGTGGCTCGGGCATGGACGAAGCGCTGGCGGTGGCCGTGGATTCGGCTGCCCCTCCGAATGCCTATCTCACAGGGACCACGAACTCGGCGAATTTTCCGGTCCACGGCGCCACGGCCGGGTATCAGACCAGCTTGCGTTCCACCGCCGGCACCAACGCCTTTCTGGCGGTCGTGGCGCAGAACAGCGCCACCGGGGCCACCTCGATCGCCTACGCGACCTACCTCGGCGGATTGCAGACGGATGCCGGGCAAGGCGTGGCCGTGGCAGACCCCACGGCGGTCTACCTCACCGGCGCGACCACTTCGTGGGATTTTCCCTGGCGCGACAATCTGCAGCCGTTTAACGGGGCGGGCGACGCCTTCGTCGCGAAGCTCAATCCGACGCTGGCCGGCGCGGCGTCGATGATCTGGGCCACGCCCCTGGGCGGGACTTTGCAGGGGGGAAGCACGGGAAGCGCTGCCGCACACGCCGTGGCCGCCGATAGCTCCGGGCACGTCTACGTGGCCGGAACCACGACGTCGCCGGATTTCCCGACGGCCGTCACCACACACGGCGCGATCAACGGCCTGCAGCCGAACTGCGCGAGTTGCCAGGCCGCGCCACCGCTCACCGACGCGTTTGTAGCGGCGATCCAGGAGAACGCGACCCTGGAGCCCAGCGTCTATTTCAATCTGGGGCGCGTCGGATTTCCGAGTACGCCGGTCGGCACGCAGAGCAATCCCCAGCCCGTCGCCGTGCTCAACGGCGGGGAAGCGATCCTGCACATTTCCAGCATCGCGATCGCCGGCGCGAACGCCGCGGATTTTTCCCTCAGCTTCCTGGGCGGGTGCACGGGCAGCGCGATCGCTCCCGGATCTCCGCCTGCGTGTTCGTTCGAGGTCAGTTTCATGCCCCACGCCGGAGGGATCGAATCGGCGGTCGTGACGGTTACCGATGACGCTCCGGGCAGCCCGCAGGAGCTGGAGTTGACCGGATCGGGAGACGCGCCACTCGCCATTGCGCCCACCAGCTTGAATTTCGGCGCCCTGCCGCAAGGGGCCACCAGTCCGGCGCAGACCGTGACCTTGACGAACACCTCCAGCGACGCGGTCCAAAATGTCACCGTGGTGTTGTCCGGCCCGGATGCCGCGCAATTCGTGGCCTCGGGCGCGGTCTGCGCCAGCATTCCCTCAGCAGGCAGTTGCTCCCTGGGTTTCCGGTTTCAACCGGCGTCCACGGGCACGTTCCACGCCGAAGTGGATGTGAGTTACGCTCTGGGGAGCCCGCCCCAGGCGCAGCAGGTGATTCCGCTCACGGGCCTCGGAACCAGTCCGGCGCCCGCCGCCAACGTAACGCCTCCCGCGATCACCTTTGGAAGCACCGTGACGGGGAGCAGCAGCGCCCCGCAAACCATTACCCTCACCAACCTCGGAAGCGCCCCGCTGAATTTGACCAGCATCGCCATAACGGGGACGAACCCCGGGGATTTTGCGGTTGTGGCGGCGAGCACGACGTGTCCGCTGGCGAGCGGCACGCT
>JAIQGD010000061.1:8319-27350 GCA_020072765.1 Terriglobia bacterium
TGAGCGGCACGGCCACGGCGCCTCCGGCGACGCTTCAACTGTCGCCCGCGAGCCTCTCCTTCGCACCGCAAAGCGAGGGCCTGACCAGTGCTCCGCAGAGCGTCACGATCACGAATCCGGGCAGCACCGCCGCCGACATCAGCGGAATCAAACTCAGCAGCGCGAATGCCGGCGTTTTCGTGCTCGGAAATTCCTGCGCCGCGAGCCTGGGCGCGGCCGCCACCTGCCAGCTAAACGTGTCCTTCAGCCCGGTGGTCAACACAGCGCCGGGGAGCCGGTCGGCAACGCTCAGTGTTCCGGGAGCGAATCCGTCGAGTGTGGCAGTGTCCGGCACGGCCACGCAGGCGGCGATTTCGGTGCCCACGAGTTTCGACTTCGGCAGCCAGTTGGCGGGCACGGCGGCTTCCAGTCTCACGCCGCAACCCGTGACGGTGAGCAATACCAGCACCGGGCCGCTGGCCGGAGCGCTGGCCATCACTGCCGCGAGCGTGTCGGGCGCGAATGCCGCCGATTTTGTGCTGGGTACGGACGCCTGTATCTCGGCCAACACGCCTCCGAACGGCACCTGCACGATTCAGGTGACGTTCGCTCCGGTGCAAGCCGCGTCGTGCGGTTCCGGTAGCGCGCGCAGCGCCACGCTCACCCTGCAAGATAACGCCCCAGGCGGCCCGCATACGATTCCTCTGAGCGGCACGGCGGCGGATTTCTGCTTCACCTCTTCCACGGGACAGCCGGTCACCGCACCCGTCCACCCGGGGCAGACCGCCACCTATACGGTTCAGCTGGACTCCTCGGCCGGCTTCGCCGGTTCGATCGCCCTCGCCTGCACCGATCCCGTGCCCCTCAGCACGTGTACCATCACCACGAATCCGGTCACGACACCACCTTCGGTGCAGGTCAGCCCCAGCGCCGCCGGACAATTCACGGTCAGCGTGACGACCACCGCGGCGGGTGCGGCTCCCTTCGTTTCCCGGCCGCCGCGAGGTCCGGCGCGGCCGCTTCCGCAACCCGTCTGGACAACGCTGCTGGAGATGCTGGCGCTTTTGACCGTGTGGATCGCAACCCGACGTGCGGCTCGCACGGCGCCGCCGGCCGCCCGTTGGGCGAGAGTTGCGTCAGCCAGCGCGTTGGTGCTGACGCTGATGATCGGAATGGTGGCGTGCGGCGGAGGAGCCAGCGATCCCCCGGCTGTGCAGCCCGGGACGCCCGGGACGCCGGTGGGAACCTACACCGTGACGGTGAAGGGAACCGCGGCCAACGGCGTCTCCCGCACCGTTTCCCCGGGCCTGACGGTGCAGTAAGAGGCCTGCAAACGGCTCGTTCAGAATACCGCGGTGACCAGATCGCGCGGGCCGGCGCCGATGGGAATCAGCGTGATCAGGCTCGAGGTCTTCGCGCGGATGACCGCGAGGTCGCTCGATGCCGTGTCCACCACCAGCAGCATCTCTTCACCGGGCGTCAGCCGGCAGGTGCGCGGCGTCTGGCCGACCGGGATGGGATGCTCGGCCTGCCGCACGCTGATCGAGACAGGAACTACGCGGCCGGCCGCGGAGTCGGATACGTAGAGGGTCTGAGCATCCCCCGTGAGGGTTGCCGAAGCCGGCGACATCCCCAGAAGAACGTAGTCGCCCACCTCGTTGCTCTGCGTGTTGACGATGATCAGGCCGTGCGCGCTGCGCGAGGGGATGTAAAGTTCGCCGCCATCCGGTTTGAGGATGAGGTCGTCCGGCGTGCCGCCCAGCGACAGCCGCGCGAGCAGCACCTTCTGCTTCAAATCCACCACGGAAAGTTCGTTCTGCGTCCCGGAGGTGAGAAACGCCTTCGAACCATCGGGCAGGATGGCGATCTGCTCGGGATCGGGCGAGACGGAGACGGTGCCCTTGGACGCGAGCGATGCGGCGTCAAGAAGCGAGAGGGTGGCGTCGTCGCGATTCGATACGACTAGAAGCGTCCCATCGGGCGAGACGCGCGCGATCCAGGGACGCCGCCCGGCCCGGCCGCGAGCGACCACCTGGCGTTTGGCGCAGTCAATCGCCACCACCGTATTCGAGCCCGACGCCGCGACGTAGGCGCGTTGGCCATCGGGGGAAAAATCCAGCGCGTAGGGCGCCGCTCCCACCGGAATGCGCGCGACTACTTGATTGGTGGTTTCGTCGAGAACCCAGGCGTAGCCCCCGGTCGAGCTCAGCCCCCAGATTTCCTTGCGCGCCGGATTCGCCCGCAGGCCCGTGGGAGCGGCGCCCACGGCAATCGTTGCGGCGGGCGCCAGCTTGACCAGATCGATGGCCGTCACCGTCCCATCGGCCGTGTTTCCCACGTAGGCGAATAGATGCAGCCCCGGCCGCAGGAAGGACGGCCGCAGCTCCATGGCCACCTCGCGGATGGCCAGACCCGTGAGCAGCAACAGCAGAACGACGAGACGATAGTTCAGGCGCAGCTTCAATTCCTAGGGCTCCCGGGATATGGACGAAACCGTGAGTCTAGCGCAACGGATGCCGCGCTGGCAAAGCCGCGTGCGGAGGAAAAATCGGGTCGCGCGCGAAACGGAGCGGAGCATTTCGGTTGGAATACTGGCTGGCGATGAACAATTTTGGAGGCGCGGGGCGGAGTCGAACCGCCGATAAAGGTTTTGCAGACCTTCGCCTTACCACTTGGCGACCGCGCCCCCGTGAAGCTTTGAAAGCATAGCACCCGGACGCCCGCTGTTTCCAGCGCATTCCGCGGGCCGGCAGCGGACTAGTTCTAGATTATCCGCCCCAACGATCCTTGTGCCGGAATTCGGCGATAGAAGGGAAGAATCCATAGCGGCGCGTCGGTGATTTTCCGACGCGGCATCTGCCACCCTGCGCACGGCATGCCCGGTCCAGCGAAGCGGGACCGGGCGCTACAAAACCGGCGGCCGCCGTGAACTCCGGGCGCAGTCGGCAAACACCCCGGGGCCCGCATTTTGCGTATAACGATTGCGTGAATAGCGAACTTTAGGTACTATCGCGCCCTCGATTTGAACGCTTGCCCAAGAAACGAGGTTCGCCACCCCCATGAAACGATTCGCTCTCGCAGCAGCATATGCAGCCGCCGTGATCGCGCTGGCCGCGGCCATCTCCTCGCCGGCCCGCGGGCAGATGGCCAACCCCGCCGACTACGCGCCGCCCAAGCCCGCGTTTCCCGGCCAGACGAACGCTCCCGCTCCCGCGAAGAAATCGCCGGCGTTCAATGTCGAAACGGTCATCCCGCGATTCATGGCGCCGTGGGCGCTCGCGTTTCTGCCGAATGGCAAGATGCTGGTCACCGAGCGCTACGGATTCATGCGCGTCGCGACGATGAGCGGGTTCTATTCGGCGCCCATCGCCGGCGTGCCGGACACGAAAATCGTCGCGGCCGAATCGCTGCACGACGTGGCCGTCGATCCCGATTTCGCCAAGAACCGCCTGATCTATTTCACCTACTTCGCTCCGCCGCCGGGCGAGGCCCCGGGCGTGTGGCCCATCGAGGTGTTCTACGGCAATGTGTGGAAAGCGTCGGTCTCCGAGCGCCGCACCATGCGCGTGGGCGAGGAGCGCCTGGCGCGCGCGCGGCTGAGCGAGGACGAAAAGCGGCTGGAAAATGTGGAGGTGCTGCTGGACGGCGTGAACCGGCGCATCGTCTTTGCTCCCGATGGCACGCTGTTCGTCACCGGCGCCGACCGCTTCCGCTTTTACGATCCGCCCTATGACGGCACGAACCACGAAATCAACGACCCCGATATCCTGCGTAATTTCACCGGGCGCGTCGTGCACATCAATCGCGACGGCTCGATCCCCAAGGACAACCCGTTTCTCGGCCAGCCCACCGTGCTGCCCGAAACCTACTCCTACGGCCATCGCGACCCGGAAGGCGCGGCCATCAATCCGGCCACCGGACAGCTCTGGGTGATCGAGCACGGCCCGCTGGGCGGCGACGAAATCAATATCATCAAGCCGGGCGGCAACTACGGCTGGCCCAACGTCAGCTACGGCCGCCGCTACAACGGCGACCCCATTGCCGGGACGGGCGCCACGGCAAAAGAAGGCACCGAGCAGCCGGTCTATTTCTGGTATCCGGATATCGCTCCCTGCGGCGCGATGTTCTACACCGGAGACATGTTCCCGGAGTGGAAGGGAAATCTGTTCGTCGGGGGCATGGCGGCGAAAAGCCTGATCCGTCTCGTGCTGGACGGCAACCGCGTCGTAGCCGAGGAGCGCTTGCTCAAGGATCTCAACCAGCGCATTCGTGAGGTGCGGCAAGGTCCCGACGGCGCGATCTACCTGCTCACCGACGACGGCAGGCTCTTGCGGCTGACGCCCAAGAAGTAGCGCCGCGATGCTTTCGAGGCAACGAGCGCAGCATCTGGCTCAGGGTTTGTTGGTGGCGGCAGGCACTTCTTTCCAGAGCCGCAAGATGACCACGGACGTGGAAAGGTAGCCGGGCACGTGAGCCGTGGGGGGCTGATTCTTGCCGAGAAAAGGCGCCAGCGTGCTCGAAGCCAAGAAGCCTCCGGCATAGGCCTCCGGAAGCCCGCTCAAATCCAGGCGGCAATTGAAGGCGACAGCGGTCCGGACAGGAGGCTGCGACTTCAGCACGACGCACTCGCCCACGCCGACCCACGGGATGTGAGCCAAGTTTCCCGTGGCGTACATTTGCACCGGGCTGCCCTGAGCGAGTTGGCCCATGCAGGCCGTGAATCCTCCCACCGCCTTCTTGTGCGTGTTCACGATCCGGCTGTCGCTGGCCCGCAACTCGATGGACCAGAGGTCGTAGTAGTCCTCGTTGGCGGACGGGAAGGGCGCCGCCGCGCACGCGGGCGTCGCGCCCGGCTTATGGAGCGTGCGAGTCGTTCGAAAGACGTAAATCTCTTCCGCGCCTGCCCGCACCTCTTGCTTGTATGTGGACTGCGTCGGGCCGGCCTTAGTTGCTGTCGCCCACGGCAGACCCAGAATCACCAGCAGTTTGAGCACGTTCGTCCGTTGGTTCATTCGAATGTCCTTGGATTTCGCGGCTTAAGATACCACACGGCTTGCCAATAAAAATGAACCGGTTGGCCACCTCGCTAACTCCGAATCAACGCGCTAGCCGGTCATGGGGGCACGAGGAACGGACTTGTCCTGTAATCCAACTTATCAGGACTTGACGTCTAATTGTCTCTGACTCAGCCCTATGGCGGTATACTCTGCCTATTGCTTAACCTTGGCACACTGCCGGTCATGGTGTTGGCAGAGCTCTAACTCACTCGGGAGCTGAGCAAAGGCGAGATCATAGATGACGCCTGAACGCTGGCAAGCAATCAAGCGGCTCTATCACTCCGCACGGGAGCGAGCGGGCGAGGAACGCACCGTGTATCTACAACAGGCCTGCACCGGCGACGATGCCATGCGCCACGAAGTCGAATCGCTGTTGGCGTACGACGGCCCAACTGAGGAATTTCTGCCGCCACCCGCTGCCGAGCTTGCGTTGATCGGCCGCCGCATCGCTCATTACCTGGTCCTTGAGGAAATCGGCCGCGGCGGTATGGGTATCGTCTATCGCGGCCACGACGACCGCCTTCGTCGCGACGTCGCTATCAAAGTCCTCAGCGATGCCGGAATCAACACGGGCCAGGAGCGTGACCGTGTCCTGCATGAGGCTCGAGCATGCTGCGCGCTTAATCATGCGGGCATCGTTACCGTCTATGACGTGTGCGAAGCCGAAGGCCGGCTGTTCATTGTCATGGAGCTTGTTCGCGGCCAGACGCTTCACGAAGTAATCTCCAGTGGGCCACTGGACCTGCGGGCGACTTTGCGCCTCGGCGCCCAACTCGCGGCGGCACTCGAGGCTGCTCATCGGGCTGGTATCCTGCACGGCGACATCAAACCGCGCAACATTCTCATGCAGTCGGACGGGCAGGCCAAGCTGCTCGACTTTGGTATAGCGCGGCCTAACCTCGATCAGACTTTGACCATGACGCGAGCCGCGCTAACGACGACCAATGTGCTTGACGGCGCGGTCGCCGGAACACTCCTCTATATGGCCCCAGAACAGCTTCGCGGCGAGCTCATCGGCCCCCCGGCCGACCTGTACTCCCTCGGCGTCGTGCTGTGTGAAGCTTCGTCCGGGGAACGCCCGTTTTACGCCTCTTCCGGCGCGGAACTGCTCGATAAGATTCTTACCGGCAAACCGCCTAACCTGCATTTGCCCGGCGACCTCCACGACCGGTTTGCCCGAATAATCCATCGCTTGCTCGAGAAACAACCAGACGCGCGCTACCGTGGAGCGGTCGAATTGCAGCGGGACATCGCCAATTTGCAACGCGATTTGGATTTGGCCGAGTATCTGCGTACGGAAGCAGCAGGGAAACGCTCGGTAGCAGTGCTTCCGTTTCACCTGCTTACACCGGGCCCCGAAGATGAGTACTTGTCGGTCGCGCTGGCCGACGCGGTGATCAATCATCTCAGCACAAGCTCGGACCTGCTTGTTCGCCCCACGAGCAGTGTCGTGAACTACGCCCACGGAGACGCGACGGTCATGGGCCGTGAGCTCAACGTCGATTTCGTGGTGGACGGCAGCATCCAAAAACATGGCACGCAAATGCGCGTGCATCTGCAGGCCAGGCAAATTCTCGATGGACGGTCCCTGGCTTCGCTGCGTTTCGATTCTGGAACCGCCGATCTTTTCACGTTGCAGGATCGCATGGGTCAAGACCTGTTAAAGGCGCTCACGCCGAAAACGGAAGGCAGAAGCGAGTCCAGGCCGCCGACCCATAGTGCGCTTGCGTTTGAGCTGTATCTCCGCGCCGAAGACCGCTTGTCGCGGATGAATCGGTGGGATCTGGATCGTGCCGTCGAATTGCTGACACAGGCCACCGCCTTGGATGCAGGTTTCGCGGATGCTTGGGCGCGCCTTGCCGAGGTATGTATTCAGATTGGAGTCGTTTACGAAGGCACTGCGGAGTGGTTTGCTCGAGCGGAAGACGCCATTCATGCCGCTCTGCAGCTGGATTCAAACAATGCGGATGCGCATTGCGCGGAGGGTCAGCTGCTTTGGACGCCGCAGCGGAACTACGCCAATGCTGCAGCCTTGCGTGCACTGAACCGCGCGCTGAACTTGAATCCGGGCTGCCATCAGGCGCAGGTTTGGCGCGGCTTGATACTTTTCCATCTCGGTTTACATGTCGAAGCGCGCCAGAGCCTGATGGCTGCCTTGGCCCGCAATCCGTCCGATGTACGCACTCTTACGTTCATTGGGCATACGGCGCTTTACTCTGGTGATTATGAACTAGCCGATGAGTACGATAGCCGTGCTCTGGCGGCCGATCCTACCAATGTCTGGGCCAATTTGTTCTATCCCGGCATAGCGCTTTACCTCGGAGCGCCCGATCGCGCTATGGAGAGGATTCGTCTGGCACGGCAATTATTGCCGGAGGAACCGACGATCGACAGCACGGAAGCGCTCGTATGGGCGCATCGAGGCGAAACCGCCAAGGCGTATTCGATACTTGAGCAGGCGCTCAGCAGAGGTAAGCCGCTGCTGCATATACATCATATGTGGCACAATGCCGCCTCCGTGTACGCCATGGGAGGTGACGCGGACCGCGCCATTCGCTGGCTACGATCTGCCGCCGACATGGGCTTGCCCAACTATCCTCTCTTCGTGCGCGACCCGCACTTGCGCCCCCTCGCTGGAGACGCCCGCTTTCAGGAATTCATGGTCGGCGTAAAGACGGAATGGCTGGAGTACCGGCGTCAATTCGGCGATTCGGCTGTCGCTGAATCCGCGCAATGAACCCATCGTTGGTTACAACGGGCACGATCGCCCGCTATCGCTCTAGTCCCGATAAACCCGGATAGGTACCCTCCGTTTCCGGTGACGCAGCGCACCGGGCGCGCCCATTTCGAGCCCGCAGGGTGTGTTTGCGGGAAGGGCGGGTTTCCGTTAAGATGGGTGCTTACTCCTGCGGACACCCTGAGGGAATGGCGGAAGAACAACACCCAACCAGCCTCGTCTTTGACGCCGCCGACGAGTACCGCCCGGAACCGCTTCCCGCGCCTGAAATTCCCGCCTGGAAAGACGGCAGCATTCGCATCGGCATTCACACCTCCATCGCCGGAGACATCGCCGGAGCGCTCGATCTGGCGCACGGCCTGGGCGCCAACGCCCTGCAAATCTTTTCGGCCAGCCCGCGCATGTGGGCCGGCGGAGCGGCGCGCATCGCGCCGGCGGATTGCGACCGGTTTCGCGCGCGCCGCAGGGAATTGCGGCTTGGCCCGCTGGTCATCCACGGCAATTACCTGATCAATCTCGCTTCTCCCAATCCCGTCTTGCGCGCCCGCTCGGTGCAGGCGTTCCATCAGGAACTGGTGCGCGCGCTGTCGCTGGGCGCGGACTTTCTCGTGATCCATCCGGGAAGCTCGCTGAACACCGGCACCGGTCCGGCCATTGCCGCGGTGGCGCAGGGGCTCAAGCAGGCGGCGCGCGGGTTGAAGCTTGGCGAACTCCGCATTTTGATCGAAAATACGGCCGGGCAGGGTAGCTCGCTCGGCGCGCGCTTCGATGAGTTGCAGGCCATTCTCGACGGCTGCCGCGATCTGCCCGTGGGAGTTTGCATCGACACGGCGCACACGTTTGCAGCGGGATGGGACCTCCGCAGCGCGGAAGGGCTCGAAGCCGCCTTGCGCGAAATCGATGGCACCGTGGGGCTGGACCGCGTGGCTGTCGTCCACGTGAATGATTCCAAGACGCCCCTCGGCTCGCGCGTGGACCGCCACGAGCATGTCGGCAAAGGCCGCATCGGGCTCGAAGCGTTCGAGCGCATCCTGAAGCATTCCCTGCTGGCCGGGCGCGCCTTCATTCTGGAGACGCCCATCGACAAGCCGGGCGACGACCGCCGCAACGTGACGGTCCTTTGGAAACTTGTGGGAAAGGAAGTCAAAGGCAGCGCGAGCCGCGACGGCATGAAGCCGCGCCGCAAAAAAGTGAAGAAGGGAAGCAAAGGAAGTAGAGGAAGCAGAGGAAGTAAAGGAAAAGCCGGCGCCGGGTCACGCCCGGCGCGTGCGCGCGGGAAGTAGCACGGGCCGGCAACGCCCCGCTGTTTTTCTCTGTGCCCTCGGATTTTCTCAGTGGCCTCTGTGTTCAAATCTGGTCCGCCATCGGCAAGGGTGAGGCGACCGCACCACGGGAGCGCGTGAGTGGCTGAATACGATCCGCAGCGCATCGAAGCGAAGTGGCAGAAAGTCTGGGAGGAGCGCGACATCTTCCGCGCCGAGGACAACGACGCCTCGCGCCCGAAATATTATCTGCTGGAGATGCTGCCGTATCCTTCCGGCACGCTGCACATGGGCCACATGCGCAACTACACCATCGGCGACGCGGTGGCGCGCTACAAGCGCATGTGCGGATTCAACGTGCTGCACCCCATCGGCTGGGACGCCTTCGGCCTGCCCGCCGAAAACGCCGCCATCAAGCGCGGCACGCCCCCGCGGGAATGGACGCACGCCAACATCGCGCAGATGAAGGCGGTCTGCAAGCGCTTCGGCTTCAGCTACGACTGGCGGCGCGAGATTGCCACCTGCGAGCCCGAATACTACCGCTGGAACCAGTGGTTTTTTCTCCGCATGCTGGAGCGCGGCCTGGCCTACCGCAAACGCAGCCGCGTCAACTGGTGCCCGCAGTGCCAGACCGTGCTGGCCAACGAGCAGGTGGTCGACGGCTTCTGCTGGCAGCACGATACGACTCCGGTGGAAGCCAAGGAAATCGAGCAGTGGTTCTTGCGCACCACGCATTATGCCGACGCCCTGCTCGACAGCATCAGCGATCTGGCCGGCGGATGGCCCGAGCGCGTTCTGGTCATGCAGCAGAACTGGATCGGCAAATCGCGCGGCGCGCGCGTGCAGTTCGCTGTCGAGGGAACGGCCGCGGCGCCCCTGGAAGTCTTCACCACGCGCATCGACACGATTTACGGTGTCTCCGCCGTGCTGCTCTCTCCCCGGCATCCGGGCCTGCCCGAGTTGATCGCCGGCGTGCCGGGTAACAAGGCGATGGAGGACCGGCTGGAAGCCATGCGGCGCACCAGCGTGAAGGCCGCGGACCTGGCCACGGCCGAGAAGGAAGGCTTCTTTACGGGCCGCTTTGCGCTGAATCCGTTTTCCGGCGAGCGCGTGCCGATCTGGGTGGCGAACTTCGTCCTCGCGGAATATGGCACGGGTGTCGTGATGTGCGTGCCCGCGCACGATCAACGCGACTACGAATTCGCGGAGAAATACCGCCTGCCGGTGAAAGTCGTCGTGCAGCCGCCCTCCGCACCTCCTCTCCGGCCCGACCGCATGAGCGAGGCCTACACCGAATACGGCCATCTCGACGCCTCCGGACCCTACTCCGGGCTTACCTCCGAGCAGGCTATCGAGAAAATGACCGCCGACGCGGCGGCGAAGAGGTTTGGCGCGGGAGAAACCACTTACCGGCTGAAAGATTGGGGCATCTCGCGGCAGCGCTACTGGGGCACGCCCATCCCGGTGGTCTACTGCAAGAAGGACGGCATCGTGGGCGTCCCGGACGACCAGTTGCCCGTGCGGTTGCCGGAAAACGTGACGCTGACGGGCCAGGGACAGTCGCCGCTCGCCGGCGTGCCGGAGTTCGTGCACACCACCTGCCCGAAATGCGGCGGCCCCGCCGAACGCGAAACCGACACCATGGACACCTTCATGGATTCGTCGTGGTATTTTTATCGCTACACCGACCCGCGCAACGACCGCGCGCCCTTCGACAAGGCCAAGGCCGCCTACTGGTTTCCCATCGACCAGTACATCGGCGGAGTCGAGCACGCCATCCTGCACCTGATCTACGCGCGCTTTTTCTGCAAGGTGATGCACGATCTGGGGCTGGTCGAGCATCGCGAGCCGGTCAAGCGGCTGTTCTCGCAGGGCATGGTGCTCAAGGAAGGCGCGAAGATGTCGAAGTCCAAGGGCAACCTCGTGGGCGCCATTGAAATGGCCGACAAGTACGGCTGCGACACGGGCCGCATGTACACGCTGTTCGCCGCGCCCCCGGAAAAAGATCTCGAATGGAGCGAGCAGGGAATCGAAGGCTCGGCGCGATTCCTGTTCCGGGTGCACCGACTGATCGACAAGCATGCCGCGCGCCTGCGGGACATCGCCGTGGACTGGAACGCCCAGACCGACCTGGCGCAGTGTACGCCCAAGGAAAAGCTGCTGGTGCGCAAGACCCACCAGACCCTGAAGCGCGTCACCAACGATTTCGATTCGCGCTGGCACTTCAACACCTCCGTCGCCCTGATCATGGAACTGGTCAACGAGCTTATCGCCCAGGAGCCGCTCGACCAGGACGTCTCGCCCGCCATCCTGAAGCGCTCGCTGGCCATTCTGGTGCTGATGCTCTCTCCCATGACGCCGCACATCGCCGAAGAACTCTGGGAAATGCTGGGATATTCCGGCGGGCTGGCGCAGCAGAAATGGCCGGCGTTTCGCGAGGATCTCACGCGCGAAGAGCAGGTCGAAATCGTCATTCAGATCAACGGCCGCATGCGCGGACGCATCCTGGTGGATGCCGATCTGAGCGACGACGATGTCGTGGACCGCGTGGTGAAGGACCCGCGCGTGGCGGCCATCCTGAACGGCAAGCGCATCCTCAAGACGATCGTGGTGCCGAAGAAACTGGTCAACATCGTCATGGCGTAGCCGGGCGCTGCAAAATCAGGGCGCGCCGCCCGGGGTTAGGCCAGGCCTGCTAAAATAGAATTAGGAAGGCGAGCGACATTCCCACATGGCCACCACAGGCACATCGGCGGAGCAAGAGCACGGAGGCAAGGTGAGCACGCGACACGGCATAGTAGTGCTCGATTTCGGCGGGCAGTACACCCAACTGATTGCCCGGCGCATCCGCGAGCAGCAGGTTTTCTCCGCCGTCCTTCCCTGTACGGCGCCGCTCGACGACATCCGCGCCCAGCAGCCCGTGGGGATCGTCCTTTCGGGCGGGCCCAGCTCGGTCTACGACAAGGACGCGCCGGTGTGTGATCCCAAGGTGCTGCAGCTCGGCGTCCCCGTGCTGGGCATCTGCTACGGCATGCAGTGGCTCACGCATACGCTTGGTGGGAAAGTCGAGCGCGCCCAGCACCGCGAGTACGGCCCCGCGCAACTCGATGTCTCCCGGCCCTCGCCCCTGTTCCAGGGTTTGCCGGACCGCCTGAAGGTCTGGGAAAGCCACGGCGACCACGTGGTCGGCCTGCCCGTCGGCTTCCATATCACCGGCCATACGGACAAGACCGTGGCCGCGGTCGAAAACCCGGAAAAGAAATTCTACGGCGTGGAATTTCATCCCGAGGTGCTGCACACGGACCGCGGCACGGAAATCCTGCAGAATTTCGTCTTCACGATCTGCGGCGCGGGAAGGAACTGGAACCGCGCCGGGTTCATCGCCGAGACGGTGGAAAGCATCCGCCAACAGTGCGATGGGGCGCGCGCCATCTGCGCGCTGAGCGGCGGCGTGGACTCCACCGTGGCCGCGGCGCTGGTCGACCGGGCCATCGGCGGCCGCTTGACCAACGTTTTCGTGGATACCGGCCTGCTACGCAGGGACGAATTCCTCGATACGCTGGCGCTGCTGCGCGAGCGCCTGAGACTCAACGTCATCGGCGTGGACGCTTCCGAGCGATTCCTCGGCAAACTGCACGGCGTCAGCGATCCCGAGCGCAAGCGCAAGATCATCGGCAACGAATTCATCTCCGTGTTCGCGGAGGAGGGCCGGAAGCTGCTGGCCGGCGCGGAACCCGGACTCCCCGTGAAATTCCTCGTCCAGGGCACGCTCTATCCCGACGTGATCGAGTCGGTCTCCGTAAAGGGCCCTTCGGCGGTGATCAAGTCGCACCACAACGTCGGCGGCCTGCCCGACGACATGCCCTTCGGCCTGATTGAACCGCTGCGCGACCTGTTCAAGGACGAGGTGCGGCTGATCGGGCGGGAACTCGGCTTGCCGGACGAGATCCTGGTCAAGCACCCGTTTCCGGGGCCCGGCCTGGCCGTGCGCCTGCTGGGAGAAATCACGCCTGAGAAGCTCGAGATGCTGCGGGGCGCCGACGCCATCGTGGTCGAGGAGATCCACCGCGCCGGGCTGTACGACAAAGTGTGGCAGGCGTTCGCCGTCCTGCTGCCGGTGCGCAGCGTGGGAGTGATGGGGGACGGCCGCACCTACGGCCACCCGATTGCCGTGCGCGTGGTGGATTCGCAGGACGCCATGACCGCCGATTGGTCCCGCCTGCCGCTGGAAGTACTGGAAAAGATCTCGGTGCGCATCGTCAACGAAGTGCCCGGCGTGAACCGTGTGGTCTACGACATCAGCTCGAAGCCGCCCAGCACCATCGAGTGGGAGTAGGAGACTCGCCGGAAGGCGCGGCTGCTAGCTGAAGGGAGCTGAAGGAATCGGCGGGGCACACGAATACCGAGTCGAGCGCTCGCCTGCAGGCTTGGGCCGAAACCGCCAGGCACACCCGTAGAGAGCGATGCGACGAGCTTGCTTCTTTAGGGAAGCCAGCGGCCGAAGTTTATGGCTCCGGCTGGGCGTCTGTGCGACGGGGACGAACCCGCGCCTAGCGGCCCACCATCTTCTGAGCCATGAAGAGCAGAAGACGACGGTCTTCTTCCTCCAGGCGGCCCAGCAGACGGCGAAAACGGCCTAGATAGCGCGCATCTTTCCCGGCGCTGCCCCAGGCAATGTCGTCCGCGCTCTTCCTCTTGGGAAGATTGGGGAGTTCGGGTGGTTCTTCGCCGTCGTAGAAGAGCTGGTAGAGCGGAACTTCCATGGCCCGCGCCAGTTTCTCGAGGGTCTCGATCGCCGGAACGGTGTGGCCGTTCTCAACGCGCGAGATGTAGCAGCGAAGCAGACCCGTGCGCTTCTCGATGTCGCCTTGGGAAAGCTTTTTTGTTTCGCGTAGCAAACGAATACGGTCGCCGATTATCATGCTGGGCATTGTCGCATAGACTATCGACTCGATCAAGATTAAACTTGCGGAATAGCATTTCCCACGTAACCTAAAAGCGATGAGCGACGTCCCAAAGACAATGGCAGCCAGCGCCCAAACGCTTGCACTGCCCGGCAACACCGGGGCAAAGCAGGAAGATTGGGAGTTGGTGCGTCTGTGCCAGAGCGGAACAGCGGCCGCCTTCGAGGAACTGGTCCGCCGCCATCAGCAGCGCGTGTTCGCCCTGGTCGGCGGCATCCTGCGGCGTTCGCAGGACGTCGAAGATGTGGCGCAGCAGGTGTTTCTGAAGGCGTATCTCGGCATTCGGAGATTCGACCAGCGCGCGGCGTTTTCCACATGGCTGTACAAGATTGCGGTGAACGAATGCTGGGACTACTTAAGGAAGAGGAAGGTGCGGCCGCTGGTTTACGAAGCGGACCTGTCGGAAGAGCAGGTTTCGCAACTGGACGGTATCGTATCGGCGCACCGGCCGCCGGAGAGCCCCAGCCAGCGAGCCGAGGCCCGGCAGGCCATCGAACGGATTCTCGACACCTTGCCGGAGCAGGACCGGCAATTGCTGCTTCTGAAAGAGATGGAAGGGTTTTCGGTGCAGGAACTGGCGGAAATGCTCGACCTTAACGTGAACACGGTGAAAGTGCGTTTGTTCCGCGCGCGGGGCCGCATCATGCAAGCCTTCCGCCGCCGCGTGAAGCCCGGCGGCAAGACCGGCGCGCGGCCCGCGACTCCCACGGAAAGGAAAAGGTAAGACCAATGCGACAACATCCGGATTTTCGGTCGGCAGCCTGTGCGCAATTCGAGGCACTGCTCGAAGACTACGTCGCGGCTGATCTGGGCGGCGCCCGTGCGAAGAGTGTGACCGAACACCTGGCGGGCTGCGCGGGATGCCGCGAAGCCTTGGACGAAGCCGCGGCCGGCGCACGCCTGCTGCGCGCCGTTGGCCCGGCCGATGGCCCCGGCCCGGCGTTTAACCGCACGGTCATGGCGCGGATTTACGCCGCCGAACAGGAGCGCACGGCGGAGCGGGCCACCTTCTGGCAGCCGTTTGTGTCGCTGGGGTGGAGATTTGCGGCCACGGCCATGTTGGCCCTGGCCATTCTCATCACCTACGAGGCGGGCTGGGGACGCCGCCTGCAACCGAATCTCGCTGTGGTACGTCCTAGCAATGTGAGCGATCTGTTTTCACCCGATCCGGAGAGGGCCCCGGCCAATCGCGACGAGGTCCTGATGATGCTGGCGGAAAACAATCATGGAAACAACTAAGGCGCGCCGCGAGGCCGCTATTCTCTTTGTCGTGGTTTTCCTTCTGGGCGCACTGCTCGGCGGTGTCGGAAACCACCTGTGGCAGGAGCGGGTATCGGGCGAGCAGCGGGTACCGTCGGCCCTCATGCCCACCCGGGCCCACATCATCGAGCAGTCCACGCGCGAACTCCAGCTCACGCCGGAGCAGCAGAAGCAGCTTGGCGCCATCATCGACGATACGCGCCACAAGTGGGAATCGCTGTATAGCCCGCTCGATGCACAGCGCGAGCAGATCCGCCAGGACGGCCGCGCGCACGTGCGCGCCATCCTGTCGCCGGAGCAGCAGCTCAAATTCGACGACTTCATGCGCCGGCTCGACGAGCGGAGAAAGAAAGAAGCGGCCGAGCGTCAGGAACAACGCTGATCCAGCGCCGCCGGACGCCGCGAGCCGCGCACACCTCATGGACGACCTCTCCACCACGGCCCCAGCCCCTTCGGAAACTCCGGCCGCCGCCGGACGCGTTCCCACCATCCGCGTCGAAAACGTTTACAAAACCTATGACCTCGGCGAAATCCAGGTGCGCGCCCTGCGCGGCATTTCGCTCGATATTTATCCCGGGGAGTTCGTCGCCATCATGGGCGCGTCCGGCTCCGGAAAATCGACGCTGATGAATATTCTCGGATGTCTCGACCGGCCGACCAAGGGACGCTATCTTCTCGACGGGAAGGATGTTTCGGGGCTGACCAAGCGCGAACTGGCGAAGATCCGCAGCCAGCGCATCGGCTTCGTGTTCCAGCAGTTCAACCTGCTGTCGCGCACCTCCGCGCTGGAAAACGTCGAGCTGCCGACCATTTACGCCGGCGTTCCCATGCAGGAGCGCACGCGCCGGGCCAAGGAAGCTCTGGATCGCGTGGGGCTGGCCGACCGCGCCGGGCACTTTCCGTCGCAGCTTTCCGGCGGGCAGCAGCAGCGCGTGGCCATCGCGCGCGGGCTGGTCAATAACCCTTCGCTCCTGCTCGCCGATGAACCCACCGGCAACCTTGACAGCCGGACCAGCGTCGAGATCATGGGAATTCTTCAGAAGCTCAACGACGAGCACGGCCTGACCGTGGTGATCGTCACACACGAGCACGACATCGCCCAGTACGCCAAGCGCGCCATCGAGTTCCGCGACGGCCGCATCCGCAACGACGTCCTGATCCAGAACCGCCTCATCGCCGAGGAAGTCCTGCCCACCCTGCCCGCGCCGGATGAAGGCTTGATCGACGCCCTCGGCAACGGCGCCTCCGCGCCTCCCAACGGCAGCGCCACCCAGAAGAAGTAGTCCCCGCGCTTCGTCGGTCTAGTCGAAGTAAATGTAGCGCCGGGGCCTTCAGTGCGCGTTTTGCATCCCGGACAGCAGTCGGGACCCGGCACGTGCCGCTAAGACTGGCAGCCTGGGGAATTAATCAGAGGGGCAAGCTTCCGCTTGGGCATGAGGCGTTTCCCTCATGGTTCTGCCGAGGAACACCGCGATGAATGCTTCAGGGAACTCTTAGAACGGGATGTCTTCGTCGGAAATTTCCGGGCCGGCGTGCGGTTCTTCGTGCATCGCGCCCGCATCCATATCCGCGTCCACCGAACGGCTGCTCGGCGCCGCGCTGGCACCCGCCCCGGCGGCCGCGCCTTCGGCGCGGGAACTGAGCATGCGCATTTCATTGCCCACGATCTCGGTGGTGGTGCGCTTCTGGCCGTCGCGCTTGTCTTCCCACTCGCGCGTCTGGATGCGCCCCTCGATGTACACCATCTGGCCCTTCTTGAGATACTGCTGCGCGATTTCCGCCAGCTTGCCCCACAGCACGATGCGGTGCCACTCGGTCTTCTTCTGGCGTTCGCCGGAGCGGTCTTTGTAGCTCGAGTCGGTGGCCAGCGTGAAATTGCAGACGGCCTGGCCGCCCGAGGTGTAACGCGTCTCGGGATCGCGCCCGAGGCGCCCAACGAGAATTGCTTTGTTAACGGACATGGGCAGGAGTATATCCGAAAATCACGGGCTTGGCTCCGGAAATTCAACGCCTCCCGCAAACTGCTTGCCCAACCGTGGCGCAGGGACGGGCGCGCCGGAATCTGCTAGAATCCCCGCGCTGGCTTCAAATCTCTGCGCCGGAGATGCCCTCATGCCCGCGAAACCCCAGACTTTCGAGAATCACGCCAAGACGGTCCCGCTGTTTCACCAGGTGGCGTTTCCCATCCTGGCCATCAACCTGATTTGGTCCATCTATCGCCTGATTCGCCATTTCTCGGCCGAAAACGTCCTCTCGCTGCTGCTTGCCGTGGCCTTCGTGCTGATATTCTTCTTCGCGCGCGTCTTCGCCCTCACGGTGCAGGACCGGGTCATCCGCCTGGAAATGCGCCTGCGGATGCAGCAACTGCTTCCGCCGGACCTGCGTGCGCGCATCCCGGAGTTCGAGGTGGGGCAGTTGGTGGCGCTGCGCTTCGCCAGTGACGCGGAGCTGCCGGAGCTGGCGCGCAAAGTTCTCGACGAGAAGCTCACCGACCGCAAGGCCATCAAGAAGATGATTCGCGACTGGCAGCCCGACGAGTTGCGCGCGTAAGACGCCGTCGCGCCGCTCTACCGCAGCCGCGCCTGCGCCCGGCGCGCCTCGTCGGAGCCGGGGAATCGGCGGACGACCTCGCGCAGGTCCCGCAGGCCGGCGGTCTTCTGTCCCAGTTCGAGCTCCGCCATGCCTTTCTTCAGCAGGGAAGCCGCGATTTTGAAACTCTTGGGGTAGTTCGTCAGCACGGTGTCGTAGGCCGCGATGGCGCCCTTGAAATTGTTCTGGGCGTAGGCGATTTCGCCGAGATAGAACTGCGAATTCGACGCCAGGTCGTTCGACGGAAAATTCGTGATGTAGTCGGAAAACTCCTGGTGCGCCAGATCGTATTTTCCGCTGGTGTAGTCGCGCAGGGCGTTCTGATACAGCGTGTCGGCGGAAATCGGGGGCGCCCCGGAAGGCGCCGGTGTCCCGCCGCTCGTGCCGGCACCTCCCGCGGCGGGCGGTACGCTGGGCGTGCCGCCGGACAGTTTCGAGTCGATGCTCTGCAGCAGATTCTGGACGTCGGACAACTGCTGCGAGAGTTTGGCGACGCGCGCCTGCACGTCCTGCAAATTATCGGAGAGCCCCTGCGTCTGCTGCGTCAGCGTGTCGATGCGCGACCCGGAATTCGCCTGGGCGTCCTGCACGGTGCGCTGCACCGCCACCATCTCGCCGTTCAGCTTGTTCACCGACTCGGCGGTCTGCTGCACCAGCGTCTTCAGCGCGGCGCTGTTGGTGTCCACCGTGCTCCGCAGGTCCTGCTGCGCCTGCAGTAACTGCGCCACCTGCTGCTGGAGCTGAATCATTTCCCTGGAAATGGCGCCGGCGGGCTGGGGCATGAGGATCGCTCCGTCCAGGGCGCCGAAAAATGTTGATGCCAGTGCGAGCGCAAGCCATCGTGTGCGCAAGGGAATGCCTCCTTCGGGAAATTTCACCGGGCTCGCGTTTTCGGGGCGGGAACCCCCGAGAGCCTCTCGGAACTGTTGTGACGTGTCCTTCATCAGATGCGCTGGAGTCCGTTCCGGCGGGTTCGCTGGGAACCCGCCGGGGTGCGGCGCTTCGCCAGGCGAAGCGCCGTTAGTGAACCATGGCCGGGTGCGCCCGGCGGTTTTTCTGCCAGCACTCCTCCGTGTGCTCGGAGCAAACCGGACGTTCCTTGCCCCAGCTCACGGTTTCCATGCGCTCGGCGGTAATCCCGAGCGAGACCAGATATTTCTTGGCAGCCTCGGCGCGGCGCTGG
>JAIQGD010000062.1:0-28047 GCA_020072765.1 Terriglobia bacterium
GGAATCTGGAAGCGCATCGGCTCGGCGAGAGCGGCCGATTTCTCGCGGAAGTGAACGAATACTATCGGCGTCAGAGTGACGAACAGCAGGGCTGCAATGGCCCACGGCAGCGCGCGGCGCCAGATAGGAGCGGCGTTTGCCGGCGAGACGCCGGCGCTACTGGCGGCGTCCGGAGCACCGGAGAGGACTTCGTCGATGGAGATGCGGGCGTCGCCGATGTCGCGCAGGCGCTGCTTCGCATCTTTCTGCAAGCAGCGCTGCAAGAGGACGCGAAACCGGATCGGGGTGGCCGCAGGAAGCTGCGACCAGTCCGGCTCGGTCTTGAGCACGGCAGCCAGCGTGTCGGAAACGGTCTCGCCTTCGAACAGGCGGCGGCCCGCCAGCATCTCGTACAGCACCACGCCGAAGGCCCAGATGTCCGCGCGGCGGTCCACCGGTCGGCCCTTGGCCTGTTCCGGCGACATGTACGCCGCCGTGCCCAGCAGCACTCCCTGCTGTGTGGCCATGCGGCTGATGGTCGGAGAATTGGCCATGTCGAGCGAAGACGCGTCGCCCGCCACGGCTTTGGCCAGGCCGAAGTCGAGAATTTTTACCGCGCCATCGCTGGTCAGCTTGACGTTCGCCGGTTTCAGGTCGCGGTGGACGATCCCGCGCTCGTGCGCGTATTCCAGCGCTTCGGTAATTTGTTTGGCGATGCGCAGCGCCTCGTCAATCGAAACCGCGCCGGAGCGGATGCGTTCGGCCAGCGTCGGCCCTTCGACCAGCTCCATCACCAGCGCGTGCGTCGCGCCGGAGTCTTCCAGGCCGTAGATCGAGGCGATGTTGGGATGGTTGAGCGAAGCCAACACTTTGGCCTCACGCTGGAAGCGCGCCATGCGTTCGGCGTCGCGCGCAAACGCGTCGGGCAATACCTTCAGTGCCACATCGCGGCCAAGCTTCGGGTCGCGCGCGCGATACACCACGCCCATCCCGCCCGCGCCGATTTGGTCGAGGGCCTCATAGGGGCCAATTTTCGTGCCGCGAACCAGAGACATAAGTGGGCGAGATTATAGCCTTGGTAAACCATGGCGCGCCAGACTTCATCTGGTTTTGTCGAGATTCCTCATGCAACAGACGCTTGAGACCCTAGCATTGCCCACGAGGAAGGCCGGGGTTTGTAGCGCTGGTCCCGCGAGGCGGGACCGGCGATTTCGTGTGGCTATGGCGCACCGCAAAAGAGCCGGCGGGACGCCGGCGCTACCAACACCGTTCCGCGTAGTGGGATGTCAACAGGGCCAGGCGGGTCTTAGGTTGGGCGCAAGAAAAGGGTCCCATCCCCGCCAGAGGCAGGCGAAGGATGGGACCGGAAATGCGGCTCCTGGAATTCCCCGCGGACTAGGGCAGGGAGTAGACGTAGAGCGTGTCGCTGGCGACGATGGCGACGTACTGCTTGCCGTTCTTCGCCTGATAGGTCATGGGATCGGCGTTGCCTTCGGCGTCCATCTTGGCGGCCCAGAGTTCCTTGCCGGTTTTGGAGTCAAAGGCGCGGAAGCGGTGATCGGTGGAGGCGCCGATGAAGACCAATCCGCCTGCCGTGGCGATGGGGCCGGCGCTGCCGCCGCTTCCGGTATGCTGCTTGCCTTCCGGAAGGCCCTCGGTGATTCCGAGCGGCACCTGCCAGGCGATGTCGCCGGTGTTGGCATTAACGGCGATCAGACGGCCCCAGGGCGGTTTCTGGCAGGGCCAGTTGCCGATGACCTTGCCGGCAGAATCCTTCATGGTGACGCTGAAGCCGGCGTACGGGCCCGGACCAGTGATGCTGGCGCGGTCGTAAATCTGCGTCGAGCCTTCCGTGCCACGGCCGTAGCTGCCCGTGCCGTGTTTCTTCTCGATCCAGCCGACCAGCGACATGTCATGCGTTTGGACGAAGACGTACCCGGTCTTGGGATCGGCCGCCGTTCCGCCCCAGTTGGCGCCGCCGGTGCCGCCCGGGAATTGGATGGTGCTTTTCGGGGGTGCGCCCTCCTCATGGTAGAGCCACGCGGTGAAGGGGCCGGCGTTGTAATACCCGCCGGACTTCTCATACAGATCGCGGCAGGCCTTGGCGTGTTCGGGGGTGGTGTCGTCGGCGGTGACGATGTCCTCGGGCTTGAAGCTGTTGCGCGCCAGGGGCAGCGGCTTCACCGGGAAGGGCTGCGTGGGCGAATACCATTCGCCGGGAACGTCACCCTTGGGGACGGGACGCTCCTCGACGCCGAACACCGGCTTGCCGGTGTCGCGGTTAAGGATGAACATCAAGCCGGTCTTGCCGATGATGGCGAGCGCGGGAACTTTCTTTTTGTTCTGCACGATGTCGATCAGGCTCGGGCCGGGGGGCAGATCCTGGTCCCACAGGTCGTGATGGATGGATTGAAAATACCACTTCATCTTTCCGGTTTCGGCGTCGACGGCCACGATCGAATTGGCGAACAGGTTGGCGCCGGGGCGGTCTCCGCCGTAGTAATTGGGCGACGGGCCGCCGATAGGCATGTAGAGGGTGCCGGTTTTTTCGTCGACAGTCATGTACCAGCCCCAGACGTTGGTGCCGGAACGGCCCTTCCAGCCGTCGTCGAGCCAGGTTTCGTGGCCGGTTTCGCCGGGTTGCGCCACGGTGTGAAATTCCCAGAGTTTCTGGCCGGTGCGCGCATCGTAGCCGCGCGAATTTCCCGGGGGCCCGACGGGCAGCTCGCCCACGCTGGCTCCGAGCATGACGACGTTTTTGAAGATGGTGGGGACCCCGTTGTAGCCGACGTCGAGCAGCACGGTGCCGTCCTTGCCGAAGGCGGGCTCGATCTTGCCGGTGGCGGCGTTGAGCGCGATCAGTTTGCGGTCGAAGGTCGTGAAGATGATGCGCGCCGGAGTATTTTTATCGCCCGGCCAGTACGCCACGCCGCGCGTGGAGGCCTGGGCGCCCTCGAAGGCGTAGGTCCAGATTTCCTTGCCGGTAACCGCGTCCAGCGCCAGGACGCGCTTGCCCGCGGGCACGTACATGACGCCCTTGACGACGATGGGCGTGATTTCGAACATGCCGCCGTGTTCGGCGAGGCGATAGGTCCAGGCCTGCGCTAGCTTCGAGACATTGGCGGTGTCGATTTGCTTCAGCGGGGAAAAGCCGGTGCTGGCCAGCGTGCCTCGATAGTTCGGCCAATCGGCGGCCCCGCGCTGCGCCTGGCCCGCCGGCGCCAGAAACGCCGCGACCAAAGCGGCGGCCAGAATCATCCCCCCTCGGATCTTTCTCCACGTGGAATGCATCAATTGAGTTCCTCCTGGAAAGCCGCGCGGCGCTGCTGCCCTTGCGCCGCGCAACGTAACGAAAATATGTGCGTATCAGTTCCGCGCGCCGCCGGCGAGGACGCCAGACTACATTCGCCGGGCGACGATCATGCGAACACTATCACGGGTCGCAGGGAAATGGGAAAGACTCAATTGTGCCGCGGCGCGGGAATGCGAAGGGATACGCGTTTCAGGCGGCGCCCTTGCCCAGCGCTTTTCTCAAGACGGCGATTTGCCCGGTGTGGTACAGGTCGTGCTGCAGCACGCCATGCAAGAGAACGTAGCGCGACTCGCGGGCTGCCGCGGGTTTCTGGTCCAGCTCGGGGTCTTTCAGTGTCTCGGCGGTTTGGCGCAGACGCGCATGGCTTTCCGCCAAGTCCTCGAGCGCGCGCTTCCACTCGGCCTGGCTTACTTCCCAGACGGGCGGCCAGTCGCGGCGCGGGCTGACCTCGCCGGATTCTCCTTTCAGCCGCTGGTCCGCGATGGTCTTCCAGGCCGTGATGTGATGCACGAGTTCCCACACCGAATGGGCCCCGGGGATGGGATGCCGGGAAGCCTCTTCGGGGGACAGGCCGTCGAGCAGGCGAATCAGGGAAGGGCCGTGCCAGGCCTCGCCGGAAAATACGCGGTCCATTTGATCGAGGATTCGGTAGGTTTCATGCATAGCTGGGCTCCGCCGATGAGCGTAAGCCCGTTGCCCCGACATGGCAAGCGGGCGGGCGCTCAGAAAAGCTTTTCGGAATCGAGCAGAATCGTGACGGGTCCATCGTTGGTCAGCTCCACGGACATGTGGGCCTGAAAGACGCCGGTTTCCACGCGCACGCCGAGCGATTGGAGTGCACGCACGAATTCGTCATAGCCGGCCTTGCCCTGATCAGGCGGAGCGGCCTGGACGAAGCTGGGGCGGCGCTGGCCGCGCGCGTCGCCATACAGGGTGAACTGCGACACGGCCAGAACCGCGCCGCCGGTATCGAGCACCGAGCGGTTCATTTTTCCCTGATCGTCATTGAAGATGCGCAGGTGCGCGATTTTCTCGGCCATGGACGCCGGCGTGGCGGCGGAATCGTTGCGTCCCACGGCGACCAGCACCAGCAGACCGGCTTCGATCTCGCCGGTAACGCAGCCGTCGACCACGACGTCCCAGTCCTTGAAGATGCGCTCGACGTTCGTGCTGTCGACCGCATCGGCCTGGCGTGGCGCAATTTGCCGCGGCATCTAGATTCGCCCGGCGGTCCGATTCTACCCCGGCGCGCCGCCGGTTGTATCCACGCAAGGGGTCGCATAGGATGGAGCTGCCCACTCCGCCATGAGCGCACCCGCCACTACGCCCGCGCCCCCGAAACGCTGGCTCACCCGCGGCGTTCTGGGCATTGGCCTGGCGAGCCTGTTCTCGGATTGGGGCCACGAGGCGGCCACGGCCATTCTGCCGGTGTTTCTGGCGAGCCTGGGCGCGCCGGCGTTCGCGCTGGGCGTGATCGAAGGCGTGGCCGATGGCCTATCGAGCTTCGCCAAGCTCGCGGGCGGCTTTCTGGCCGATCATCCCCGCTGGCGCAAGCCTACGGGAATCATCGGCTATTTTGCGACGGCCATTACTACTTTCTGCTACGCGTTCGCGGGCAGCTGGCCGTGGGTCCTGGCGCTGCGCGCCGCCGGATGGATGGGGCGGGGGAGCCGCGGGCCTTCGCGGGACACGCTGCTGGCCGATGCGGTGGCGCCGGGACAATCCGGGCGCGCCTTCGGATTCGAGCGGGCCATGGATACGCTGGGCGCGGTGATGGGACCGCTGTGCGCCACGGCTCTATTGGGCGTGCTCGGCGTTCGCGGCGTGCTGCGTTGGACGCTCGTGCCCGGATTGACCGCCGCGCTGGCCTTTGCGTTTCTCGCGCCGGCGGGCCACGGGATGGAGGAACATCGCGCGGCGGGCGCAGGCGCGAGTTTTGCGGCGCGGGTGAGGCAGCTTCCCCGGCCCTACTGGCATTTCCTTGCCGGGGTGTGCGCGCACGGCATGGGAGATTTTGCTCCGACGCTGTTGATTCTGCGGGCCAGCCAGATTTTGGCGCCGCGCCTGGGCATGGGACGCGCGGCGACGGTTTCCGTCGCGCTCTATACCTTCTATAACGTCGTGAACGCGGCGGTGGCGTATCCGGCGGGGGCGCTGGGCGACCGCATCGGGAAGCGCAGGCTGCTGGCGGTGGGCTACGTGATGGCCGCGATCTTCTGCGCGGGCTTTATTTTGGAAACGCCGACGATCCCGGTGCTGGTGGCGCTGTTCGGGCTCGCGGGTGTTCACGGGGCGTTTCAGCAGGCGCTCGAGAAATCGCTGGCGGCGGAGATTTTGCCGCCCGAGGTTCGCGGCTCGGGCTTCGGCGTGCTGGCCACGGTGAACGGCGTGGGCGATCTGGTGTCGAGCGTGGTGGTGGGCGCGCTGTGGTCGGGGGTGAGTCCCGCGGCGGGATTCTTATACGCGGGAATTTTTTCGGCCCTGGGCGCCGTGCTGATCGATCGCTGGCGCTGACGGGAGGCGGACCGGGAGCCCTGGCCTGTCCCGCAGTTAGTTCCTTTCTCCGCGGGCGTGGATATGCTATAAACTTCCTCCCGAAGGAGCCGGAGATGGCGCAACCGGAAAGGGCGGACCGGCTGGCCGAACCCGCGAGTTTGGCGGTCGAGCCCGGGACAGCGGCCGGCGGGGAGATGCAAAACGCGTCGGCGTACTGCCCGCGGTGCTCGGCGCGGCTGGCGGCGCGAAGTTGCAAGCTGATCTGTCCGAGTTGCGGCTACTACATGTCCTGCTCGGACTTTTACTGAGCGGGAAGAACGCCCGGGCGCAGGCCCGCCGGCGGGATTTTTCGAGCGGCCCGCGGAAGGGCGCTCGCGATATTTTTGAGGAGGTGTGAAGGTGGCACTGCGAATGACCGATCGGGATGTGAACGGGGTAAACGTGCTGGATATCGAAGGGCGCATCGTCCTGGGCGAGGAAAGCAACTCGTTCCGCGAGAAGGTGAAGAGCATGCTGGCGGCGGGAAACAAGAAGATCGTGCTGAATCTGGCCAACGTCAGCTACATCGACAGCGCGGGCCTGGGCACGCTGGTGGCGATTTTCCACAGCGCGCGCGGGCAGGGCAGCACGCTGAAGCTCGCCAACCTGGGCAGCAAGTTCAAGGAACTGCTGCAGGTGACCAAGCTGATCACCGTCTTCGACACGTACGACAACGAAGCGGCGGCGATTCAAAGCTTCAGCAAGTAAGTTTTCGATCGCGGGCGAGGCTCGGACCGGCCTCCCGCGAACGGCGAGAAATCCTCGAAGCGCGGCTCCGCATTCCCGCGGGGCCGCGCATTCTTGTTTGTAGAGGTGGCGGAGGAAGTGACGATCCGCGCGACAGGGAACTTCAGCGGGGGGACTTATGTCGCTGCTTCGCAAATAGCGAAAAAAACAGCATCATGTCATTCCGAACTCCGGTCGCAGTTTGACCGGGGTGAGGAATCTGCTTTTTTCCTGAGGTTGGTGCGAAAAGCAGATCCCTCGCTCCGCTCGGGATGACACGAAAACGACTTTGTTCCGCACGGTGTAATGCCGCGACCCGCAAACCTGTCGGATGTTTTCAGCGCCCCGCTAGATTTGCCCCTCCAGCCGGAAGACGGCGATGCCGCTCAGCAGCTTGGGGTAGAAGTCCGTGGATTTTTGGGGCAGGACGTCGCCGGCCAGCGCGATGTCGGTGACTTGCCCGACGCGCACGGGATTCAGGAGAAATGCCAGTTGCGCCTTTCCTTGATCGACGGCCGCGAGGGCGGTGTCCACCTCCCGCTCGTAGCCGACGTTTTTCTCCGCGGCTACGGCTTCGGGGGTGATGCCCAGCCCTTTTTCGAGAACCAGGCGGTGCAGCAGCACGACGTCGAGGCCGCGTTGCGCCGCGGAAACATTCGGGAGCAGCGTTTCCAGGTCGGCATCGCGCCGCAGCACGAAAAGATAAAACGCGCCGCCTGCCTCCGTGGTCCCTGGGTAGACGCCGATGGCGCGCAGGCCCTTGCGCTCGCCGGTGAGGTCCTTGCGGAACTCGGCGTAACTTTCGGGGCGCTCGGCGGCGTTGGAGAAGGGATAGGAGTACCAGTCGAAGTACGGCGCCAGATCTTGGCGGAAACGGTCGAAGTCGAAGCCCGCGAGCTGCGAGATCAGGCGGTGCGTGGGCAGGATGAGCAGCCCCTTGGAATGCGTGTTGACGAACGTGGCCATGGCGAATTCCGACGCCGCCTGCGGATCGGTCTTTCCCGCGCGGGCGCGGCATTCGTTGCGGTAGTTGAGCGCCGTTTCGTAGCGATGATGCCCGTCGGCGATCACCAGTTTCTTCGCCGACATCGAGTTGTGAATCCGCCGCACGAACGCCGGATCGGAGACGGCCCAGAGGCGATGCGCCACGCCGTACTCGTCCACCATCTCGGCGGTGGGAGCGTGCCGGGCGGTTTCCTCGAGCCAGTTGTCGATCTGGCGGCCCGGATCGTCGTAGAGAAGAAACAGCTGGCCCGTTTGCGCGCGCGTGTGGCGCAGCAACTCGATGCGGTCGGCTTTGGGCGCCGAAAGCGTGCGCTCGTGGCGGAAGACGACGTGGGCGTCGTAGTCCTCCACGCGCGCCAGGGCGATGAAGCCGATGCGCGTGCGGCGCGTGCGCGTTCCGGGGACCTCGAACTCCTGGGAATAGACGTAGATGCTGGGCGCGGCGTCCTGGACGAGGATTTTCTGCGCGATCCATTCGTCCACCTTCTGCGCCGCGCGCGTGTAGACGTTCGTGGCGGGCGAATCGTCGGGCAGCACGCGGCCCTTTTCCACGGGAATCAGGTTGCAGGGGCTGGCGGCGTAGTAGCGCTCCTGCATCGCCGGAGTGATCTTATCGTAGGGCTGCGTGAGAACGTCTTTCAGTGCGACGCGAGTGGTGTCGTAGCGGTAAGCGCGAAACGGTTGAATGTCAGCCATGCGGGCCTCGGTATGGAGTTGTGAGACTTCCGGAAAACGCCCATTGTAGCAGCGGGAGAGAAAAGGAAGCAAAGGAGGTGGAGGAGGCAAAGGAAGCAGAGGAGGCAGAGGAAGCACAGGTGGCTTTGGTTGCGCGGGCCGCTCTTCGTGGCACAGGCACTCTTGCCTGTGCTCTTGCCTTGGGGCAAACATCCGCGCCACAGCCCACAGTGGCCGCGGGACTCTGCACGATGCAGCGGGCGTCTGACTGAGGCGGCACGCGCGGCAGTGCGTAGGATAGAATAAGAGGGTGAAGGTGGAAGCGAGGGCCATAGGAAGCATGAGCGGGACGAACGGCAAATTTGGGGGCGTGCGCCTCCTGATCTTCGATTTGGACGGCACACTGATTGATTCGAAGCTCGACCTGGCGTTGGCGGTGAACGCGACGATCGAATACATGGGCCGCCCGGCGCTGGCGCACGAGACGATTTACAGCTTCGTGGGGCGCGGCGCTCCCATGCTGGTGCGGCGCGCGCTCGGCGAAGGCGTGGCGGATGAAGAGGTGGACAAGGGGCTGGCGTTCTTCCTTTCCTACTATCGCGCGCACATGCTCGACCACACCGTCCCGTATCCCGGCGTGCGCGAAGGGCTCGAGCTGCTGAACCGGCATTCCATGGCCGTGCTGACGAACAAGCCGGTGCGGTTCAGCGAGGGCATCCTCGCGGGGCTGGGGCTGGCGAAGTATTTTCGGTTCGTCTACGGCGGGAACAGTTTTCCCACCAAGAAGCCCGATCCGATCGGCGTCAACGTGCTGCTGCGCGACCTCGATGTGGCGCCGCGCGAGGCCATGATGGTCGGCGATTCCGATGTGGATGTACTGACGGCGCGCAATTCCGGCGCATGGGCCTGCGGGGTGAGCTACGGCCTCGGCGTCGAAGGCATGCGCGCGCATCCGCCGGACCTCATGCTGGCCAGCCTGGTCGAGCTGCCTGTACACCTCGGGTGAAGCTCGGCGTGCATTGCTCGCTGCTTCCTGCGTTCCACAAAGTGGCCGGCTCAGCCAATTCTCACTCCTCTGGCTCCCTCGTTACACTCTCAATTGCTCTCGCTGGGTAGTGGGTTGGTTTCCGATAATTAATGTCTCGGCGATGCCACCGTGCCGGGCTGAAGGCCCCGGCGCTACATGAACACCTCTGCGCGGAGGTGTGGTCCAGGTGTAAATGTAGCGCCGCGGTCTTTAGCGCGGCATGTAAAACGCGATTTGGGGCTTCATCGACAGTTATCCGTTCCGCGACACGGCGCGTAGCATTTAATGCGCTTTGGATTAAATTGGAGCACCGTGTGAACAGCATGACGAAACACTTGGTACTTCTTCCGGGTATGGACGGAACAGGGCAGTTGTTTGCAGGTTTTCTCGCGGCACTTCCCGATACATTCACTGCCACCGCGGTCGCCTATCCAGCAGATAAATTTCTTTCCTATCCTGAATTACACCCATTTGTAAGCGCCGCGGCTCCTAAAGATGAGCGCTTTGTGCTCCTGGCGGAATCGTTTTCAACTCCCCTAGCGCTTGAATATGCTGCCTCGAGTCCACCAAATCTAACCGGTCTGATCATCTGTGCGGGCTTTGTTTCCAAGCCCATCGCGGTTTGGTCGCAACTAGCGAAAGCGGTTGCCCGGCCGTGGTTTTTCAGGCTGAGAGCGCCTCGTTGCATTCTTGAATATTTCTTGGTCGGACGTGATGCACCTCGATCGCTGATTCAGAAACTCCGCCAAGTATTGCGATTTGTGAGTCCAGCGGTTCTGAGCGGTCGTCTGCGTGAGGCGTTGAATTGCGATGCAAGAAGCGCCTTGGCGCGGACCCGGGTTCCGCTCATGTACGTGCAGGCGACGCAAGACAAGCTGTTGGCAGAATCTTGCATCAACGAAATGAAGCGGATCAAGCCGGATATTTTGTTTGTGCAAGTCGACGGGCCACATTTGCTTCTGCAACGGGAGCCGCAGAAGGTCGCCAACATCGTCTCGACGTTTGTTCAGGAAACGGGAAGGTAAATCGACATTTCTTTTCGCGATTCGCGGCGTACCTTGACAGGAACGGGGCCGATGGTGATACTTCGCGGCGTATCGAGGGATAGCGCGGGGGAGCTCTATGAATGCGATCCGGTGTTCCTGGGTAGGTGCGCTGGCGGCGATGGTGTGGGGATTCGGCATGGCTCCGCTCGCTGCCTCGCCCAAGCCGGCGGCGAAGCCGCAGGTCATTCGCGACATGAGTCCGGTGGTGGCGCGGAGTTCGCCCGCGGATTTGGCCGTGGGCAAAAAACTCTTTGAAGCGAACTGCTCGACGTGCCACGGGCTCGACGGAGCCGGCGGAAGGGGTCCGGACATTCAGGGTGTGGCGATGCGGCTGGGCGACCAGCCGACGGGGAGCATCATTCGCGGGGGAATTCCGGGCACGGCGATGGGCGCGTTCTGGTCGCTGACGCTGGAGGAGGCCGGGCAGGTGCTCGGCTACGTCAAGACGCTGGGCGCTTCGGCGACGGGAACGGTCACGGGCGACGCCGCGAAGGGGCGGGCAACCTACGAGAAGAGCGGTTGCGCGGCGTGCCACATCATCAGCGGCGAGGGCGGCGGCATCGGCCCGGAGCTGACGCGCGTCGGCGCGATGCGCGGGCCGGGCTATCTGCGCGCGACGCTGCTCACGCCCGGCGCGGAATTGCCGCACGAGGCCGGCGCAATGGAGCGCGGACGCTTCACGCTGTATCTGTTCATGCACGCGGTGACGAAGGACGGGCGCGCGATCGACGGCATGCGCGTGAGCGAAAATTCGTTCACCATCGTGCTGCAGGATGCCGCCGGCCGCTTCCACGCGCTGCGGAAACTCGAACTGCGCGAGTTGAAAAAAGAGCCGGGGAAGAGCTTGATGCCCAGCTTCAAGGACCGTTTGTCCGCGGCGCAGCTGGACAACCTGGTGGCCTACCTGGCGAGTTTGAAGGGGGCGCAATGAAGGCGAGCAAGTACGTCCTGGCGGTGGTGGCGCTGGCGATTCCGCTTTCGTCGTTTGCGCAGGTGTCCTACGAACGCCTCGTGCGCTCCGACCGCGAGCCGCAAAACTGGCTGACCTACGGCGGCAACTTTTATTCGCAACGATTCTCGGGGCTGAAGCAGATCAACACCGGCAACGTGGGCGCGTTGCGTCTGGCGTGGGCATATCAGACCAGCCGGCCCGCGACGAACATGGAATCGTCGCCCGTGGTGGTGGACGGCATCATGTACCTCACCGAGCCGCCGAGCACCGTCACCGCGATGGACGCGCGCACCGGCGCAAAAGTCTGGACCTGGTCGCCGATCCTGCCCAAGCAGGTGCTGGCGCTCGGGCTGTTTCAGACCAACCGCGGCGTGGCCGTGCTCGGCGACACGGTGTACGTCGCGACGATTGACGCGCACCTGGTGGCGCTCGACGCCAAGACCGGCGCGGTCCGCTGGAACGCGCACGTCGAGGAAAATGCGAAGGGTTACGCCATCACCGCGGCGCCCGTGGCCATCAACGGGGAAATCATCATCGGGAGCGGCGGCTCCGAAGGAGGCGTGCGCGGGTTTCTGGATGCCTACGACGCCAAGACGGGAAAACAGCTCTGGCGGCTGTGGACGGTTCCCGCGCCGGGCGAGCCGGGTTCGGAAACCTGGGGCGACGCGGTGCCCGCCGGCGGCACCACGTGGAACGCGGGATCGTACGACCCGGAACTGAACCTGCTCTACTGGGGCACGGGCAATCCCGCGCCGGATTGGAATGGAGACGACCGGCCGGGCGACAACCTCTACACCTGCGCCCTGATCGCGGTGGATGCCGACACGGGCAAGATGAAATGGCATTTCCAGTTTTCGCCGCACGAGACCCACGACTGGGACGCGGCCGAGCCGCCCATCCTGTTTGACGCGCCGGTGGGCGGCAAGCCGCGCAAGCTGCTCGGCCTGGCCAATCGCAACGGGTTTTACTACGTGCTGGACCGCGTAACCGGCCGGTTTATTTCGGCGGTTCCGTTTACCAAGCAGACATGGGCCAAGGGATTCGACGCCAACGGCCGGCCCATCGTGATTCCCGGCTCGGACCCGAGCGACGAGGGAACGCTCGTCTATCCCAGCATCACCGGGGCAGTGAACTGGCAGAGCCCGTCGTACAGCCCGCTGACGAAGCTCTTCTACGTGAACGCGCGCGAGATGGGCTCCTACTACGTGAAAAGCCATCCGAACAGAGTGGAGGCCGGCAAGCCCATGCTCAGCCAGGGCGGCGGCGGGGAACGTCCGCTGAGCGGCGACGACGCCTACGGCGCGATCCGCGCTCTCGATGCGGTGACGGGAAAAAACAAGTGGGAGTTCCCGCTGTTCTCACCGGCCTGGGTGGGCACGCTCGCCACGGCCGGCAATCTGGTGTTTTCCGGGAGCGACGAGGGCAATTTCTTCGCGCTCGACGCCACCACCGGCAAGCCGCTGTGGGAGATTTATCTGGGCGCCTCGCTGCGGTCCAACCCCGTGACGTATGAAGCCGGCGGCCAGCAGTACGTGATCGTCTCGGCCGGCACTACGTTCTTCGCGTTCCGCTTGCCGTAGCCGTTTGCAAGAAACAGGCGCATTGCGGCAGGCGCGTCACTACTGGGCACGCCTCGCCGCTGCGGTGCGTGGCTGTGGTTTACGCGAGAACGACGTTTCGATTTTGGTAGCGACGATACCCGTGGCGAATCGCCAGGGCCAGCAGGGCAAGCATCAGCAGGGGATCGAGCATGGCATCCCAGAGGTTGGTTGATGCGAGCCAGCCGGTCCGCCAGGCCAGCAGGTCGATGGCCAGCAGCCACAGATAGAGCGGTTGTCCCCGCCACCAGGCGATCAGCGCGAGGGCGCCGAACACGGCGACCAGCGCGGCGGGCTGATAGCCGAAACGATACAAATCGAAATTCCACGGTCCGAGCGCGCTGGCGTAGAGCGCCGCAGCCGCCAGCGCGAGGAAGGCCGGCGCGCGCCAGCCGGCGTGCAAGGCCGGCGGCGTTCGGCCCGCCAGAGCCAGCAGCAGCAGTTGCAGTGTCGTGACGCTCGGGTCGCCCCACAGGCCGCGCAGCGCCATGGCCGGCGACACACCTCCGTGCACGGGCACCAGCACCAACAAGGCCAGCAGCACCGCGGCGATGCGCGAGCGGACTCCGAGCAACACGAGCAGCCCGGCGACGATCAGCACCTGTGCCCCAATCATTGCACGGCCTCGATTTGCGCCGGCGAAAACTCGACGTGTTTGATCGTCTGGCGCTTCCAGGTATAGGCGAGGTGTACGGTGCCGGCGCTGTCCTCGAGCAGCGCGGGATAGGAAAACTCCTCGCCCGCGTCGCCTTGTTCAACGATCAGGGGCGCCGACCAGGAGCGGCCCTGGTCCCGCGAGCGCAGCAGAGCCAGACGGCTGCGGTTCGTCTCCGACGGATTGCAGGCCAGCAGCAACGTGCCATCGGCCAGGCGCAACAGGGCCAGGGCGGAATCCGGGTTGGGAATGGAAGTGGCCACGGCCGGCTGCCATCGGCCGCCCGCGTCATCGCTGTACGCGGCGCGCAGCCGATGCGGCGGCCCGGAGTCGCGCAGCAAGGCCAGGGCGCGATGCGCGTCCAAGGCCGCGACGGCGGGTTGCAGTGTGCGCGTGCTGTCGGGAATGCGCGCCTGGTCGATGAGCCGCAAGTTCCCGTCGAAGCGCAGCCACTCCGGGCGCTTGTAGAGAAACTCGTGGTAGGCGGGCAGGGCCATGCCGCCGTCGGCCAGCGCCACGGGCGGATTGCGCACCAGCGTCGAGAGATTCCAGAACGGGGAAGTCACGATGCGCGCCGCGGCGCTCCAGTGCCGGCCGTCGTCGCTCGATTGCATGTGGTTGATGGCGCTGCCGCTCCAGCCGCCGTAGGAGGCGCTGACGAACCACAGATGCAGGACGTTGTGCGCATCGCGCCACAACACCGGGTTGCCCAGCTTGCGAATCAGGCGTTGCGTGTCGTGTTCGACGCGTCGCCGGTCGACGATCGCTTGCGGAGCGCTCCAGGCGCCCTGGTCGTACACGGAACTGAAAATAGCCACGTCGCTCGCCCCTTCACGGCTGCCGGCGAACCATGCCGCGATCAGCTTGCCGTCGGCGCGCTGCGCGAGCGTCGCGGCATGCGCCGTGGCCGCCGCGCGGGGCAGCAGTTCGGCATGAGGCGTCCCGGTTGCCGGAGAGGATGTGGGGCGCTCGATGACAAACGCCGCCGGCGGCAACGGCCGCAGGCGCGGCCCACACCACGCGAGCGCGGCGGCAAAGGCGATCAGCGGCAGGTTCCGCTTCCAAGTCACTCACGGGGTATATCACACGCCCTTTCACAGCGAAAGCGTACGACTCACAAATCGGCCAAGGCTTTCATGCGTGGTGCGGGTCTCCTCGGTCTGAGCTGGTTCGGGGAAAATATGTGAAACCCGTGGACGATGGCGCGCGTCCCGACAAGTGGTGCGGCAGGTTTGTGGGACGGGCAGTGGTGGCGGTCCACAGCGGCTGGGTCGGAATCGTGCGCGGACAGACGAAAGCAGCCATGAGGGAATCTGCGAAAGGCGGAACCATGCTGGCAAGACTTCCACGGTTTTTGGCGTTCGTGATGTTGGGCCTGGCGCTCGCGGGAATCATGGCGTGCCCTTCGAGTTGGGGTGCGACGCAGCAGAGCCAGCCAAAGGGCATCGCGGCGGCAACCTGCGGCCGGGAATGTTTGAACGGTTTCGTCGATCAATATCTGGCGGCGCTGGTGGCGCATGACGCGGCGCGCCTCCCCGTGGCGAGCACGGTCAAGTTCACGGAGAACGGCCAGGCGCTGAAGCTCGGCGAGGGATTCTGGGGCACGGCCAACGGTCTGGGAACCTTCAAACTCTACTTCGCGGAGCCCGAGGCGGGACAGGCGGGTTTCATCGGCGTCGTGAAGGAGTGGGACAACCCGGTGATCCTTTGCCTGCGCCTGAAGGTCCGCGACGGAAAGATCGCCGAGGTCGAAGACTTCGTGGTCCGTGATGCCAATGCGGCCAAGAATTTGGACGCGATGGGCAAGCCCAACCCGCTTCTGCTGGAAACCATTCCGGCGGCGGAGCGCGCTTCGCGCGAGGAACTGGTCAAGACCGCGAACATGTACTTCTCCGGTTTGCAGAACAACGACGGCAAGGGCGTGTATCCGTTCGCCGACGACTGCAATCGAATCGAGAACGGCACGCAAACCACCAACAACCCCGGCCTCGCCAAGACGCAACCCACCAGCACCGGCTATCCGATCAGTAATCTGGGGTGCGCCGCGCAATTCAAGACCGGATTCTTCAAAATCGTCACGCGGATTCGCGAGCGGCGATTCGTGCTGGTGGACCGGGAGCGCGGGCTGGCTTTTGCGTTTGCATTTTTCGATCACGCCGGCACGGTGAAGAGCGTCACATTGACGGACGGCACGACATTTCCGTTTACGCTTCGGCATCCCCTGACCTTCGAGATCGGGGAACTTTTCAGGATCGAGAAAGGAAAGATCCGCTTCATCCAGGCCGTGCTCACGCAGGTGCAATACGGAACGAAATCGGGATGGGGCCCGGCGAGTCCGCGTCCCGCTGTTTCCGCGCCGCCGGCGGCCAGCGCCGCGGCGGGCGACTGCGACCGCGCATGCTTGAACGGCCTGGTGGACAAATACCGGGCCGCGCTGATCGAGCACGACCCCGCGCGCCTGCCGCTGACCAAAACGGCGCGCTATACCGAAAACGCTCAGGATCTCAAGTTCGGAGACGGGCTGTGGGGCACGCTGACCGGCTGGGGCTCCTACAAGCTGTATATCGCCGACCCCGAAGACGGGCAGGCCGGTTTCATCGGCATCACCGATGAGGCCGGGATGCCGGGGCTTCTCTGCGTCCGGCTGCGAGTGGTGAATCGAAAGATCAGCGAGATCGAGGCGATCATCACGCGCAAGGAAACTCCCGGAGGTTTTACGCGCCCCGAAGGCCTGGCGGAACCACGGCCGGCCTTGGCGGGATTGTTCGAAGATATTCCCGAGTCTGCCCGTGCTTCGCGCAAGGATCTGATTGCGGCGACGGACCCGTATTTTGACGGGATCGAGCAGAGCAACGGGGACATCGTGCCGTTCGCCAAGGACGTGATCCGGGTGGAAAACGGCACGCAGACCTGCCCGTCGTCGTTCACGGGCTCAAAGCTGGGCCTGCTGGATTGCCGGGCGCAATTGAACACGCATCTTTTCAGCTACATTTTTCCGATTCGGCCGCGGCGGTACACGGTGGTGGACCGGCAGCGCGGGCTGGTTCTGGGCGTCTTCATGTTCAATACGCCGGGGACGGTGAAATCGGTGGACGTGCCGGGAGTCGGGAAAGTGGATGAATCTCCTGCCGCTTTGCGGCCGTTCAGCGAAGAAGTGGCCGAACTGTTCAAGATCCAGGACGGCAAGATCACCGCCATTGTGGCGGTGATGACGGGATTGCCGTTTGGCGGAACGTCCGGCTGGACGGATTCACTGCAGTGACGAACGGGCCTGCAACCCGGGCGTGCAATCGAATTGACATTCCCGTCGTTCGTGTCTATCTTGAGGCCGTATTTCTAGAAGAATGATCCTGGGAAAGATTCTCTTCGGGGAGGCAACGTAATGAATAGGCGAAGGAATTGGCTGCTGGCGGCGGGATTTGTGTTCGCGAGCCTGGTGCTTGCGGGGACGGCCGCGGCGCAGGTGACGCTGGAAGTGATGAATCCGCGGGGCGAGATTCCACCGCCTCCGACGCGGGGCATCAACCCTCGGGCATCGAATTTGGCCGGCAAGAAAATCGTGCTGGTGGACAACGGGAAATTCGGGGCCAACAATTTTCTCGATGTGATCGCGCAGATGTTGAAGGAAAAGTATCCCACGGCGACGATCGTGATGTATCCCAAGCCGGCGGCGCAGACCATCACGGACATGCCCAAGTGGTACCCCACGGTCGCCCAGCAGGGCGATCTGTACATCTTCGGTGTGGGTGATTGAGGGAGCTGCACGTGGTGGGGTTCCCACGACTCAATTGAAATCGAAAAAGCTGGAATGCCGGGCGTTTATCTGACCACCACCGAATTTTTCGACGATGCCATGTCCGCGGCCAAGGACCGCGGGATGCCCGGGCTGCGGGCCGTGGCGTTGCCCGCCGATACCTACTACCGGTCGCGCGCGAACCGCGACGAATTGAAGCCCGTCGCGGCCAAAGCCTTCGCGGCCATCGTGGACGATCTGGTCCGCCCGCTGACCGCCGAAGAGGCCAAGCCGTCGCAAGCGCAGAAGCAGCTGGAACGGGCCAACATCAAGGTCACCGGCAAGAACTACCAGGACGCGTCGGAAAAGGTGAACGAGCTGTTCCTGAATAACCACTGGGCCGATGGCTTGCCGATTGTCCCGCCGACGCCCGCACTGGTGAAGGAGATGTTGGCCGGCACCAAGCGTTCCCCCAGCGAAGTGGTGGGCTCGGCGGCGCCCAAGCAGGGCACGGCGACCGTGGAGAAAATCGCCATCAACGCCGTCATGGCGGGCGCGAAGCCGGAATATCTTCCGGTGATTCTCGCGGCCATGGATGGCTTCACCGACAAGCACTACGACCTGACGCACGTGCAGGCATCGACCGGTTCGTTCACGCCGGTGGTGATCGTGGATGGCCCGCTGGCGCAGGAATTGAACTTCAATTCCGGCATCGGCATGCTGGGGCACGGCTGGCGCGCCAATAGCACGGTGGGCCGCGCGTTGCGGCTGGCCTTGCTCAACATCGGCCAGACCTGGCCGCAGGTGAACGACATGGCGCTCACCGGGCGGCTCGAGTCCTACACCTTCTTCACCTTTGCCGAAGACACGGCGAAAAGCCCGTGGGAACCCTACAACGTGAGTCTCGGATTCAAACCCGAGGACAGCACGGTGACCGTGGCGACCTCCGGCAACCCCATCATTTACGGCGGCGGCGCGGTGGGTCCGTGGACCGGGCAGGGCGTGGTGGATCAGATGATCGCGCGGATCAACACCAACCAGGGCTTCGGCTGGTATTGGGCGCAAACATTCGTGATCGTCCTGATCCCGGATTGCGCCACCGACCTCGCGAGCAACGGCTACACGCGGAAAAAGCTGCAGGAGTATTTCTATGAGAAGACGCGTGTGCCGTTCGAGAAGCTGAGGCCGGCGACCATCAAGCTGATCCAGGAAGCGATTGCCGACGGGCGATTTCGTCCCGAGAACGCGAAGGTCTTTGAGGACAATCTGAAGCCGGGCGGCAGCGTGCCGGTGGTGCAGACGGTTGACGATTTCCACATCATCGTCGCGGGCGGTTCGCCCGGCTACGACCTGTTCTTCACCTATCCGGGGCCCAACTGGGCGCATCAGACCAAGAAGATCAGCGGGGCGACGCTCACCAAGGCCGGGCGCTAACAGCGTGCTGAAAAACGCGGAAGGCGTTGTGGGTCGCGGCTGAAGCCGCGACCCACAACCCGCAACGAGCATCGGGTTGCCTTACTCCCAGAAACACCAGCGGCAGCGCGACGAAGCAGTTTCCTCAGGACGACGAGGTTCCACGCAGGGGGTTGACGTGAAAAAGCTTTCCTTGATGCTTCTTGTTATTTTTGCCGCGGCCTTGGTCGTGCGGGCGCAGGACGATGCTCCGCAGGGCGCGGCGGCGGCCAGCCAGAAGCAGGCGCAGGCCGAGGCCGTCGAGCGCGGCCGCAAGCAGTTCGTGGGGACCTGCGCCGCCTGCCACGGCGAGGACGCCACGGGCGGGCGCGGGCCCGATCTGATCCGCTCCTCCATCGCGCGCCACGATAAGGGCGGCGACCTGCTCGGCCCGGTCATCACCGGCGGACGCCCCGACCGCGGCATGCCGAACTTCCCGTTCAACGATTCCCAGGTCGGCGATCTGGTGGCTTTCATCAAGGCCCAGATTGCGCTGTTTGATTTGCACACGCGCACACCGGGCGCCTATCCCAACGACATTCCCGCCGAGCGGTTGGCCTCCGGAAGCGTGGAAGCGGGCAAAGCCTATTTTTACGGCGCGGGTGGTTGCGCGAAGTGCCATTCGCCGACGGGAGATTTGGCCGGCGTGGCCGGCAAGTACACTCCCGTGGATTTGCAGACGCGGCTTCTGTACCCTGCCGGCAAGCTGCCCAACGCCACCGTGAAACTGACCTCGGGTGAAACGTTGACCGGAGTGCTGCAACTGAACGACGGGTCCTATGTGGCCATTAAGGACAAGGACGGGTGGTATCACTCCTGGCCGCGAGGCGCGGTGAAGGATCTGAAGGTGGAGGATCCGCTTGCCGCTCACGTCGAACTCCTGCACAAATACACCAACGCGGACATGCACAACCTCTTTACGTATCTGGTGACCCTCAAATGAGAAAACTGACGTTTGTTCTCCTTATCGCTTTTTTTGCTGTTGCGGTACTCCGGGCTCAAGAGGGACCTCCGCAGGGGGGCGCGCAGCGGGGCGGCGCGGGCGCTCGCGCCCAGAAGCAGGCGCAGGCCGAAGCCGCCGAGCGCGGGCGCAAGACATTCGTGGCGACCTGCGCGGGGTGCCACGGCGAGGATGCCACGGGCGGCCGCGGTTCCGATCTCATCCGCTCCGCGCTGGTGCGCCACGACAAGAACGGCGACCTTCTCAGCCCGGTCATCACCGCCGGACGTCCCGACCGCGGCATGCCGGGGTTTCCCCTCGGCGAGAAGGACTTGTCGGATATCGACGCGTTTCTCCACGCGCAGATCGACCTCTACGACATGCACACGCGCGTGCCCGGCGGCTACCCCGACGATATTCCCGCGTCGCGGCTGGCCACCGGCAGCGCCGAGGCCGGCAAGGCCTATTTTTACGGCGCGGGCGGATGCTCGAAGTGCCACTCGCCCACCGGCGACCTGGCCGGCATCGCGAAAAAATATTCGGCGCCGGATTTGCAGCAGCGATTCCTTTATCCCGCGGGAAAACCTTCGACCGCGACGGTTACCTTGCCCTCCGGCAAGAAATTCTCCGGCACGCTGTTGCTGAAGGACGAATTCACCGTGGCCATTCGCGACGCCGACGGCTGGTATCACTCCTGGCCGCTGCGCGCCGTGAAGGTCGAGGTGGAGGACCCGCTCGCCTGGCATTTCGCGCAGGCCTACAAATACACCAACGCCGACATGCACAACCTGTTCACCTATCTGGAGACACTCAAGTGAAGAAACTGGCCCTCATACTTCTCGCGTTCGCGGCCTCGCTGCCCGCGCAAGAGCTGGACTCCCACAAGCTGCTGAATCCGGGCACCGATTCTTGGCCGACCTTCAACGGCGATTATTCCGGGCGCCGCTACAGCACGCTCGCTCAAATCAACCAGACCAACGTAGGTTCGCTCACGCTTGCATGGGCCTTCCAGTCGCGCTCGCAGGGATCGTTTACCTCCATGCCGCTCGTGGTCAACGGCATCATGTACGCCACGCTGCCCGACCAGGTATTTGCCATTGACGCCCGCACGGGGCGGCAGATCTGGCATTTCCAGCGCCCTTCGCAAGGCGGCGGAAACCGCGGCGTGGCCATGTACAAGGACCGGCTGATCTTCACCACGCCGGACGCGCATGTGATCTGCATCAGCGCGCGCGACGGCAAGCAGATTTGGCAGATCCAGATTGCCGATCCGGCGTTCAAGGGGTTTGCGAGCATGGCGCCGCTGGTGATTCGCGACCACGTCCTGGTGGCGGGCTCGGGCGACGCCGCCGATCTGCCGGGATTTCTGTTGTCCCTCGATCCCATGACCGGCCAAACCCAGTGGCGCTGGGATAGCGAACCCAAACCCGGCGAACCCGGCTCGGAGACCTGGCCGCAGGATAGCGACGTCATGAGCCGCGGCGGCGGCATGCTCTGGCTCACCGGCACCTATGACCCGGAACTGAATCTCACGTACTGGGGCACCGGCAATCCGCACCCGGTCGAGAACAGCGAAGCGCGTCCCGGGGCGAACCTGTACACCTGTTCGATCGTGGCGCTCAATCCCGACACCGGAAAGCTCGTCTGGTATTTCCAGCCTTCGCCGCACGATACGCACGACTGGGACACCAACATGACGCCGGTCCTGTTCGACGCCAACTTCAAGGGCAAGCCGCGCAAGCTGCTGGCGCAGGCCGGCAAGGAAGGCCTGTTTTTCGTGCTCGACCGGACCAACGGGAAGGCCTTGGTCTCGGCGCCCTTGGGCGATTCCGACTGGTATTCGGGATGGGACGAGCGCGGACAGCCCATTCCCAGGAAGGAAGCCGAGCCTCAACCCGACGGGGCGTTGGTGCATTCGGCGATCACCCTGTGGAACGCACCTAGCTTCGATCCCCAGACCGGCCTGTTCTATGTCAACGAGCGCGACTGGATCAATGTCTACTATCTGACGATTCCCGGGAAGAAGGCCCAAGGCTGGGCGGGCCGGGATTTTACCGTCGTCGGGAAACCTTTCCTGAAGGCTCTCGATTACCAGACGGGAAAGATCAAATGGAGCAAGGAAGGTACTGGGCGCGGCGGCGGGTCAAGCGGTATTCTGACGACCGCCGGCCACCTGCTCTTCACCGCCGATACGTCCGGAAACCTGGTGGCGCTCGATCCGGCCACCGGCAAGACGCTCTGGCACACGTACCCCGGCGCCGCCATGGGTTCGGCGCCCATGACCTACGAATTGGACGGCCGGCAATACGTGGTGACGCCCGTCGAAGGTGTGATTTACGCCTGGGCCCTGCCGGCACGGTGAGACGCCGGTTGCCGGGGGGAACCGCCCGGTTCATCGCCGCTGGTGTGCTGTTCCGGAAGTTCGTAGCATTCTCTTTAGGAGGCCGGGGCTTCAGCCCCGGCGTAACTCGCCTGGAATCAGGGGGCTTCCGCGCCTTTTGCGTCCCGACGTTGTTAGTCGGGAAGCCCCTGAAGTTCCCCGAGGCGTATCTTTCAGCGCCCGGTCAGGATGCCGATGTGCGGCTCCCCGGTTGTAGTACCGGCCGGTTCCTGTCCGGAAACAAACGAAACCTTCTTGGGGCTGCGATAGTCTTATAATACAGAGAGAGATGGAACACCCCGGCACACGGGGTGTAGGAGACTTTTTTATGAACAAATGGTTTGCAGTGGCCGGTCTGGCTTTGGCGCTGGCGGCGTGGGCCCCCAAAGCGACGGCACAAGACGACGGCGCGATGATGGATCCCGACGCCGCCATGGCGGATCAGGCGCCGATCGAGTTTATCGCGCCGGCCGAAGTGAAGAAGATGATCGAGGACAAGGCCACGAATTTCGCGCTCGTGGATACGCAGCCCGAGGAGGCCTACGAGGCCGCGCACGTTCCCGGCGCCATCAATTTTCCGTGGGTCGAGCAGGTCAAGCCCCCCATCACGCTTCCGCGCAACAAGATGCTGATTCTCTATTGCCCGTGCAATCATGACGAAGATTCGATCGACATGACCAAGAAGCTGCGGGCGTTTGGCTACATGAATACCAAGGTGCTCGAAGGCGGATGGTACAAGTGGGTCGAGCTGAAATATCCCGTGGTGGGCAACGACATCGCGGGCGCCACCGCGGCCGTCTGCTCGACGTGACCGGAAAATACAAGGGGCAGTCGACCTGCTACGTCTGCGAGTACGGCACCGCCCCGACGATCCTGGCGTTCTTCCGCAAGACCGGCGACCAGACGGCCGATTTGATCGTCAAGCTGAATGAGTTCGCCGAGAAGATGGCGCAGAAGAATCTGAAGGCCGTGGCGATCCTGGTCGAAGGCCCGGACTCCCGGGCTTGGCTGGAGAAACTGGCGCAGGACAAGTCCATCAAGATCCCGCTGGTCGTGCTGGTGAATGGGCCGAAGGATCTGGGCGTTCGCCTGTACAAGATCAATACGGAGGCGGACAACACGTTTTTGGTGAACAACAAGCGCGCCGTGATCGCCAATTTCGCCAACATCAACGACAACACCTTCCAGGAAGTGGCCGACGCGTCGTCCAAAATGCTCGGAGGCCAATAGGATCCGCCCATGAAAACGAAAACTGGTTTTCCGGTGTACAAGGTGGCGTGCGTGGCGCTGGCCGCGCTGTTCCTGCTCGGCGTGAGCCAGCAGCAGCCGGCGCTGGCGCAAGCTTCCGGCGCGCCCGAACTGAAGACGGTCGAGCCGAAGGACATCAAGGAATTGGTGGCCAAGAACAAGGGCAAGGTTGTCCTGCTCAACTTTTTCGCCACCTGGTGCGTGCCGTGCCACACCGAATTCCCCGACATCGTCAAGCTCCAGAACAAGTACAAGTCGCAGGGCTTGCAGGTGATCGAAGTCTCGATGAACGACATCTCCGAAAAGGACGAGATGCAGAAGTTCCTGACCGAGCAGAAGCCGCCTTTCCCCGTCTATCTGGCGGCCTCGACCGACGATGACTTTTACAAGGCCGTCGACACGCGCTGGGACACCGCCCTGCCCATGACCCTGATCTACGACCGCGACGGCAAGGCGCGCAACTTCTACGTCGAGGGCAGGAATCTCGAGCAGTTCGAGAAGGACATCGCCCCGCTGCTGGCGGCAGCGCCTTCGAAATAACATCGGCGCGGTCACCCGCCTGCCGCCGCGAACATCCACACAAACGCCGAGGAGCGCCATGCGAGCGACGACGGCCTGTCTGAGCATCCTGGCAACTTTGTTGTTCCCCGCCGCGCTCGGCGCGCAGACCGATTGGCCGCATCCGGGGCACGATCCCGGCGCGGCCCGCTACTCCCCCCTGGCGCAAATCAACCGCCACAATGTCACCCGGCTCCGCCGGGCCTGGACCTTCCACACCGGCGATCCTGCCGGCGACGTCAATTCCGAGGGCGCTCCGATTGTTGTCGGCGGGGTGATGTATCTGGCGGCGGGCAAGAACGTCTACGCGCTGAACCCGGAAACCGGCCAGCAGATCTGGAAGTACGAGACCAAGGGAACGCAGCGGCGCGGCCTGGCGTACTGGCCGGGCGACACCGCGACGCCGCCTCGCCTTTTCCTCGGCGTGGCCGGCAAGCAGATGCTGGCGCTCGACGCCCGGACCGGCCAGCCCGCCACGGAATTTGGCGACGCAGGATTTGTCTCCGGCGATGCTCCGTCGTCCGCTCCGGTGATCTACAAAGATCTGGTCATCACCGGCGACAACGGAATCCCCATGGTGCGCGCCTGGAATGCGCGCACCGGCAAGCTGGTCTGGACGTTTTACACCAAGGCGCAGCCGGGAGAGCCGGGTTACGACACATGGAAGGGTGATAGCTGGAACATCAAAAGCGGCAGCGATGTCTGGAGCTTCATGACGCTCGATGCCGAGCGCGGCCTGGTCTACGTGCCCATCGCCCCCTCCGGTGGCAACGAATATTACGGCGGCCTGCGGCTGGGGAATGGCCTCTACTCCGATAGCGTCGTCGCGCTCGATGCCGCCACGGGCAAGCTCGTCTGGTATCAGCAACTGGTGCATCACGACATCTGGGACTACGACGTGCCCGCGCCGCCGACGCTGTTCGACATTCAGCGCGGCGGCAAGACGATTCCCGCCGTCGCGGAATTCAGCAAGCAGGGACTCCTTTTCATTTTCGACCGCACCAACGGCAAGCCGGTCTTCGGCATGGAAGAGCGCCCGGTGCCGCCCTCGGATGTGCCGGGCGAAGAGCTTTCTCCCACGCAGCCCTTTCCTTTGAAGCCGCCTCCGCTCGCGCCCATGCGCATCACGCGGGACGACATCTACAATCTCACGCCGGAACACGCCGCCTTCTGCCGGGAGTTGTGGGACCTGAACAATCTGTACAACAACGGGCCCTTCACGCCCTACAGCATCGACCCGAAAAAAATGGCGGTGATCTTTCCGGGGCGGGAAGGCTCGGGCAATTGGGGCGGCGTGGCGTTTGATCCCCAGCTCGGCTATCTGTTCGGCACCACGGTGTTTCACGCCGGGCAAGTCGGCCGGCTCGTCAAAGGCGAGCGCGAAAATCCGCGCGGCGGGCCCTATGACAAGGTGTTTCCCGGCGGCGGCTCGAACTACTACTCGCGCTTCTGGGATCGCAAGAGCGGCTGGCCGTGCATCCAGCCGCCGTGGGCCGAGCTGATCGCCGTCAACGCCAAGACCGGCGACATCGCCTGGCGCGTGCCGTTCGGCACCGTCGACGCGCTGGCCGAGAAGGGTTTCCCGCACACCGGCGCGCCCAACACCGGCCCGATGGTGGTCACCGCCGGAGGCCTCATCTTCATCGGCGCCACCAACGACGGCCGCTTCCGCGCCTTCGACTCCCGCACCGGCAAAGAGCTGTGGACCGAGAAAATCGACGCCAGCGCCCACACCGTCCCGGTCACCTACCAGGGCCGCAACGGCAAGCAGTACGTCGTGGTGGAAGCGTTCGGCGGCCCCGGCATCGTCGCCATGCAGGGCTTCTTCAACGACGCCCCCGGCGACAGCATCATCGCCTTTGCCTTACCCTAAGCGTGGTGTTGTAACGACGGTTATCAGGCCAGCGCCTTGCGTTTGTTATTTCTGCATGAAGCCACGTCAGCGGGCGGGTGTGGCCGAGCCGAGCATCGCCGGCGTGACGTCGAGCGTGAGGCGGACCCAGCGGTCCTGGTGCGAAACCTTGGCGTCGCGGACGAGCGCATCGAGGAACGCGGTTTGCTGCGGCGACATCTGGTGGCGCGTCTTGGGGTCGGCCAGGGCCACCGAGCCGAGCACGCGCAGGCCATCGAGGAGTGTGGCGAGTTCGATCGCGTTGTTCATCGAATCGCACTCGGCGTCCAGGGCCATGCGGATGCGGTCTCCATCGGGCACGCCCGCCAGCGTCAGCCCTTCGACGCTGTGCAGCAGGCGCTCGGCCTGCGGCGAATTCCGGAAAGAGGCGTAGAAACCCGGCGGCAGCGAATCGGTGCGCGCGACCGCGAACACCGGCGCGCCGCCCACGCGGTCAATGCGCGCCTGCACGGCGGGATCGCGCGCCAGCGTATTCGGCGTAGCCAGGAGGTCGTCTGCGTCTTTTCCGCTGGCCAGAGCGATGCGCGTGGAAGAAAGAAATTCCAGCGAGACGGGCGGGCTGCCGGGAACTTCGTAGAGGGAATGCGCCCCGCGCGCGGTGACCTTCCCGAGTCGCAGCGCGTAGGACGCGATTCTCTGCTGGTCGAAGCGCCCGTCGGCGATGGCGAGGACGCGGTCTCCGCCTATCGCGCCGGGCGCCGTCAGACTGGCGGGCCACAGCGCGATGGCCACCCGGTCGAGATCGCGCTGGTACTCGAAGCCCGTGGCGCGCACGAAGTTTTCATAGTCGCGGTCCTGGCGCGAACCGTTGATGGCCGGGCCAAAGAGCGCCGCCCAGGGCGAGTTCCCGAGGGCGCGCAGCGCGGCCACGTCGACGTAGACAATCGCGGGCGCTGTGGGCGGAAGCTGGCTGAGCAACTCCGGAGCCCGCCCCGCGCTGAAGGCCGGAAGCGGATGGCGCAGGCGATAGAGATAAAGTCCGGCGCTGGCGGCGGTGGCCATACAGGCCAATACCGCCGTACCGATCAGGGCGCGCTTTGTGATCGAGATGGGCATGGCGCATGGCGATTCCTGGTTCGCGCTCCAGTGTAATGCGCCGCCCGGCAATTGCGTATCAGAAATAATGACGGGATACACTGACGCATTCCGCCCGCGGGCCTAGCCCGGATTTCTAACGAGATGACCGTAGTTTCTAAATTTGCACCCGCGCTGAGCTGTCATTCTGAGCCCATCCGGCGAGGATGGGCGAAGAATCTCAGCGCCGCTCTCAAGTACAGCATGTTTTCCTGGCTCCTTCGCCCAGCCAGTCGCGTCTCCTGCCAGTCTGCTGCCGAATTCTCCGTTCTTGTGTATTTCCGCGGTCGCTGGTAAGAAATTCGGGCTAGGCAACCCGGAAGGCAGAGTGGACCTCGAAATCTCAGCGGTCTTTGCTGTAGTGTAGTCCAGGATCTTTGCCGGGGAGCGCGGGTGACGATGGGAAACAGACGATTGGTGCGGAAAGGGTTGGTGGCCGTTGCCGGCGCCTGGCTGATACTGGGCGCGCCGGCGCACGGGCAGTCGGCGGCGACAACCACGGCGAAGCCCCCGGCATCGGCCCCAGCCCCCATTCCCAGCGCCGACCAGATTCTGAATCGGTACGTGGAAGCCACCGGAGGGCGCGCCGCGTGGCAGAAGCTTACCTCGCGCGTCTCCCGCGGCACGATTGACGCGCCGTCCATGAATATGTCCGGCACGATTGAAGTCTACGAGAAGGCGCCCAACCGCGTGCTGGTGGTGGTGGTCATGGCGGGCGCCCAGTTTCGCCAGGGTTTTGACGGCGCGGCGGGCTGGAGCGACGATCCCCAGAACGGCCTGCGCGAACAGGCCGGTCCGGAGCTGGCCGAAACGCGCCGCGATGCGGATTTCTACCGCCCGTTGAATTTGCGCGGGCTCTATACGAAGTTCACCGTGCGCGGCAGGGAAAAAATTCGAGACCGCGATGCCTACCTGATCGAGGCCTCACTGCCAGAGGGCGGCGAACCCGACAAACTCTATTTCGACGCGCAGACCGGCCTTCCGTTGCGGCTGATCAGCCGCCGTCACGGGCCCGAGGGCAATACGGAGTTCCAGGAGGATTTCGAGGACTATCGCGAGGTGGACGGCGTGCAGCTGCCGTTTACCATTCACCAGAGCGGCGGCGCGGCGCTGGTGACCATCCACATCTCCGAGGCCCGCCAGAACGTTCCAATTGACGATAGCCAATTTGCCAGACCTGCGGTACAATGAAACTTCCAGAATTTGGAAGGCTCGCCGGATACGGTGCGCCTGGGGAGT
>JAIQGD010000062.1:28066-29341 GCA_020072765.1 Terriglobia bacterium
AACCCGCTTGCAATTCGATTGCCGGTGTGATAATTTTTCTTGGTTTGTGTGCTGGGCTGGCGTAGCTCAGTTGGTAGAGCATCTGATTTGTAATCAGAGGGTCGGGGGTTCAAATCCCTCCGCCAGCTGATCTTAGAGGACCGGGATTTCTCGGGCAGGGATGCGGACGGATTCCTCGCGACAAAAGCGAAGAGGGCTGGTGTCTCTGGGCACCTGCCCTATCTGCATTGCGCAGTACCCCGTACAGCAGTCCGGTTCAGCCCTGGCGGAGTTCGCAGGAGACGATTGTTGTGTCCGGCTGCGTTTGCTGACGCCGAGTGTTCGTTCCGGACGATTTCGCGGGACGGGTGGGTGAGTGGCTAAAACCAGCAGACTGTAAATCTGCCGCTCCTTGCGGGCTACGGAGGTTCGAATCCTCCCCCGTCCACCAGCGTCTCATCGGACCGGTGGATCGTAGGTTGGCGCGGAAGAAGAAAGAATTTCGGAAGCAAGGCGCCCCCGGCTGCACTTGGGAACTAAGCGCGGCAGGTTGGATGGGAAACCGGTTCGGGCCTGGGTAGCTCAGTTGGTAGAGCGCGTCCTTGGTAAGGACGAGGTCACCGGTTCAATCCCGGTCCCAGGCTCCAGATTGCACCGGGTGCGGCGATTTGCACGCGGCGCTGGGTGCGAGGATGTACGCAGTTGCCTCGAGCGGGGGTAACTCAGGGGTAGAGTCTCTGCCTTCCAAGCAGATGGTCGCGGGTTCGAATCCCGTCCCCCGCTCCATCGGGCTTCCGGAAGACACGGGGCGGGCAGCAATTTTAGTTCAGGGTACGAGCAGGGAAGGCGAGCCGGCCAGCGGGACGCGGGCTCAGTACAACACGCAGCGCGGCCCCGGCCGCGAAGCCTTGATATAAGGGTGGCGCAATATGGCGAAGGAGAAGTTCGAGAGGGTGAAGCCGCACGTAAACGTGGGGACGATCGGGCACATCGACCACGGCAAGACGACGCTGACGGCGGCGATCACGAAGGTGCTGAGCAAGAACAACCCGAAGGTGTCGTTTCGGGCGTTTGATGCGATCGACAACGCGCCGGAAGAGCGGGAGCGCGGGATTACGATCGCGGTGTCGCACGTGGAGTACGAGACGCCGAACCGCCACTACGCGCACATCGACTGCCCGGGGCACGCCGACTACGTGAAGAACATGATCACGGGCGCGGCGCAGATGGACGGGGCGATTCTGGTGGTGGCGGCGACCGACGGGCCGATGCCGCAGACGCGGGAGCACATTTTGC
>JAIQGD010000063.1 GCA_020072765.1 Terriglobia bacterium
CAGCTCCGTGCTGATCAGCAGAATGTCCACGTTGCCGATGTTTTCCACCGAGTGGGGCGGCAGGGGCGGCACCCACTGCGCGGCGGGTTCGGTGGGCGGAGGCCCGGCCGTGCGGCTGTCGAACAGCAAATTGCCTTTGTCGTCGCGCCGCAGAAAATCGCTCTGGCGCACCACGTACATCGCGCACGGCCAGCGATGCGTGTGCACCGGCACGAAGTCGCCCGCCGGGATGCTCACCTCCAGCACGCGCACGCGCTCGTTTTCAAACAGCAGCCGGTGGTGCTGGGGCGCGGCGACGAGCGCGTCGAGCGAATCCGGCCACGGCCAGTGCGGGTCTGTGCTCACGGCATCCTCCAAAGGTTTGGGCGGCGGTGCAAGCAGTGGAAACATTCTAACCCGAGTCGCCCGCGAAGATGGAAAAGGGAAAATGGAAAAGAGAAAATGGGAAGCCGCAAGCGAAGCGCGCCAGCTTGGGAAAATGCGCCTAGCGGCGCGCCCAGGGCAGCGTGGCGTTGGCGAAGCCGAATTGCCCGCGCAACAGGAAGTAGACGTACGCGCCCAGGCAGAATTTCCCGAACAGCAGCATCGCGAAGGCCATCACCAGAAATCCTTCGAAAATCCACGCCGTCACCACCCAGCCGTGCGCGAGCGCCACGCCCGCGACGATCAGGAACGCCGCGGCCATGCCCTGCGCGAACCTCCGCGGCCCCGGCGCCGGAGTCAGCGCCGCTTTGCCCCGCCGCGCGGCGATCAGCCGGTTATACGCGCGCTCGAACGGATTCCACGCCGGCAGCAGGACGTTCCACCAAAGCACGGCGGAAAGCGCGAAGAAAATCGCGGCGGAGTGCAACACGATCGCCACGACCACCAGCGGTCCCACGATGCGCGGCTGAAAATAGAGCCCCTGAAAACGCATGTCGCAGACCGGCGCGGGCTCTTCCGGAAATCCCTGCTGCCGCATGAAATTGCGCACCACCGGAGAACTCATATGGATTCCTTGTGCGAGCAACCGAAAACAAGACAGACCGCGAAACGCCCGTTCTCTCCGGTTCGCCGGAGAGAACGGGCGCGCGGCCGTGCCATCGAATCGGCGAGCGGTGCTAGGCGATCGGCGTGCAGACCGACTTGCACTCGGTGTAGAGGTTGAGGACTTCGTGGCCCATCTCGCGGCCCCAGCCCGACTGTTTGTATCCGCCGAACGGCATCGCCGGATCGAAGACGTTGTAGCAGTTGATCCACACGGTGCCGGCGCGCAGCTGCGAAGCCACGCGGTGGGCTTTGGCGATGTCGCGCGTCCACACGCCCGAGGCCAGGCCGTACACCGTGTCGTTGGCCTTGGCGATCAGGTCGTCGGCATCCTTGAAGGGCGTGGCCGTGACCACGGGTCCGAAAATTTCTTCCCGGACCACCTTCATCTTCTCGTTGGTGTTGACCAGCACGGTGGGCTTCACGAAGTAGCCCTTGTCGCCGTGCCGGCTGCCGCCCACCACGGCCTTGGCGCCTTCCGAGTAGCCCGACTCCAGGTAGCCGCAGACGCGCGTGAGCTGCTCTTCGGAGACGAGCGGTCCCATGTCCGTCGTGGGTTCGATGCCCGCGCCGATGCGAATCTTCGAGGCCAGCTGCGAGACGCCATCGACAACCTTGTCGAACACTTTCTCTTCGACATAGAGCCGCGAGCCCGCGCAGCAGCACTGGCCGTGGTTGAAGAAGATGGCCAGGGCCGCGCCGGGAATGGCGGCCTCGACATCGGAATCGTTGAACACGATGTTGGGAGACTTGCCGCCGAGTTCGAGCGACACCTTCTTCAGGTTGCCGGCCGCTGCCTGCACGATCAGCTTGCCGACTTCGGTCGATCCGGTGAACGCAATCTTGTCGACCTTCGGATGCGCCGTCAGCGCCGCGCCGGCCGTTTCGCCAAAGCCGGGAACGATGTTCACCACGCCGTCGGGGATGCCCGCTTCCTGGATCAGCTCGCCCAGGCGCAGCGCGCTGAGCGGAGTCTGCTCGGCGGGTTTCAGCACCACCGTGCAGCCGGTGGCGAGCGCCGGGCCGAGCTTCCACGAAGCCATCATCAGCGGGAAATTCCACGGGATGATCTGGCCGACCACGCCGACAGGCTCGCGCAAGGTGAAGGCCAGGTACTTGGCGCCGTACGCGGAGATGGGAATCGTGTTGCCTTCGATCTTGGTGGCCCATCCGGCCATGTAGCGGAACATATCCACGGTGCCGGGAATGTCCGCGATGCGGGCGATCGCGAGCGGCTTGCCGTTGTCGAGGGATTCGAGCTGCGCGAGTTCCTCGCCGTGTTTTTCGATCAAGTCGGCCAGCTTCCAGATGATGCGTCCGCGCTCGGAAGGAGTCATCTTGCTCCACGGGCCGCTGTCGAACGCGGCGCGGGCGGCGGCGACGGCGCGGTCGATATCTTCGCGGTCTCCCTCGGCCACGCGGGCGAGGATGTCGCCGGTGGCGGGGTTATAGCTGGGGAACGTCTTGCCGGAAGCGGCGTCCACCCACTTGCCGTTGATCAGCATTTGCCGCGGTTTGGATATGTAGCGGGTTACATTTTCATCGAGACGAATCGCTGGGGTAGCAGTAGCCATGTTGATTCTCCTCTCATGGAACCATCGGGAATTGGGGCGAATTGGAATAGAGCGAAAGACATGTGACGTCAAAATCCATGGCGTTTGTTGCCGGGGATGTCCGGCGGCATGGAACGCTTTTTTTGCCCAGCCGCGGGAACCGGCCGGGCTGTGTTCGGACACTTCACCGGGCGCGCCACTAAACCTCGTTGAGCGGGTCGTATCATAAGGCCGAAGAGCACGGTTTGACAATAGAATCCGTCGCGCCGCAGGCCAATGCGAGCGCGTGCTCGGCAGGGCCGCCCGCGGCGGATGTTCCGCCCCCATACGGTCCTGAGACTACCGTGACTCGGGCCAACGCCGCGCGATCAAATGGGATACGGAGTGGGCGAGCGCCGAATGGTGATCCAGCGCAGCTCGGTGAACTCCTCCAGACCCGCGCGCCCGCCAAACCGGCCATAGCCGCTATCCTTCATCCCCCCAAACGGCATTTGGGGTTCGTCGTGAACGGTGGCGCCGTTGATGTGGCAGATGCCGAATTCCAGGCGCTCGGCAATGTGCAGCGCCTTGGTGATGTCGCGGGTGAAGACGGCGCTGGACAGGCCGTAAGCGGTGTCGTTGGCGATGCGCACCGCATCTTCCGCATCGTTGGCGATGATCACGGACTTTGCCGGACCAAACGATTCCTCGTGATAGATGCGCATGGCGGGCGTGACGCCGAAGAGCACGGTCGGGGGATAGCACGGCCCCTGGGCCTTGCCGCCGGACAGCACCTTCGCGCCCTTGCCCACCGCGTCGGCGACCAGCGCCTCGACGCGCTCCATGGCGGCGGGGTTGATCATGCAGCCGATCTGCGTCTCCGGGTTCGCGGGGTCTCCGACTTTGAGGGCTTTGGCCTTGGCGGCGAGCTTCAGCACGAACAGGTCGGCGATGGATTTCTCGACGACGATGCGCTCGGTGGACATGCAGATCTGGCCCTGGTTCATGAAGGCGCCGAAGTTCGCGGCCGAGACCGCGGCTTCCATGTCCGCGTCGGCGAGAACGATCATGGGGGCCTTGCCGCCCAGCTCGAGCACCACGCGCTTCAAGTGTTTGCCGGCTTTTTCGGCGATGAGTTTTCCGATCTTGGTCGAGCCGGTGAAGCTGACGCGGCGCGTTTTCGGGTGGGCGATCAATTCATCGACCACGTCGGCGGCGTCGGCCGGAGCATTGGTGATCACGTTGACCACCCCCTTGGGAAAGCCGGCCTCCTCGAACGTGGAGGCGATGGCCAGATGCGTTCCCGGGGATTCCTCGGAGGCCTTGAGCACCACGGTATTGCCGTAGGCCAGCGGTGCGGCGATGGCGCGCATGCCGAGAATCAGCGGCGCGTTCCACGGCGCGATGCCGACCACAACTCCGGCGGCCTGGCGCATGGCCATGGCGGTGGTGTCCGGCAGATCGCTGGGGATGATTTCTCCGATGACGCTGTAGGTCTGGGCCGCGGCCTCGCGCAACAGTCCGATGGTGTAGATGGCGTTGAACATGCCCCAGCCGAACGTCCCTCCGGTTTCCGTGGCGATGATGCGCGCGATATCGGCCTGGTGGCTTTCCATCACGTCGGCGGCCTTCAACAAGAGGCGGCGGCGGACGGCGGGCGCGGCGGTGCTCCAGGCGTGGAAGGCCGCGGCGGCGGCTTCGATGGCGCGGCGCGCGTCTTCGCGCTTGCCGGCCGCGACCTTGGCGGCGATTTCGCCGGTGTAGGGATTTTTCTTGTCGTAGGTGCGCGCATCGAGCGCGGCGGTCCATTCGCCGTTGATGAACAGGCGTTCGTCCCGAATTATTGCAGATGGCACGGAGACCTCCTGGTCGTTGTAAAAGTTCGCGAATTGTCCGAAGCGATGTCTTATCCCGCGCGCGGTGGCCGGGGACGATCGCCGGGACGCCGGCGCGTGGGGCCGGCCGAAAATCGTTCCGCGGTGACGGCGAAAGTCTATACCAAACCTCGGAAGAAGGAGCGGGATTTTTGGCAGGTCCCGCGCCGCGGGACAAGTTTGACGCCGCCCTTCCATTCCGTGGCAGTTTTCGGTAGCCTGCTGGGGCTCGCGCAAATGCGGAAGAAAGCGTGACAGGCCCATGAGCGACGACGTATTCATCCTCGGTGCTTTCAGTACCCCCGCCGGACGTTTCTTCGAACAATCGCCGAAAGAACTGGTGCGCGCCGCCTATCTGGGAGTGCTGGCGGACGCGCGGATCGATGGCGGGGCCATCGGCCACATCTGGTTCAGCAACATGCTGCTGGATTTCTGGGGCCAGCCGAACGTCAAAGGGCAGGTATGCCTGCTGCCGCTGGTGCGCGAGGGGTTGGTGCCCCTCGGCGTGCCCACCACGAACGTCGAAGCGGCCTGCGCCAGCGGCAGCCTGGCGTTCAACGGCGCGTGGAAGGATATTCTTTCGGGGCAATGCGAGGTCTCGCTGGCCATCGGCGTGGAAAAGATGTTCGATCCGCACCGCCGCGCGGCGTTTTTTGAGCGGCTGGAGAAGGGCAGCGACTGGCTCGATCCGCAGGATTGGATGAACGCGTACGCAAAAATGGCCGCAGAGTGCGGCACGCGGTTTGAACGCAGCCCGGACCGCTCGATGCCCGTGGACATCTACGCGCTGTTGGCCAAGACGCACATGGCGCGCTACGGCACCACGGCGCGGCAGATTGCCTGCGCCGCCGCGAAGAACCACACGAATTCCGCGGGCAATCCGCGCGCGCAATACCGTTTTCCGATGGATGTCGAGGGCGTCCTGGCCGACCGCATGGTGAGCGAGCCGCTGACGCGCGCGATGTGCGCGCCGATTGGAGATGCGGCCGCCGCCGCGCTGGTGTGTTCGCGCAAGTTTCTGGAAAGCCAGCCGGCGGAAGTGCGCCGCCGCGCGGTGCGCGTGCGCGGGCACGGAGTGGCGGGAGGGCGTCCCGACGGGTCGTGGGAGGACGAGCGCGCCCCGGTGCTCGCGGCGCGGCGCGCCTATCGCATGGCCGGGCTCACGCCGGCGGATATCGACCTGGTGGAGCTGCACGACGCGACCTCCTTCGCGGAAATTCATCTCATCGAGGATTTGGGGCTGTGTCCGCGAGGGCAGGGCGGACCCTTTACCAGTTCCGGGGCGACCCAGCGCGACGGCCGCATACCCGTGAATCCGTCGGGCGGCCTGGTTTCCCGAGGACACCCCATCGGGGCCACCGGATTGATGATGCTCAACGAGCTGTGCATCCAGATCCGCGGCGAGGCCGGGGCGATTCAGGTGCCCAAGGCACGGATCGGCCTGGCGGAGAATGGCGGGGGATTGATCGGCAAGGACCTGGCCGCCTGCGTGGTGACGATTCTGGAGGCGATCTGAACGGTCGTTTGGAGGGCCGCCAGCCGCAAGGCGCTCCGGAGTGAAGGATTGCAAAAGGGCGCGAGTTTCTGTAAGTTATTGCGTGCCGTTTTTGCCGCGGAATCCAGAGATAACCATCAGAGGTTTTCATCCCTAGGAGGGGAGCAATGAGTCAGCAAAGCTTGGAGGATTTGTTAAAGGTCGTCGGGAATCCGGTGACACTGCTCCGGAATTCACAGATTGGAGCGTACGTCTACCCGGTGGTCCCCACCGAATATTCGAACTGGCGCGACGAACAACGCGCCTGGCGGGAAACCGCCGTGCTGTTCGACCAGTCTCACCACATGGTGGACCTGTATGTAGAGGGCCCCGACGCACTGAAATTGCTCTCGCACCTGGCGATCAACAGTTTCGCGAAGTTTCCGGTCAATCGCGCCAAGCAGTTCGTGCCGTGCAGCTACGACGGGCACGTGATCGGCGACGGAATTTTGTTTCACCTGGAAGAGAACAAGCTGGTATTCGTCGGCCGCGCGCCATCGGCGAGCTGGATTCAGTTCCACGCGGAGACGGGCGGCTACAACGTGAAGGTCGAAAAGGATGACCGGTCGCCCTCGAACCCGCGCGGCAAGGCCGTGAATCGCAAGTGCTACCGCTACCAGATTCAGGGGCCCAACGCCACGCAGGTGATCGAGAAGCTGAACGGCGGTCCGGTGGCGGACATCAAGTTCTTCCACATGGACGCCATCAAGATCGGCGGGCGGCGGGTACGCGCCCTGCGGCACGGCATGGCGGGCGCGCCGGGATTGGAGATTTGGGGACCGTACGAGGAGCGCGAGGAAATCCGGGCGGAGATCGTGAAGGCCGGCAAGGATTTCGGGCTGCGGGAAGTGGGCTCGCGCGCGTACGCCACCAACACGCTGGAATCGGGCTGGATTCCGTCGCCCCTTCCGGCGGTCTACACCGGCGAGAAGATGAAGAGCTACCGGCAATGGCTGCCGGCGACCGGCTACGAGGGCACGGGCTCTCTGGGCGGCAGCTTCAATTCCACCAACATCGAAGACTACTACACGACGCCCTACGAGCTGGGCTACGGGCCGTTCGTCAAATTCGACCACGACTTCATCGGGCGGGAAGCGCTGGAGAAGATGTCCGGCAAGCCGCAACGGCGGAAAGTGACGTTTGCCTGGAACGCCGAGGACGTCGCCAAGGTGTTCCAATCGATGCTGGCGCGCGGGGAACACTACAAGTACATCGACCTGCCGCTGTCGAATTACGCGTCGGCCTCGTATGACAAGGTGCTGGCCAACGGGAAGACGGCGGGGATGTCGATGTTCACCGGGTACAGCTACAACGAGCGGTCCATGCTCTCGCTAGGAATGGTGGACCCGGATATCGAGCTGGGCAACGAGGTCAAGATCGTGTGGGGCGAAGAAGGCGGTGGTTCGAAGAAGACCACGGTCGAACGCCACAAGCAGCTCGAGATCCGCGCGATTGTCAGCCCCGTGCCGTACTCCGAAGTGGCGCGCAAGACGTACGCCGAAGGCTGGCGGACGGGCAAGAAGTAAACCGGGAACGGAAGTCAGGCGTCGGATGTAAACAGGGGGCCGGGTGGTAGACAGCCGCAATCGAGCGGCTGTCGCACCCGCCCCGGACGCCCCGATGGATCTCTCCGGGGAGTAGGCTTCGAGTTTTCGCCGGGCGGCGAGCCCAACGGCCAATCCCACTCCTTCACTCGCTTCGGACTCATGCACTTCCGTTCGGCTCGGGGGATACGATGATCCTGTCCTATGCGACACCAGGGAGTTGATTGACGGGGAGAGCCTTAGCCCGATATAATTGGGGTTTGTCAGTAGAGCCGGGAGGCAGCATGTACGCCGTAATCCGCAGTGGAGGCAAGCAGTACCGCGTGGCGCCGGGCGAGACCATCGAGGTCGAGCTTCTGGAAGGCCAGGTCGGCGGCAAGGTGACGTTTGAAGACGTCGTGGCCGTGCGCACCGACGACAAGAAGATGCTGGCGGGCGCCGCAACCGCCAAGGCCAAGGTCACCGGAAAAATCGTGAAGCACGTCAGCGGCCCGAAGGTCAAAGTGCTCAAGTTCAAGACGGGCGGGCAATACAAGATTCAGCGCGGCCACCGGCAGGGCTACACGGCTGTCCAGGTGGGCGACATCCAACTTTCCTAGAGGTTTCCGACATGGCGCATAAGAAGGGCGGCGGGTCATCCACAAACGGACGCGACTCGCACGGACAAAGGCTGGGCATCAAGCGGTTCGGCGGGCAGGTGGTCACCAGCGGAAGCATCCTGGTCCGCCAGCGCGGCACGCCATACAAGGCCGGAAAGAACGTCGGGCGGGCGAAGGACGATTCGCTGTTCGCGTGCATCGACGGCGTGGTGCGCTTTGAAGACAAGGGCGGTCACGGCCGCTTCATCAGCGTGCTCCCGGTCGAGGCTGTGGCCGGCGTGGAAGCGAAGCCTGCGGCGCCCGCTGCCGATTAAGTTTTTTCGTTATCCCCTGACGCACCTCGCGGGCGCCGCTTTGGCCAACGCGAGTGCGCTCGCTAGCGCGAATTCTTTCCCGTTATCATCCACTCCTAAAATTAATCTGCGCACGCGCGACGATTTCGCCGCGCGCTAACCGGGCCGGGCACGGCCCCGACTGCTGTCCGGGGCGAGCGTGCCGTGCCCCTACGGGCGCGAAATCATGGTGGCGCGCGGCGGGCGCGCATGAAGTACACTCTTGGCACAGCGCCGTGCGATTTACGCTGGCCACCCGACTTCCCGGAGGCAACGATGACGCCATCGAGCGGCAGTGACGGCAGGCTCAGCTTCCAGGTATTCACGGGGCAGGATTTCGCGCTGGCGAACAACGCCGTGCTGATCGCCGGCCAGCAGGAGGCCGTGCTCATCGACACCTGCCTGGTCCTCAGCGACGCGGCGCGCCTGGTGGCCATGGTCCGGGCCAGCGGGAAAACGCTGAAGGCCGTGTACATCACGCACGCGCATCCCGACCACTATTTCGGCAACGGGACGGTCCAGGAAGCGTTTCCCGCGGCGCGCTTTTTTGCCCGGCCGGGCGTGATTGATTTCATGCAGGAATACCGCGCCAAGATCGTCCACTGGCGCGAGATGTACGCCGACGAAATGCCCCGTTCCATCCCCATGCCGGAGCCGCTGGCCGGCAAGCACGCGCTGCTCGAAGGCCAGGAAATCCGCTTCGTGGATCTGCCCGTCTGCGAGACGGTCCATGCGACGGCATTCTATGTTCCCTCGGAAAAGGCGATTATCGCGGGCGATCTGGTCTATTCCGGCATGCACCACTACATCGCCGATACCAACCATCCCGACAGCTGGATTGACGCCCTGAATGTGGTGCGCCGCCTGGGGCCCATCGAACGCGTGTTCCCCGGACATGGGCCGGTGGGCGGGCCGGAACTGCTGGACGCCAGCGAGAAGTGGCTGAACGACTACCGGGACGTCGCCCGGCCCGGCGTGCGGTTCGTGGACGTGGCGGGCGCGAAAGAGATCGGCGTCCCACCCGCCTTGCTCGGCGGCTCCTGACCGGGTCGCGCCAGGCGAGGCGCGAGTTGGTTTCGCGTTACCGCGCTAGACGTCCCATACGAACTTTTTCGTCCTCCCAAAATCGTTTCGAATATCCGCCCACACCACGTGTACCGGAAAGAACGATCGCCCGCCGGAGGCCCGGGTTGCACAATCCGCCATTCGACGGGACCGCGGGATGACGCGACGGTTCTTCGTCTGATACGCTTCGTTTGCACGGGAGAAGCTCCAGGAGATTCCGCGTGTCGCTTACGCCCGAACCATTCTTCCCGCTCCCCCGGCCCGCGCCGGATCAACCGGAGCATGGCCGGTGAGCTGGACTCGCCGCGCGCTGCTGGCCGCGTCGCAAAGCGCGTGGCTGCGCGGGCGCGCCGCGCGCCTGGGCTTCGTGCGCCGCGCCTCAGGACGATTTCTGCCGGGCGAAACGATCGACGCCGCGCTCGCCACCGCCCGCGGCCTGGCCGATCGCGGCCTCACCACACTCGTCACACATCTCGGCGAGAACGTCGGCGACCGCACCGAAGCCGAGGCCGTCACCCGGCAGTATCTCGAACTGCTCGACCGCATCCAGGCGGCACAACTGCCCGCCGAAATCTCCGTCAAGCTCACGCACCTGGGCCTCGATCTGGATAGCGAACTTTGCCTCGCCAACCTCAGGCGCCTGATCGAGCGCGCCCTCGCCGCCACGGCGCCTGCCAACCAAACCGTCTGGATCGACATGGAGCAAAGCCCCTACGCGGAGGCCACCCTCCAACTCCATCGCCGCGCGCGCCAGACATCTGGCAACGTCGGTGTATGCGTACAAGCCTATCTCCGCCGCACGGAACGGGATGTCGAGGAACTCGTGGCCATGGGCGCCACCGTGCGCCTGGTCAAGGGCGCCTACAGCGAACCTCCCGAACTCGTGATCGCGAAAAAGGCCGACGTGGACGAAAACTTCTTCCGCCTCGCGCAACGGCTGCTCGGCCCGGAGGCGCGCCGCGCCGGCGTGCGCGCCGCCCTGGCCACACACGACCGGAAATTGATCGCCCGCATCAACCGCTGGGCGGCCGAGCAGGGAATTCCCCACGAGCAAATCGAGTACGCCATGCTCTACGGCATCCAGCGCGGCGAACAATTGCGCCTCGCGCAGGAGGGTTACCGCAGCTGCGTCCTGGTTTCCTACGGTACCTACTGGTTTCCCTGGTACATGCGCCGGCTCGCCGAGCGGCCCGCCAACATCCTCTTCCTTGCGCGCAATCTCTTCGGCGGGTGACACCAACTCGGCCCCGCAACTGCCCCACTCGCTTTCAGCGCATCGTCACGATGCCGGGCACACCCGTACGCTTCATTCCGCCTTTGCCAGCTTCCCCAAAAGAGCATGGTGTCATTCCGACTGGAGGGACGGCGCTCTTTGCCGTCCCGAAGCGGAGGAATCTCTCTTCCACTTCGGATTGCGGGCTGATGAGAAGGCCAAGTTCGGCTGGTTAGCTTGGCAGTATGGAAGCCAGGAGAGAGCGTGCGGAGAGATGCTTCGGCGGGATCTAGCCGCACATCTCGCCAAGAGAGAGATCCCTCGGCGGGCAAAAAACGCCCGCCTCGGGATGACCATCCTGGTCGGATGGTCACTTTTCGACGCGAATGGCATGCCGCGGCCCGGTGCGGACAATGGCGTTGCGCGCGCGGCGTTCGTTGGGCGCGCTCAGCGTGCGCGCCACTTCGTCCCGAACGAATTCGATGAACTCGTGCATCTGCGACTGCATTTCGGCCATGCGGTCGCGCATGTTGAGGATGATTTCGATTCCGGCCAGGTTGACGCCGAGTTCGCGCGTGAGATTGAGGATCACCTCCAGGCGCTCCAGGTCCTGGTCGGTGTAGAGCCGCGTGTTGCCCTGCGAGCGGGAGGGTTTCAGCAGCCCCACGCGTTCGTACAGCCGCAGCGTCTGCGGATGAAGGTGATACAGCTCGGCGACGGCGCTGATCATGTAGCCGGCTTTGGCCTTCTTTCTGTGCCGCGCTGTCATCGTCGTCTCCTGACTGGATCCCTAGACAACCGCGCGGGAGAAGATCTCCCGGCGGGGATCCTCATGCTCGAGCTTGGCTAGGTCGCGCAGCAGTGTGCGCACGCGCTCATCTTCCGGCTTGGGCACGATCACCTGGACCTCGACGATCTGATCGCCGCGATGGCCGGCGTGGCGCGCCGAGGGCGCGCCCTTCTCGCGCAGCCGCAGCCGCTTCCCGCTGTTGGTTCCCGGCGGGATGCGCACCTGGGCGCGCCCGTCGATCGTGGGGACTTCGACCTTGGCTCCCAGCGAGGCTTCCGTCACCGTTACGGGCACGACGGTGTAGAGATCGTCGCCGCGCCGTTCGAAGAAGCCGTGGGGCTCGACGTTGGTGACGATGTAGAGATCGCCGGGGGCGCCCCCATGCGCTCCGGCATTGCCGCGGCCGGCAACGCGCACGCGTGAGCCGGTCTGGGCGCCCGGGGGAATGCGAATGTCGAGCGTCTCGACCCGCTGGACGCGCCCTTCGCCGCCGCAGTGGCGGCACAGCGTGCGCACGCGCCCGGCGCCGCTGCAGCGCGAGCAGGTGATCTGAAAACGCATCTTGCCGCTCACCTGCGTCACCTGGCCCGAACCGCCGCACGCGGTGCAGGCTCTTTCATCGCCCGGCGCCGCGCCCGCGCCATGGCAGACGGCGCAGACATCGAGCCGCGTGAAATTCAGTTTTTTCACCGTGCCGCGCATGGCTTCGGCAAACGTGATGTCGATCTGGTATTCCAGGTCCGTGCCGGGTTCGTGCTCCCGCGCCGCCTGCGCCGCCGTCGCTCCGCGGAAGAACTGGCCGAACAGATCGCGGAAGCTGGTTCCCCCCGCCGCGCCCGCACCCGCGCCGCCGAAATCAAATCCGCCGAAATCGAAGTGCATGCCCTCGGGAGCGGCGCCGCCGTATCCCGGCGGTGGCGCGCCGCCCGCGCCGGGCGCGTTGAAGCCGAACTGGTCGTACATCTGGCGCTTCTTGGCGTCGGAGAGTACTTCGTAGGCTTCCTGGATCTGCTTGAATTTTTCCTCGGCGGACTTGTCTCCGGGGTTGAGGTCCGGATGGTATTTGCGGGCGAGCTTGCGGTAGGCCGCGCGGATTTCCTTCACCGGGGCCTTGCGCGCGACGCCCAGCAGTTCGTAGTAATCCTGTTTCGTTGTGACCGGCATCTCTATGTTTCTCTAACAGCGTGCTGAAAAAGACGCCTCAGGGAACTTCAGCGGCTAAAGCCGTTCTCATTTTGTGGGCTTCATGTCGCGGCTGAAGCCGCGACCCACAAAGCTCTCAGCGTTTTTCAGCTTCCTGCTAATGGGGCGGCCACCATCAGGTGGGCGCCTTCGCGCCGCCTTCGCTTACAACTTGGCCCAGCGCGCGTTCCATTCGCCCAGCTCTTGGGCCTCACGCGCGAGCTCTTCCTTTTTTTGCCGCTGGCTCTCGGTGCGCCCGCCCATAGCCGCCTCTTTCTGGCTGGCGCGCTCCATCCAGCGGTCGAGCAGGCCAATCTTGCGCTCGACGCTTTCGGGATCGGACTTGAAGCGGAGAAACGTTCCCGTGATCTCGACCGAGCGCGGCGCGAAATCGGCCGGGACGTCCTGCTGGGCGTCGTAGAACAGCCGCCGCCAGTCGCCCGAAGGCGACTCCGTGATCGAAACCTGCACGAGGTAGAAGTTGTCGCGCACCTTGTGTACTGCCTGAGGCGGGCTGGCCCGCCGGATGCCGCTGGTCGTCAAATGCCCCTCCGCATGGGTGACTTCACAAAAGCTGTTTGCCGAAGGCCGGCGCAACCGGCCCTCGGCGTTTCTGCCGGGCGGGCGATGGAAAAAGCGTCCTGGAAGCCGGTGCCGCGGGCCTTCGGCGGCTCCGTTTCCAAGCCCGCGGCATCACGCCGGCATTAACTCGGCTTCTTCGATTCGTCCACGTCCACAAACTCGGCGTCCACCACTTCGCCCTGCCCGGCCGCGCCCCCTCCCTCGGGGCCCGCGCCCGGAGCGCCCGCCGCTCCTGGGCCGCCCGCCGCACCGCCCGCGGCCTGTTGCGCCTTGTACAGCGTTTCGGCCAGGCGATGCGAGGCCTTGGTCAAACCATCGACCGCCGCATTCAGCTTGTCGAGGCCGCCTTCGGTCATGGACCGCCGGGCTTCCTCGATGGCCGCCTCGGCGGCCTTGACGTCGTCTTCGCCCAGCTTCTCGCGGTTCTCCTTGATCAACTTTTCGGTCTGATAGACGAGGTTGTCGAGCCGGTTGCGGGCCTCGACTTCGGAAAGCCGCGCCTTGTCCTCGGACGCATGGGATTCGGCTTCCTTGCGCATGCGCTCGGCTTCGTCCTTGCTCAGGCCGGTGGACGCGGTGATGGTGATTTTCTGTTCCTTGTTGGTCGCGGTGTCCTTGGCCGAGACGTTCAGGATGCCGTTGGCATCGATGTCGAACGTGACCTCGACTTGCGGCATGCCGCGCGGGGCGGGGGGAATTCCGATCAGATGGAATTTCCCGAGCGAGCGGTTGCCGCTGGCCACCGGGCGCTCCCCTTGCAGGACGTGGATTTCCACCGAGGTCTGGTTGTCCGCCGCAGTCGAAAAGACCTCGGACTTGCGCGTGGGAATCGTGGTGTTGCGCGGGATGAGCACGGTCGTCACGCCGCCCAGGGTCTCGACGCCCAACGAAAGCGGCGTCACGTCGAGCAGCAGGATGTCCTTCACTTCGCCGCCCAGCACGCCGCCCTGAATCGCCGCGCCCACCGCCACCACTTCATCCGGGTTGACGCCCTTGTGGGGTTCGCGCCCGAACAGGTCCTTCACTAGTTGCTGGATCATCGGCATGCGGGTCTGCCCGCCGACGAGCACCACTTCGTTGATCTTGCTGGCGTCGACGCCGGCGTCCTTCATGCACAGCTTGCAGGGGTCCACCGAGCGCCGGATGATATCGTCCACCATGGCTTCCAGCTTCGCGCGCGTCAGTTTCTTCACGAGGTGCTTGGGGCCGGTAGCGTCGGCGGTGATGAACGGCAGATTGATCTCTGTCTCGATGGTCGTGGAGAGCTCGATCTTGGCGCGCTCGGCCGCATCGCGCAAACGTTGCAGCGCCATCTCGTTGCCCTTGCCTCGCAGGTCGAGGCCTTCGTCCTTCTTGAACTCCTCGATCATCCACTCGACGATGCGCTGGTCGATGTTGTCGCCGCCCAGGTGCGTGTCGCCGTTGGTGGCCTTGACCTCAATCACGCCCTCGCCCACTTCGAGGATCGAAATGTCGAAGGTCCCGCCGCCGAAGTCGTACACGGCGATCGTCTCGTCCTTCTTGCGGTCCAGTCCGTAGGCCAGCGCGGCCGCCGTGGGCTCGTTGATGATGCGCTTGACCTCGAGCCCGGCAATCTTTCCCGCGTCTTTGGTGGCCGTGCGCTGGGCGTCGTTGAAATAGGCGGGCACCGTAATCACGGCTTCGGTCACCTTCTCGCCCAGGAAATCCTCCGCCGCGGCCTTGAGCTTCTGCAGGATCATGGCCGAGATTTCCGGCGGGCTGTACTCCTTGCCTTGGCCGATGGCGGCGACGTGCTCGCCTTGGCGCGCCACTTTGTAGGGCACCATCTTCATTTCTTCGCTGACTTCGTCGAAGCGCCGCCCCATGAACCGCTTGATGGAATAAATGGTGTTCTCGGGGTTGGTGATGGCCTGGCGCTTGGCCACTTGGCCAACCAGCCGCTCGCCGGACTTGGTGATGCCCACGACCGACGGCGTGGTGCGCGCGCCTTCCTGGTTGGGGATTACGACAGGCTCGCCTCCCTGCATGACGGCCACCACGGAATTGGTGGTGCCCAGGTCAATACCGATAATCTTGCTCATAAAATCCGCTCCTGTGGCGTTGGGGGTTCCCTGTATGGTTCGTTAGTACTTACGCAGGCCCATCTTACAGATTGAGCGTGTCGTTGTCAAGTTTCTTGTGCGCCTGTATCACGCTGCCATCATGCGGCTTATCTTCGTTCTCAAGAAATTTCGTGCCCCGGGCACCCCTGCGCCCGATCAGCCGCCCCGGTCCTCGATAACCCTTCCCCGCTCCTTCGCATCTGAGCTTTTCTGGGTTGCCACGGAGGCACAGCGGCAGCGACAGCGGCTCAATCCGGGGCAATTCGCGCTACAATACTTTGGCTCGTTTGGATAGGAGCGCGGGAGGAAGAATTGATTCAGCACACATACGGATCGCTCGACACGCAGTCGCGCCCGAGGCAGGCCCGGCGGCCGCGCGCGGCACATTTCCTGATGGCGCTCTGCGCTCTAGGGCTGGCGCTGGCGCCGGCGGCGAACTCGCAGACCAAGCAGGCCAGCGCGCGACATGCCAGCGCGAAGCCTTCCGAATTGCCCGCGCCGCAGAAAGGCTACGGCTCGGCCAGCGCTCCGATCGTCATGGAGGTTTTCAGCGATTACCAGTGCCCCATGTGCCGCAACCTGTTCGAGCAAACCCTGCGGCCGATGATCGCCGACTACGTGGCGGCCGGAAAGGTCTATCTGGTGCATCGCGATTTTCCGTTGGCCGGGCATCTTTATTCCGGCCAGGCGGCGCGGTGGGCCAACGCCGCGGCTCGCGTCGGGAAGTTTGAAGCGGCGGAGGGGGCGCTGTATGACAACCAGGCCACCTGGGAAGCCAACGGCAATATCGAGAAATTCATTTCCGAGGCGATGTCGGCTGCGGATTTTGCGCGGGTGCAGCGGGCCATGCAGGGTTGCGAGGCCCCCGGCCCGACGGCCGGCGCCACTGGCGGCGTGATGCCTTCGCCCAAGCCGTGCGCGATCGATCCGTTTATCGCCGAGGACATCATGCTCGGGCTGAAACTCCCGGTTCATGCCACGCCCACCTATGTGATTACCTACAAGGGCCAGCGGCTGCCCGCCGGGTCGGGGTTTGTGAGTTGGCCGATCCTGAAGCAATTCTTCGATTCGCTGTTGAGCCAATAAGGGGGCCGACCGTTGAACGCGCCGAGAACGCTCCGGGAGATGAAAACCTCCATATGAATAAAGAAGCGCGCGGCAAGGTGGGACGGATCCTTCTGCTGGTGGGGCGCCTGGCGCTTGCGGTGATCTTCCTCTATGCGGCTTACGCCAAGATGAAGCCGGCGGGCACCATGCCCTGGTCGGTGGCATCGGTACGGACCTCGCTGGCGATGTTCGCTCTGGGCGTGGATTCCTATAACATGCTGCCGCCGTGGGCGGTCAGTCCGGTCGCCTACCTGCTGCCGCCGTTTGAACTGTTTTTGGGGCTGTGGCTACTGAGTGGGATTGGGCTGCGTTTTTCCTCGCTGGTCTCGGCGCTGCTGGTGGGCGGGTTCGTCGGCGTGATGGTATCGGCCTACGAGCGGGGACTCACGATCAGTTGCGGCTGCTTCGGCCCGGGCGAGCAGGTGGGGCCGAGAACTCTGATCCGCGACGGCCTGTTGTTTCTCCCGCTGGCGCTCGGCGTCATGATCGGCGCCTTTGTCACCGGCCGCAAACCCAGCGCAAGCGCCGCCTCCACGGAGATCCCCGCGGCGCACTCCGCCGAGTAGCCTTCGCGCCTGCACCTGAATAATCCCTGCGTGACGACATTTCTCGAAGCAAACTCTCCGTGCGGGCACAGATTCGTGATTAGTGATTAGTGATTGGTGGAGAGGCTTTGTAGCGGCCGGGCCTGCTTCGCGCGAGCGGGAGTGCGTTTGCTGGTAATTAATCGCCGGTAGGAGCTGCGGCGGGCGCTGCGTTGTGGAGATAGCGCCAGGGGTTTACGGGGGTGTTGTAGATGCGGACTTCGTAGTGGAGGTGCGGCCCGGTGGAACGGCCGCTGTCGCCTTCGTAGCCGACCACGTCGCCCGGTTTGATGTGCATCCCGGCCTGGACATTAAAGCCCGACAGGTGCCCGTACCACGTGGTCACGCCAAAACCATGGTCGATGATGACCACCCGGCCGTATCCCGAGCGGCGTCCCACTTCCAGGACATCGCCCTCGCCCGTGGCGCGGACCTCGTCGCCGTAGTGCGACGCGATATCCAGTCCGGCATGAAAAGCCCCTTCCCCACTGAACGGGTCCAGCCGCTCGCCAAAATGTCCCGTGATTCGCCCGTTGACAGGCCACAGAGAGGGTACGATGCCCAAGGCGTTGAGCTGCGCGGCCGGCAGCAGGCGCATCCCTCCACTCGACATGGAGACGGCGGTGACGTTCTTGGCCAGATAGCTGAACTCACTGACGGACTGCTGGAATGCCGCATCGGGCTCGTCGGCGCCATCGCCCAAGTCAAAGGGGGTCTGGTGGAACCGCGCGATGCCGTAGGCCATGGCCACTTCGCCAGCCAGTGATTGCAGCGAATTCAGGCGTTGGTTGGTGTCGCGGACCTGGGTTTGCAGCTCCAGATACTGCTGCTTGAGGCTATCCTGCTCGCGGCGCAGGGAATTGTAGTTCGCCGCCTTCCAGAGCATCCGCGAATAGGAGCCCAGCGCGGCAGTGACGGTGATGCCGCCGACGACCGCCAGAGCCATGAGCAACGGAAGCGCGTAGAAGGGCACACGGATGCGCCGCATGCCGCCCGAGGCACTCGATGCAATAAAGAACGTGTAGGATTTACCCCTCATAAGATTTCATTTCGTGCCGATGAATTTTCTGACGGCTGGTCTGAAACCGCGCGCCCCTCGGCACGGTTAGCCGCTGTTGCTAGAACCACTTCAGGTCATCAGGTCAAAGGCCTGAACCGAGAGCCCTGGTTCGAAACCCCGGGAATTGTAGCCAGCACACCGGCTGGCGTCAACCCCCCCTCCCGTTTTGCATAGGCATCCCGGTTTCCTTCTCTCCTTGAGACACTCTATACTCCGGGGGGATGGCCTGGGCGTAATCTATCCCACCTGAGGGACGCGTGACAACTGTACGGAAGGACAGGTTCCAGACCGAGACACAATTGATCGAGCGGATAACAGGGGCTATCCCTGCGGTCCTGGATGGACGTGCGGGCCGCCACCCGGTGCGAGACGGCGTGCGCCTGGGAATCGGCGATGATGCCGCCGTCCTGGCACCCACCGGCCGCACGGAATGGGTTCTGACCTGCGACGCGTTTCTGGAAGGCGTCCATTTCCTCGGCAGCCGCCACCCGGCCGACTCGGTGGGATTCAAATCGCTGGTCCGCGCCACCAGCGACGTGGCCGCCATGGGGGCGAAGCCCCGGTTCTTCCTGCTGACGCTCGCGCTGCCGGTCGCCCGCACGGGCGCCTGGCTCGACGAATTTTTGCGCGGAATGGCGCGGGCGGCTCGTCGGCTGGGCCTTTCCTTGATTGGGGGCGACACGAAGAAATTCCCCGCGGTTTCCATCAGTATCACGGTCCTGGGGGAGATTGCCCCGGGGACGGCCGTGCCGCGCTCGGGAGCCCGGCCCGGTGACATCATCTATGTAAGCGGGAGACTCGGCCAGGCCCAATTGGGACTGGAGATCGTCCGGCGGACTCCCCCTGGAACGCTGCGGAAGCAACTGCGGGCTAGCCCGGCGTTCCGCCGACTCTTACAACCGCACCTCTACCCGAAAATTCGGGTTGAGTTGGGCGCCTGGCTGGCGCGGACCGGGGTGGGATCAGCCATGATCGACATCTCGGACGGGCTTTCGACCGACCTGAACCACGTCTGCGTCGCCAGCGGCGCGGGCGCGCGCCTGTGGGCCGAGCGCATCCCGTGCGTGGACATCCCCGCGGCCCAGGCAAAACGCGTGGCTCAGCTGAAACTCGACCCGCTGCACATGGCGCTCGACGGAGGCGACGACTACGAACTTCTATTTACGGTCGCTCCCCGGCACGTGCCGCGGCTGCGTCAGGCGCCCGGGTTCTCCGATCTCCGCGCCATCGGCGAGATTACAACAGGGAAGCAGATACTGCTCGTCGGCCCCCAAGGCAGTGAGCGGCGACTGGAGCCAGGCGGCTGGGACCACTTCCGCAAGAAATAGCCGGAGCCATCCGGCTAATGCGATGGCGTTGAGGGTGGTGAGGTCGTGCGCGGGCCGGCGGGTGGGGTTTCAGGCGCCGACGGTGGAGCAGGCGGCACATTGGTCTCCGCCAGACCTTGTTCGGCGGCGTCCGCGGGCGGAGCCAGATCGGGCGTATCCACTTCGACCGGCGTCTTGCCCGCGAGTTTCTCCAGGCGCACGACGTTGGGAAAATCCTCCGCCGGGCTCGCCTGGATCGCCTGCTGCATGAACTGAATCCAGATGGGCAGTGCGGCCCGCGCCCCGGTTTCCTTCTTCCCCAGCGAGACGCGCTTATCGTCATTGCCGACCCACACGCCGGCGGTGATTTGCGGCGTGAACCCGATGTACCAGGCGTCGGTGAAATCATTGGTCGTGCCCGTCTTTCCGCCGGAGGGCCGCCCAATCTCCTTGGCGCGCACGCCGGTGCCGAACTGCACCACATCCTCGAGCATGGCCACCATGGTGCGCGCCACCTCGGGGGGCAGCACGTCGGTGACAGTGGGGCGCGGTTCTTCCAGCGTGGCTCCGTCATAGGACGTCACGCGCCGGATGTAGTGCGGCTCGATGTGAATGCCGTCGTCGGGAAACACGGTAAACGCCGAGGTGTGCTCCATCAGCGTGACGTCGGCGGCGCCCAGCGCCAGCGGCAAAACGGGCGGAAGCGGGCTGGCGATCCCCGCCTTGCGGGCCAGGCCGATCACGCTTTCGATCCCCACTTTGTCCAGCAGTTGCACGGCGGGAACGTTTCGCGAATGGGCCAGGGCGCGCCGCAGGGTGATGCGTCCCTCGAATTTCTCGTCGTAGTTGTGCGGGGCGTAGTCCTCGCTGCCGCTGTGAAAGGTCATGGGCCGGTCCGTCAGCGTGTCGAACGGCGACGCGCCCTGTACGAAGGCCTCCGCATAGACGTACACCTTGAAGGAGCTGCCGGGCTGGCGCAGGGCCTGCGTGGCGCGATCGAATTTCGATGTCCCGAAGTCGTAACCGCCGACCATGGCCTTGATCTCCCCGGTGGCATTGTCGAGGGCCACCAGGCCCGCCTGCGCCACGGGCTGCTGCTCGAGCTGGACCAGCGCCGTGGTTCCCGAAGCTTGCTTGATATTCACCACCACCAGATCGCCCGGTTCGAGCAACTTCACCGGAGATCGTTGCCCGGTCCAGGCGAAGTCGGCGGGGGTGAGCATGGCGTGGTAGGGGCCGATCTTGAGCCAGGCGAAATTGGGCTGGACCGAGGTGACCAGCGCGGTGACGTAATCGCCCTTCTGAATCGGGCCGCGCCAGTCGTCGTGCTGAAACTTGTCGATCGTTCCCAGGCGGTCGCGCAGGATGTTGGGGACATTGCCGCGCCAGCCGTGGCGGCGGTCGTAGGAGTGCAAGCCGTCGCGCACGGCCTGGTCCGCCGCTCGCTGCATCGCCACGTTCAGCGTGGTATAGACGCGCAACCCCTGTTCGTGAACGGCGGCCGTGCCGTAGGTGTGCTCCAGGTATTGGCGAATCTCCTCCACGAAGTAGGGCGCCAGATCGTTGCGCAGAGACTGGACGTGGAGCCCGAGCGGCTCCTGGCTGGCGGCCTTGGCCTGATCGGCGGTGATCTTGTGCAGGCGCACCATCAGCGAGAGCACCAGGTTGCGCCGCGCCAGCGCGCGGTCCGCGTGCGCGATCGGGGAATAAACCGGCCCGCGGATGATGGCCGCCAGCGTGGCGGCCTGCGCGAGCGTCACTTGGTCCACGGGCTTGCTGAAATAGTATTCCGAGGCCGCCTCGAATCCGTAATTGCCCGCGCCCAGATAGATCTGGTTGCAGTACATCGTAAAAATCTGCTCTTTGGTGTAGTGGCGCTCGATCTGCACCGCCAGGTAGGTCTCCTGAATCTTGCGGTGGAAGCTGCGGTCGGAGCGGTTCAGGAAAAGCCCGCCGGCCAGCTGCATGGTGAGCGTGCTGGCCCCTTCGGCGATGCGGCGGTGGGCGATGTCGTGCCAGGCGGCCTGGAGCACGCGCGGAAAATCGACGCCCCAGTGCTCCTCGAAGTGCTGGTCCTCGGTGGTGAGGATGGCGTCCTTCAAAACCTTGGGAATCTGGCTGTAGGTGATGAGCACGCGGCGCTGCAGCGCGAACGTCCCGATGGATTGGCCGTCGTCGGCGTACAGCTCGGTCTCGACGATGGGACGATAGTCGGCGAGCGCGCGAATTTCCGGCAGGTCACTCGAATAGACGAACAGCAGCCCAGCGGCGGCGCCCACGCCGATGGCGCACACCACCAAAAACGCCAGCGCGAGACGCCCGGCGAGCGTCCCGCCTCCGATCTTCATCGTCGCGCGGTAAAATCTCTCTTCCATGCTGCAGCCATTCTATCCCATGCCAGGCGCGCCGCCGACCGGCACTGTTGCTGCTCTCGCACACTCCTCCGCTGCCGCCGCGATCCTTTCGTCCCGTTTGGTTGCGGCTGGGCGGCGCTTCTGATATACATGCCGCGACCAGATCGGCCTGAGAGGGGATGATGCGCAAAAAATACTGTTTCTTCGCTGTGGCAGTGGCACTGCTCGTGGGAACTCTTGCCGGCCAGCCCTTGCTGGCCCAGGCATCGGGTGGCCAGAAGACCGCGGCCGCTGCGGGCGCGTGCAACCGGGAATGCCTGAACGGCCTGGTGGACAAATATCTCGACGCCGTGGTGGCGCATGATCCCTCGCAGCTTCCGCTGGCCAAGCCGGTGAAGTTCACCGAAAACGGCCAGCGCCTCGAACTCGGCGACGGCTTCTGGAGAACCGCCTCCGGGCGCGGCACCTATAAGCTGTACGTGGACGACCTGGAAACCGGCCAGGTGGGTTTCATGGGCACCATGCGCGAAGCGGGACAGCCCGTGGTCGTGGCCCTGCGCCTGAAGGTCCGACGCGGGCAGATCGCCGAGATCGAGACCATCGTGGCCCGCGGCTCGATGAGCGAGCGCGGCGCGGCCAACCTCGAAAAGCTCGGTGCGCCCGATCCAATCTATCTGCAGGAGGTCCCGGCCGCCGAACGCGTTTCGCGAGCGGAAGTGATCAAAACCGCCGACAAATATTTTTCGGGCATGCAGATGAACGACGGCAAGGGCGACTATTCCTTCTTCGCCGACGACTGCAACCGCCTGGAAAACGGCATGCAGACCACCAACAATCCCACGCCGATGCAGGGCACCAGCCCGTCCGGCAATGCGCCGCCCGCGACTGTTTCGCGGCGGTACGATCCGGCGTTGAATCCCACGATGTACTCGGCCGGCTGGCCCTGCAAGGACCAGTTTCAGTCCGGCTTGCTGCATTTCGTCACCCGCATCCGCGACCGCCGCTTCGTGATCGTGGACCGCGAACGCGGGATCGCCTTCGCCTTCGGCTTCTTCGACCACGCCGCCGGCAACACGCGCACGTTCCAGACGCCGGGCGGCCGCACCGTCACCGCCGGCCCGCAGACTCCGTGGACCTGGGAGATCTGCGAGTTGTTCAAGGTGCAGGGTGGCCAGATCCATCGCATCGAAGCCGTCCTCACCCAGTCCCCGTATGGCATGGGCTCGGGCTGGAGCACGTGGGAACAGTCCATGTCCGACCAGGCCCGCTGGTAGCCTGCGGGGGAACGCCGGGCAAGATTCGCTGTGTCCGTGAGAAATCCCTTGACAGGCAAATCCGTGTCGTCCTACTGTGAGCCCGTCTTACCGGGTGGGTAAGAGGCAATCATCGTTACCAAAGAGTGAAAAGTAATCTTAACCGTCCTGCGCCTTGTGGCGAGGAATCGTTTCAACTAGGGGGAGACATGAACGTTCTGCAACGTATTGGTTGTGCGACCGAGAAGTCCGCAGCATGGCAGCGGTACGCAAAATATTTGCTACTGTTAACGGCGCTTCTGGCGCTGGCAGTTCCCAGCTTCTCGCAGACGTCCAGCACGGGCGCTCTCTCGGGGACGGTCACCGATCCGTCGGGCGCGGTTATCGTGGGCGCGGCTGTCACGGCCACGAACAACGCCACCGGCGCGGTGCGCGACACCACCACGGATTCGTCCGGATCCTATAAGCTCTCGGTCCTGCCGCCGGGCAGCTACCGCGTGAAATTTTCCTCGCAGGGCTTCAAGTCAGTGGAAGTCCCGGCGGTGACCGTCAGTGTCACGGAGACGGCGGTACTCAATCACGGCCTGCAACTTGGCTCGCAGACCGAACAGGTCACTGTGGAAGCGACGGCCGTCACCATCCAGACCGAGAACGCCACGAACGGCGGCTTGGTGACCTCGCAGGAAGTGACCACGCTCCCCCTCGTCAATCGCAACTACACGCAGATCATCAACCTTTCTCCGGGCGTGGTTGCGAACGTAAGTTCCGCCGCCTCCGTCGGAAACGGCACGCAGGATGTCGCCTCGAATGGTTCGAGACAGAACCAGAACAACTACTCGATGGACGGCTCGTCCATCGTCAACTACCTGAGCGGTACCGCGGCCCAGACCGGCAGCTTCCCCGGCATGGCCATCGCCAACCCCGACTCGATTCAAGAGTTTAAGGTTCAGACGTCGCAGTATGACGCGAGCTCCGGACGGAATTCCGGCGCCAACGTGGACGTGATCACGAAGACGGGCGGCAACACGTTTCACGGCAAAGTCTGGGAATTCGGCCGGAACAACTTTTTCAACGCCAACGACTATTTCTACAAGCATTCCGAAGTGGCCACCCTCCACCAGCCCAACAAGCCCCAGACCCTGAAGCAGAACACGTTCGGCGGCACGCTGGAAGGCCCGATCGTCAAGAACAAACTCTTCTTCTTCGGCTCCTATCAGGGCATCCGGCAGGTCAACGGCATGGGCACCAGCGGGTTCGCCGCCGGTTACACGCCCAACACGTTGCTCATGCCGTGGGACGATCCGGCCAGCCCGTCGAACCCGCGCCATACTGGTGATGTGGCAGGATACAAGGCGTATTTGGGCAGTGTATTTGGCGGGTACGCGGCGGCGCCTGCCTTTTTTGGTAGTGGCACGGGCGTGACGGTGGCTGCGAACGGCTCCAATATCAGCAACACGGCGATCGGCTACCTGCAGGCTCCCGGCGTCGTAAAGGGTGGCTATAACCACGGCTTCTATTTTCCGAGCGCACCCGCGGGGTGCACGCCTGTACCGGGTGCCCCTCCAGGTCTAAACCCGGTGGCGATGGGTTGCATCGCCGCGATATCACAACCCATCCACGCCAACGAAGATCAGTACCTCATCAACTCGCAGTACGCTATTTCGAGCAAGCACACCTTAGAAGAGCGCTACCTGTACCAAACCGACCCACAGGACCAGAGTTTCAGCTGCTTCATTAACGCGGGCAACTGTAACCCCGGCACCCCCATCAATGCCCACTACTTTAACCACATCGCCCAGTTGAAGCTCACGTCGGTGCTGAGATCGAACTTGGTGAATGAAGCGCGATTGTCGTACCACCGCGACGTGGAGAACAACACCGATACAGCGCTGGCGAAGTCCTGCAACCTTTCTGCTACGGTGAACGTAATTCCGCTGGTGAACAATGGAGCGCCGTGCCCGCTCACAACCACCCCGCCGAATAGTCTAATCGCCGCAAAGTTCCCGGAAACCAACCTCTTGCCCATGCTGGATATCATGGGGATTGCTTCGCCGATCGGGGCGTGGAGCCAAGGCGGAAATTTCTCTATGATCTCCAGCAACTTCAATAACACGTTCCAGGGGGGGGATCAGATCTCATGGACGCACGGCAAGCACACGATTCGGGCCGGCTTCGAGGCGGAGCGCCTCTACCATAACGGCACGATCCCGGCCGCGGAGCGCGGCGAACTGCTCATGTGGAACACGATTGATTTCCTGACGAGCAGCTCGGGTATCAACGCTCAAGACCCGACCTATAACGACGGCACACCGCAGACGCCCGGTGGCGGCATTCTCCTGGGTTTTGGCCTGAAGGGGTGGCTGACCCACTACAACCGCGTCAATGCGTTCAGCTCGTACGTCCAAGACGACATCAAGCTGACCCCGAAACTCACCGTGAATGTCGGCCTGCGCTGGGAGTTCGACGGATACCCGAACGATTCCAGTGGGCGATTCTCCAACGACTGGGCCAGCCAAGCGGCCAAGGTCAACACGGGTTCCTGGTTCCTGGCCAACCCCCAAGGCACGCTGGTGGGTTTCGTGGCTCCTTCGAACTACGATAAGACGTATGGCTTGACGGGGTCGGACGGGACCGGGACAGCAACCGGGGTTCTGGTGAACAGCAACCAGACCCTCGTTCCCGGGACGCCGTGGAAGAGCTTTGCCCCGCGTATTGGCTTGGCGTGGCAGCCGCTGGGCAATAAGTTCGTGGTGCGCGCAGGGTACGGCTGGTTCTACGACCGCCTCTACGGGGTTCTCCTCATCGATAACCAGTTGAACCTGCCGCCCTATTCCGGTGCCGGCTCCGGTGCCGCTCCTAACAGCTGGGGCAATACGCTCCACGACCCGTTTGCGGCTGGCGCGCAGACTTCGCTCGGATGGACGCCACGATACGTCACCGCATGTGCGCCTGGCAACCCGATTAGCGGGTGCACGTTCCTCAACTTCGGACAGACGATTACCTCCGGCCTCGGCTATACGTCGGATGGGCCGGGGTTGGCGGATCGCCTGCCTCTCACGCAGCAATACAATCTCGATTTCCAGTATGAAATCGCCAAGGGGTGGATTGCCGACGTCGGCTATGTAGGCAGCCACGGAACTCACCTCTACAACTGGTCTCAGCAGATTAACGTCGCTCATCTTGTCCCGGGCGCCGCGCATAATCCGGTAGCCGGCCCCAATTTCCCCAACACGCAGAACATTAAAATGATCCAGCCGGTGCCCTTCAACGATCCTGCCAACCCGATCGCGACGCAGGTCACCTCAAACACAACCAACGGGAATAACCTGAACCTGCGTGTGAGTTATCTCGGGTTTACGCCGGCAGGCATGGCGGAGACAAACACGACCGGAGACTCGCTCTACAATAGCTTGCAGGCGCAACTCAGACACCAGTTCTCGCACGGGTTCTTCCTGCAAGGGGCCTTCACGTGGAGCAAGGCGTTCACCAACGACGACCAGACGCTAGCCGGGAGCGGCATTACGCCCCCGGGCGCCGTTCTCTACGGAGCGACGAATAGCAACAACCCGCTCGATTTTAGGCAGCAGTACGGGTTGTCCGCGTTCAACCGCTCGAAGCGCGCTGTGATCACCTACAGCTACGACCTCCCGTACCATCACATGGAAGGCGTCTCCGGCCATGTTCTGGGCGGATGGACGATTTCCGGTGTGACGACGATTCAAAACGGCCAGCCGTTCACGATTGTGGATACCGCTGGCGCCACCATCTACGGCGCGGGAGGCTCTCGGGCTGCTCTCGCCCATCCAATTTACTGCGACTCGGTGACCGGCAATTGCCAGTCGGGCGTTCCACTGGCGAGTTCTGGAGGCAAGGCGCAGCGCGTGGATCCCAACAACCCCAGCGCGAACTGGCTAAATGCGTCGGCATTCACCCCTCTCTGTGTGAGCGGCGCACCGAATGCTTGCCTGAATAACACTCCTCTTCCGGCGTCTTCGCCGTACTGCATTGGCGGCGTTAACAATGCGGGCGGAAATCCTAACTTGCCGTGCAACTCGGCCGGATCGACGTGGATTCTTGGTGCCGGAACAGGTTACGGAAACTCCGGGAAAGGCGCTGTGCTGGGGCCGGGCCAGTTCAACTTCGACATGGTGTTGATGAAGAACACCAAGATCCGGGAATTCGGGACGTTGCAGTTCCGGGTGGAGGCGTTCAACGTTTGGAACCACGCCCAGTTCAACCCGCCGGCCGGCAACAACGTCAACACGCCTGCGTCGTTCGGGAAGATCACATCAACATCCGTGACGCCGCGCGTGTTCCAGTTCGCCATGAAGTTCAGCTTCTAACCACAACCCCGCGGCGATGCTAGCCGCGGGTTAAAAGCAAGGCTCTGCAGCGGCTGGCGGCACCCGAGCAATCCGGTGCCGCTCTTCTTTGTGGGCTCGGTGCCTTCGCGGTGTCTGTCTCGCCCCGGCCTTCCTGCAATCTTCCGCGATTTCTTGCCGTCTCTCCCTGTAGGGGCACGGCACGCCGTGCCCTTTATCAGCGCATCATTGCGAGGCACACGCACCCGGAGGTGTCATTTCGGCTCTCCGGTTGACGTTCTTGTGAGATGGCTCAGGCCAGTTGCCGTCGATGCCGAAGGCAGCAAGACCGCCACAACCAGTCACTCTGCAGGTGTGCGCAACTCCGAGGAAAAGAAAAACGGCGGAAGAGGGGGTGGGCTGCTTGCCCGGGCCGGGCCGTTGGCTGTATCTGGCTATCTCGCGCCCGGCCGGCAGCTGCGTCTCTCCCGCCGTGTGGATTAACTGAAAAACGCCGCGGGTTACTTCTT
>JAIQGD010000152.1 GCA_020072765.1 Terriglobia bacterium
GTCGGCGACGACGTGACGCTCTACCAGGGCGTCACGCTGGGCGGCACGGGAAAAGAACAGGGGAAGCGCCATCCGACGCTGGGAAACGGCGTGGTGGCCGGCGGAGGCGCCAAAATCCTGGGCAACATCCGCGTGGGAGATAACTCGCGCATCGGCGCGGGGTCGGTGGTGCTGCGCGACGTCCCGGACAATTCCACGGTGGTCGGCGTGCCCGGGCACATCGTCCTGCTGAATGGCAAACGCGTGGTGATTACCGACCCGAAACTGATCAACGATCCGCTGTCGGCGGCGCTGGCCGAGGTCGTGGGCCAGGTGAAGGAACTCCGCGAGAGGATTCAAAAGCTCGAAGGAAACGGGGGCGCGGAGCCGCGCACCTCCCCTGCCCTTCAAGTGGTCATCGATCTCGACTTCCAGATTTAGGCGGGGGCGGCGGGCCGTGACGCGTGCTGTGGATTTGCGCCACGATCTTGGCGGCTCGCAAACTGGCGCAGATAGAGAAGCCATGTCCCGCGTTGGACTCTTGCATCAGCGATGCGATAGCCAAGGCTGAGAAGATCATGCGAGTGAGTGATGCGAAGTTCCCTGCTATGGCGTCCTAGTAGGTCTTTGCACATTTGCGAACTATGGCACTTGATTCTGAAAGTTCAAACCCGCTAGACTCTTTCCGGTGAATCACCTTTACTACGGCGACAACCTCGACGTTCTCCGGCGTCACATCAAAGAAGAGACGGTTGATCTCGTCTACCTCGACCCTCCTTTCAATTCTAATCAGGACTACAACGTCCTCTTCGCGGAACAAGACGGTACTCGCTCTGCTTCGCAATTCAAAGCATTTGAAGATACGTGGGAATGGAACATTGACGCACTTCGCGTGTATGAGGAACTTGTAGAGGGCGGGGGCAGAGTGTCCGACGTCATGCAAGCATTCCGCCGCTTTTTGGGAACCAATGACATGCTCGCGTACTTGACCATGATGGCCCCGCGATTGGTTGAGCTACGCCGTGTGTTGAAGCCTATGGGAAGCATTTACTTGCATTGCGATCCTACCGCCAGCCACTATCTTAAGCTTCTCCTGGACGCTGTGTTCAGCCCGATCTGTTTCAGAAATGAGATCATCTGGAAACGAACGAGTGGGCATAGTGACGCTCGCCGATACGGACAAGTCCACGATGTTCTCCTTTATTTCGGGAAGTCAGACGCGCCGAACTGGAATCCGACCTATCAGCCTTACGAGCAGTCTTATGTCGAGCAGTATTACCGTTACTCGGATGAGGACGGCAGGAAATTCATGTCCGCTGATCTCGGTGCAGCGGGGTTGCAGGGCGGTGGGTACGATTACGCTTGGAAAAGCGTCCGTCGAATCTGGCGCTGCCCGGAAGAGACGATGAGGCGCTTGGACGGCGAAGGTAAGATTTTTTACACCAAGAACGGAATTCCACGCTTGAAACGCTATTTAGACGAATCCAAAGGACTGCCTGTCCAGGACGTGTGGACGGACATCGAAGCCCTCCGATCTTGGCACGCTGAAAAACTGGGCTACCCGACGCAGAAGCCGGAAGGGATTCTGGAAAGGATTATCAGTGTAAGCAGCAATGAGGGAGACACGGTTCTTGATCCGTTCTGCGGCTGCGGCACGACAATTTCCGTCGCGCAGAAGATGAATCGCCAATGGATTGGAATTGACATCACGAACTTAGCAATCGGACTTATTAAGAGTCGCCTTCGAGATGCCTTCGGCGATGCTATTTCCAGGACATACGAAGTTGTCGGTGAACCCGTTTCCGTCCCGGATGCTCTGGAACTTGCCAAACAAGACCCGTATCAATTCCAATGGTGGGCACTCGGACTTGTTGGCGCACGTCCGATAGAGCAGAAGAAAGGTAGTGACAAGGGTATTGATGGGCGGCTTTTCTTCCATGACGAAGAAAACGGTCGGACCAAGCAAATCATTCTGTCAGTTAAGTCGGGCCATATCAGCGTAAGGGACGTTCGAGACTTGAGGGGTGTTATTGATAGGGAAAAAGCCGAAATCGGCGTGCTCATCACTCTTGAAGACGCAACAAGGCCCATGCTGACCGAAACCGCATCCGCAGACTTCTACAAATCGCCGTGGGGCAACCATCCTCGGCTTCAAATTCTGACAATTGCGGAATTGCTTGCAGGGAAGCGAATTGACTACCCGCCAACGGTCAATGTTACCCATAAGAGGGCACCAAGGGCCGAAGCTCCGTTGCCGGAACAGTACGTACTTGGCGTAAACGAAGCGGTCGAAGACGGAGAAGTTGAGCCGATTGTAAAGAAACCAAAGCAGCGCCACCGCAGGTCACAACGCGAATAGCCATCGGCCCGGTAACCCTCAACTGCTTAGCGGCAGCATTGCTAGGTTCTCCCGCACCGTGCAGACCGAAGCTCCGACACGGATTTCCACATTTACGAAAAAATCCACAGGCGAGGTGCTTGACGTTTTCGCTTTAGGTTCGCCATACTCCAGATTGGATATTGGTCGAGGCGGGAACCCCGCCCAGGAGGAAAACCGTGGCACTCTACAAGAACCGAGAATTTATGGAGCTTAGCGATGACCCCGCCTTTGACACGCTTCTGAAACCTGGAACGGTCGCTACATGGCCCGGAATATATCGCTGCGATGTTTGCGGACACGAAATCGGCATAGCAGCGAGCCATACACTGCCCTCTCAAAACCACCACCAACACGCTTATGGGAAAGGGCCAATTCAGTGGCGACTAGTCGTTTCTCATAAGGCGTACTGAGAGGCTCAGAGCGTGGCGCCAATACGATTTCCCGCCACGCTAACAGATCAACGACACCCAGAGTTACCAAGTTCTCCGTGAGGGTGCAGTCACAGAACGGCGGGCAGTCATCGCAGAAAACTTCTCTGCACGCTGTGCAAAGGTTCAATTCGTCTGCGGGCCTTTTAGTACAGAAACGAAAGCCCAAGCCGTTTGGAACTACAAGGTTGGTGGAAGCGTGTGGGAGTCGAACCCACCATCCTGGCCGCGAAGGACAGGATCAATGGCTTTGAAGGCCACGAGGGTCACCGGACCCCATTCGCCTCCGAACTGGAACCGTCTGGCTTGCGCAGCACTGCTTTGCACCGCACTTTAGTCCGGGCAAGCAGAAGATGCCCGGTCCGACACAACCAGACCGGCCGCTACAAAACCTCCGCACGTGTTGCGCATCGCATGGACACTACCCACGATCAGAGAAGCGAGTCCTTCCTTCGTAAGGACTGGGCTAAGGCCCCGCTCGTGTCCGACGCGAGATTATAGCAGCATGCCGCA
>JAIQGD010000142.1 GCA_020072765.1 Terriglobia bacterium
AGGCGCTCGCGCAGCGCGGTGACCCGCCGCTCCAGCTCAGAGCGGTCGGGCGCGCCGACCGCGAGCCGCGGTTGATTTGGGCACCGATGGTTATGGTATCCTTACAGTGTGCTTCGGGAGCTTACGCTGGCGACTGCGTTGCTCATCATGACATCCTCGCTGGGAATGGAAGCGGCTGAAGCCCAGCAGCCTGGCCGTGCTGGTGAAGGGACTCTCGATCGCCCAGTTCACCGCTATGCCGGTGGCGCGCGCGTTGCCTGCCGCGCGGGGCTGGGAACCACCGTGGGCCCGGTCGCCGCAGCAGCAGCCGCCGCGGCGGCGCGCTGGGGCGGAGGAGGTGGCGGAGGCGGAGGGGCTGCCGCAGCCGCCGCTTCCTGCGGAGGCGGCGCTTCGAGCGGAATCACGCGCTGGGGCGCGCGGCTGCTGCGCTTCAATTCGTAGAGTCTCTCATCGGCCAGGCTCAACAGGGCGCTCTTTTGGTCGCCGTCCTGCGGATGCACGGCCACGCCGAAATCCAGCGTCACCGGAATGTGCAGCTTGAGCGCGCGCACCTCGTGTTCGTATTGCGCGCGGATGCGGCGGCAGAGCGTGATGGCCTGTTCCGGGTCGGTCTGCGGCAGCAGGAGAGCAAATTCGTCTCCGCCGATGCGCGCGGCGAAGTCGGAAGCGCGCAGCGTCTTGCTCAGCGTGGTGGCCGCCAGCTGCAGGACTTGGTCGCCCACCAGATGGCCGTGGCGGTCGTTCACGTCCTTCAACTTGTTCAAATCCAGGATCACCATGGCCAGTGGCTGGCCATAGCGCTTCGCGCGGTTCAGTTCCTTCTCGCAGGTTTCGTCGAAGAAGCGGCGGTTGTACAGTCCGGTGAGCGCGTCGGTGGCGGCGTTGATCTGCAGCTTCTTGAGTTCGTCGTACTCGATCAGGACGGGAACGCGCAGAAAGTTGGCCGCGGACAGCACGTCCACCATGGCGGTCTTCAGCGAAACCTTTTTCCCCGCCCCGCTGCTGAGTTCCTCGCGCCGCTGGAGAATGCGTTTCCAGTAGTCGTTGCTCGCCGCTTCGGTCAGATCGATCTGCGCCACGGTGCGCAAGAACTGGCGCAGGAATTGTCCGCGCGCCGATTCCTCCAAAGCGTCCAGGGTCTCGACCAGCAGGTCGAGAAACGAGTCTTCCGCCGAAGTTTGAGGTTGAGGGTCTTCGCCGAGCTGGGGCATCTAATGGGTCCGGAGCCGCTTTAAGTTTAACCTATCAAGCTCACATAATGGCGCATAACCCCCATTGCACGAGATAGTCCAAATTGGGTGTAAAAAAGACCCCCGGGATGGCAGCAACTCGATGTAAAGACAGCATATAAATAGCGGACGCAATGTGTCCACATGGAACTGGCAATTTCATCACGAAAAGTGAAAAACGGTTCCCCTTTGTGCCCAGCCTTGGGCTGCTCAAGGGGCCTGTGGAAAATTCCTAGCCGAGTGGTTTCAGGAATTCGACGCCCACCAAATAGACGTCGCCGGCATGCTGCTGCCGCTTGACGCGGGCTTGGATGGGTGGCATGCCCACGGGCACCAACGCCGAAGAGGTGATGGAGGGCGAAGGGATGGTCAGCGTGACGATCTCGTTGATCATGAGGGCCCGCGGACACGCAATAAAAGCGCCTAGGGCGCTGATATCCAGGGTTTTGGCCAGTTCCATGAACTGCTCTTTCTGCTCATCCTTGCCGCGAACAAATAGCGGCACCTGGAGATGGATGCGCTGAAAGCGCCGCCGCTCCTGGTCGATGGCGGGCGCTGCTACGCCGTGTGGCGCGGAATGTTCTTTTCCACTCATTAGTACCCAAGTATTAGTACGACTTTATGTCGCAATTTGATGGCAAATTGAAGAGCTTATTTGCATGCGATATAACCACATTGTTTTCAATGATATGAAATCGTGCCTCGCCGAACAGCCTATCCCCGCGCCCTTCCAATGGGCAATTTTTCTGCACTTAGTTTCCAGAAGTGTGCAAATGTAGGACCCGTTTACCATTGACACTCTTGCATGCCTTTGCGAGCATCGCTGTTTACGCGGGGGAGTTGGTTCAGTCGTCCCGTTGGACGTCAAGGAAGTTTCTTTCCGCGCTGTGGAAATCCCCCCGGAGGGCTCGTTGTCGAAGAGTGTGACTGTGGAAAATCAAGCGACCAGACCGGCGAGCTTTGAATTGCTGGCGAGCCTGCTGGACTCGCTCGATCGCCCCCTCCTGGTGGCGGATCGCGCCGGGCAGATTCTGTTTGCCAACCTGCAAGGGCGGGACGCGCTGCAGGCCCGCGGGCTGGAAGCGCATGCCGAGCTGAATCTGTTCCGCGATGTGCTGCAAGCCGACCGCGACGGCATCCTCGGCCAACTGGAGCGCGGCGAACAGGAAGTGAATTTTCCCCTGCAAGCCGCGGACGGCCGGTGCCGGGCACGCATCCACTGGCTGCCGGAACCCGATTGCCTGGCCGTGCATATCGAGCCGGTCCCTTGCCTTTCCGAAGTCCCCGCCGATCAGGCCGCCATGCGCCAGACCGTGCAGGACCTCATGCAGGAACGGGAGATCACCTATCGCAATCTCCTGGCTGCCTACCTGCGCCTGCAGGAGGCCAACCGCCAGAAGACCGTCTTTCTCGCCTCCGCCGCGCATGAATTGAAAACGCCCCTGGCGGTCATGAAAGGTTATTACGACCTGCTGCTTTCCGGATCGCTGGGCAAGATGAACGACCGGCAGGCCGAAATCGTGGGAGAATCGAAGGAGAGCTGCGATCGCCTGGTGCGGCTGGTCTCGATGTTCCTGAACTATTCCGCGCTCGAGAGCGGCAAGCTGATCCTGCAGTTGCGGGAGAATGATCTGCGGGATTGCATTCGGGAGATCACCGGGCGCTGGCAAGATGCGTTCCAGCGCGCCAACGTGCGGCTGGACGTCCAGATTCATCCCGATCTGCCGCTGTTCAAGTTCGATTACCAGAAGGTGCAGCAGTGCGTGGTCAACCTCCTCGACAATGCGCTGAAGCACACGCCCGCCGGCGGGTGCATCACCCTGGCAGCCCAGCCGCATTTCTGGGAGCGGCGCGCCGCCGCCGTGGCGCCGTCCCAGGACCGGCGTCGCGGCGGCCTGCAGCGCTCCAATAGCGTCCTGATCTGCGTCACCGACACCGGCGCAGGAATTGCCCCGGAGTTCCACCAGGAAATTTTCGAGGAGTTCGTGCGCGTGGACCCCTCTTCCTCGGGCATGGGTTTAGGGCTGG
>JAIQGD010000064.1 GCA_020072765.1 Terriglobia bacterium
TGCTCGATGCTGAACCGGGCGTCGCGCCCGACTATGCCGAGATTGTGGACGCGGATACGTTCGCGCCGGTGCGAAGCCTGCGGAAGACGTGCTACGTCCTGCTGGCGGCGCGCGTGGGAAGCACGCGGCTAATCGACAACGCGCTGATCGAGCCGGAGGGCGAGGCCTTCCGCGTCACGGTGTAAGAGGCTTCCGGGTAGTACCGTGGCGTCCTGGTGACAGGATGCCCGTTTTGCAACCCGGCAGGGCGCAGCCCCGATGGACATCATCGGGGCGCAGTTGCAAAAAGCGGCGGCAAGCCGCCGCACTCCAAAGGCTCGTAGTTTCCGCTGAGGGCAGGTAGCGATCCGCCGATCAACCCTTTTGAATCGCGGCGAGAACGTCGGCGGCGTGGCCTTTGGCGGTGACTTTCTCCCACACCTTGCGGATTTTTCCGTCGGGGCCGATCCAGAAGGTGGTTCGCGCCACGCCGAGAAACTTCTTGCCCATGAAGGCCTTCAGCCGCCAGGTTTCGTAGCCTTTGATGACTTCCTTCTCGGTATCGGCCAACAACGGAAAATTCAGTTTGTACTTGGCCTTGAATTTGGCCTGCGCCGCGACGGAATCTCCGCTGCAGCCGACGATGGAGGTCTTGAGCGCCTCGAATTTTTTCAGCAGGTCGCGGAATTCGATGGCTTCGTGGGTGCAGCCGGGCGTGCTGGCGCGGGGATAGAAATAGAGGATGAGATTGCGGCCCGCGTAATCGGCCAGGGAAACGGTCTGGCCGTCGTCCGCCGTGACGCGGAATGGAGGAGCCTTGTCACCTACCTTGGGCATGTTCGTTTCTCCGTTCTTCCGCCTCGGCTATTCGGCGAGGACACGCTTGAGGATTTCATTGACGACTTGCGGATTGGCCTGGCCGCGCGTTTCGCGCATCACCTGCCCGACGAAGAACTTGAAGACGCCTTCGTTGCCGGAGCGGTATTTCGCCACGTTGTCCGGACTCTTGGCCACGACCTCGCGCGCAATTTTCTCAATCGCGCCGGTATCCGAGATCTGCGCGAGGCCTTCCGCAGCGACGATCTCCGCGGCGCGCTTTCCGGTGTCGAACATCGTGGCGAACACTTTCTTGCCGCTGGCGGCGGTGATTTCGCCCTTCTCGACTTTCGCGAGCAATTCGGCCAGCGCCGCGGGTTCCACGGGACACTCGGCGATTCCCTTCCCCGCATCGTTGAGGCGGCGCAGCAGCTCGACCGCGATCCAATTGGCAGCGGCCTTGGCGGGAGCGCCCGCGCGCACGGCGGCTTCGAAGTAATCGGCGAGCGAGCGCGTGGCCGTGAGCACGCCGGCATCGTAGGGCGTGAGGCCATAGTCGCGCAGGAAGCGGGCGACCTTGGCGTCCGGCAACTCAGGCATGGACCGGCGGACTTCCTCGATCCTGGCCGGCGAAATGGAGACGGGCAGGAGATCGGGGTCGGGGAAGTAGCGGTAATCGTGCGCGAATTCCTTCGAGCGCATCGGCTCGGTGCGGCCCGCGGCGACGTTCCACAGCCGCGTCTCCTGCACAACGGTGCCGCCGGATTCGAGCAGCTCGATTTGCCGCTCGATTTCATATTCGAGCGCGTGCGAAAGATAGCGGAACGAGTTTAAATTCTTCACTTCGGCCTTGGTGCCGAACTGCGGGGCGCCGCGCAGGCGCACGCTGACGTTGGCGTCGCAGCGCAGCGAGCCTTCTTCCATGTTGCAGTCGCTCACTTCGGTGTATTCGAGGATTTGCTTGAGCGTGTTCAGATAGGCGTAGGCCTCGGCGGGCGTGCGCAGGTCCGGCTCGGAGACGATCTCGGCCAGCGGCGTGCCGCAGCGGTTGAAGTCGATGTAGCTCCAGCGGCCGGATTCGGCGAATCCCTCGTGCAAGCTTTTTCCCGCGTCGTCCTCCATGTGCAGGCGGGTGACGCCGATGCGTTTTTTGCGGCCTTCGAGTTCGATCTCGACGCAGCCGTGAATGGCCAGCGGCAGCTCGTACATCGAGATTTGATAGCCCTTGGGCAGGTCGGGGTAGAAATAATTCTTGCGGGCGAAGCGCGAGCGCTCCTGAATCTGGCACTGCAGGGCCATCGAGGCGCGCATGGCCAGATCGAGGGCTTTTTTGTTGAGCACAGGGAGCGCGCCGGGCAGGCCGAGGCACACCGGACACGTATTCGAATTGGGCGCGGAGCCGAACTTCGTCGAGCAGCCGCAGAACGCCTTGGTCAGCGTGGCGAGCTGGACGTGTACTTCGAGGCCGATCACGGGCTCGTAGCGGCTCAGGACCTCGGGGGCAAGGCGCGACATTTCTTCACGGGCTCCAGTCATGAGAAGTTGTGGATTATAGCATTCGTTGAACGCGAGTTCGTAGGGGTGTTGGCCTGCGCGGAAGAGGGCGCAGCAAGCAGCGCCCCTAGGGCCCACCTGAATGATGGATCGGCTGGCGTTTGTTTGGCTTGCACCGGGAGTGCGTCCGACCCAGAGGCGCTATCGCCGACTGGGCTTCCGCAGATTGCGCAGCGGCGCGCAGCCAGGAGTGGCTGCGCCACGACGGCTGTTGACCTCCCGCCTGCCTTGGCATAGATTGGCGCCACTTACAGAGAAGCCAGCGAGCGGCCGGCTGCCAGTTCGAGCGCGACCCGGCCCGCTCCGCCGAGGGCACCTTGGAATATTCGAAGCGCTATGAAACCACGCTGGTCGCGGTCCTGTTCTTCACCTGGGGTACGGTGTTTCTGGACCGGATGTCGCAGCTCTATCTGGCGCCGTACTTCGCTCCCGAGTTTCATCTTTCGAACGAGCAGGTGGGGCTGCTGGCCTCGGTGACGGCGGTGATGTGGGCGTTGTCGGCGCTGCTGTTTGGGGCGCTGTCGGACCGGTTCGGGCGGCGCGTGATCCTGATTCCCGCGGTGTTCATTTTTTCGGCGCTGTCGTGGATGTCGGGGCTGGCGCACACGTTCGGGCACCTGTTGGTGATCCGCGCGGCGATGGGTTTTGCGGAGGGCCCGTGCTGGGCGGTGATCAGCGCGCTGGCCGAGGAATCGTCGCACCCGAGCCGGAGAGGGCGAAACGTGGGCCTGGTGGTGAGCGCGGCGGCGCTGGTGGGATTGTGCGCGGCGCCCATCCTGACGACGCAGGTGGCCTCGCACATGGGCTGGCGCTGGGGCTTCTTCATGACCGGCCTGCCGGGAATCCTGATGGGGCTGCTGCTGTGGAAAGTGGTGAAGGAACCGGCGGAGAAGGCGGCCGGCGCGGCGCACGCGGCGTGGAAGGAGTCGCTTTCGATTCTGCGCTATCGCAACATGTGGCTGTGCTCGGTAGGCGCGGTGGGGTTCATGTCGTGGCTCTACGTGTATAACGCGTTCGCGCCGCTCTACATGACCGAGGTGGCGCACCAGGATCCGAGAACGGCGGGGTTCCTGCTGGGAGCCGCGGGGTTCGGCAGCTTCTTCCTCGGATTCTTGTTTCCGGCGCTCTCGGACCGGCTGGGACGCCGGCCGACGCTGCTGGCCATGGCGGCGATCTCGACGGTCCTGCCCATCGCGCTTTGCATTCCGCAATTGTACGGGCATCTCTGGGTGCTGGCGGGAATCCTGTTCCTGACGCAAGGGGGACAAGCCATTGCGGCGCTGATTCTGGTGCTGGTGCCGGCCGAAAGCGTCCCGCCGCAATTTTCGGCCACGGCCATCGGGCTGGCGACACTGGTGGGGGAACTTTTTGGAGCCACGGGTGCGCCGGCGCTCGGCGGCGTGCTGGCCGACAAGTTTGGGCTGGCCATGCCGTTGCGGATGGCCGCGGGTGGAACGGTCCTGCTGTTCCTGGCGGCGCTATTTATCAAGGAGCCTGCGCACCTGGCGGCGGGCGGCGCAGGCCACGGCGGCGGGAATCAGTAATTCCCGCGGAGGATGACGCGGGGGCGTCCGCCGGCGCGCATCTCCACTTCCAGCGGCGCTTCGAAGACGTCCTCGAGCAAGGCGCGCTCGTAGACTTCGGCGGGCGTGCCGACGCGCAGGCACTTGCCTTTGTGCAGCAGCACGATGCGGTCGGAAAATTCCGCGGCCAGATTGAGTTCGTGGGTGACGACGAGCACGGTGTAGCGGCTTTCGTCCGCGAGTCGCCGCAGCCGCCGCAGCAGTTCCACTTTGCCGCCGATATCGAGATGCTGGGTGGGCTCGTCGAGCAGCAGCAGCGAGGGCTGCTGGGCCAGCGCGCGCGCCAGAATCACGCGCTGCTTTTCGCCGCCGGAGAGCTGGTCCATCCAGCGGTCGCGCAGCTTGTCCGCGCCGACCTGGGCCAGCGCGTTTCCGGCGAACAGGCAGTCTTCCTCCGATTCAAAGCGCAGGCGCCGCCCGTAGGGATAGCGTCCCTGCAAGACGTACTCCCAAACACGCAGGGGAAACAACAGCTCGCTTTCCTGCTGCACCAGCGCGATGCGTTGGGCGCGCGTGCGCAGATCGAGCAGGCTGACCTCGGTGCCGTCCACTTCGATGCGGCCGGAAAGCGGCCGGTGCAATCCCGCCAGCAGTGTCAGCAGCGTGGATTTGCCGCTGGCGTTGGGCCCCAGAATGGCGACGAGTTCGCGGGGATGGGCCTCGAAGCTCGCCGGTCCCAGTGTGAATTTCGGCGCGGAGCGATCGGTGGCGGAATAGGCATAGCTGGCCTGCTCGACGATCAGGCGCGCGCCCGCAGGCTTGCTGATGGCGGTAACCGGCTGCACCAGCGGCGTGCCGCTTCCCATCACCGCGCTCATCGAACCCTCCGCCGCATGAGGTAGATGAACACCGGGGCGCCCGCCAGCGCGGTCATCGCGCCCACGGGCAATTCCGTGGGAGCCACGACGGTGCGCGCCAGCGTATCAGCGATGACGATCAAGATCGCGCCGCCAATGGCGGAGGCCGGAATCAGCAGGCGGTAATCGGAGCCGAAGATCATGCGCATGAGGTGCGGCACCAGCAGGCCGACGTAGCCGATCGCCCCGCTCACGGATACGGCCAGCCCGGTCAGCACCGAAGCCGCCACGTAGACCACCAGCTTCACGCGGCTCACGTTCACGCCCAGGTGCCGGGCCTCCTGCTCGCCCGTCAAAATCAGATTGAGGTCGGAAGCGGTGGTGTACATCGATCCGACGCCGACGATGAGGAGAAAATAGAGCCAGCGGAGATCGACGGCCGGGGGCGACGCCAGATCGCCCATCAGCCAGAAGGCCATGCCGCGGAGGTCGCGCCCGCTCAGCGTGGTCATCAGGAACATGATGACGGCGGAGAGAAACGAGGCGGTCACGATGCCGGCCAGCAGCAGCGTCGCGCTGTCGATCTGGCCGCCACGGCGGCCGAGAAAGTAGACGGCGGCAATCGTCGCCAGGGCTCCGGCAAATGCGGTGGCCTGAATGGCGCCCGGCGTGTGCGGCGCCGCAATCAAACTCAGAATGGCGCCCAGCGCCGCGCCACTGGAAACTCCCAGGACGTAGGGGTCGGCCAGCGGATTCCGCAGCAGGGCCTGGAAACCCGCGCCCGCCGTCGACAGCGCCGCGCCCACTAGAATGCCGAGCGCGATGCGCGGCAAGCGCAGGCCAAACACCACCAGCCAGAACTCCGAAGGAATCCGCTCGCGACGCCCGAGGGCGCCGTTGACCAGCGTCATCACGATGTCGCCCACGGCGATGGAATAGGCACCCATGCGCAGCGCAATCACCACCGCCAGGAGCAACACGGCGCAGAGCACGGCGCAAATCCATAGGACGCGGCGGGAAGTCAGCGGACGCATGGCAACACGTCCTTGTACTTCACCACATTCGCGAGTGTGGAATCCGCCTCTGCCCGGTCTTGTGCCAGCATTCTCATTCCGGTTTCGACTTCTCCGTGTCGCTCTTGTCCGGGAACGCGTCGGGGTGCAACGCGAGGGCCAGATGCTCGACGGCATCCACCAATCCGGGCGATGGGCGCACGGCTTCTTCGCCGATATCCACGACATGGCCCATCTGGACGGCGCGGAGATCCTTCCAGATCGCGCGCGCACGCAGGTCCGCGAGTTCCGTCGCGGCATTCTCGCTCCCGTGTCCGGCGAACACAATGTATTCCGGCTGCAAGCGCACCACTTCCTCGAGACTCAATTGCGGCCAATTCTGTTTCGACAAAACCACGGATTCCGCTCCGGCCCAGAGCAGCTCATCAGCCGGGAAAGTGTGCTGCCCGATGGTGATCAGCGGATCCTCCCACACGACGAAGAGCACGTGAACCACGGGCTCATCCGCCAGCCGCGCGCGCACCGCCGCGAGCCGCTCGTGGAGCCGTGGAACAATCTCCTCAATCTGCGGACCGGCTCCCAGGAGTTTCGCCAGGCGCGCGGTGGAATCGAGCATGTCGCGCACGGTATGGGGATCGCTGGTGTAGACCGGGATGCCCAGGCGCTCCAGCGCCACGGCCGTCTCGATCCGATTGATGGACGTGGTGGCCAGCACCAGATCGGGATGCAGGGCGGTGATGGCTTCGAGGCTGGGGTTCTGCGGCTCGCCGACGTGGGGTTTGGTTTTCGCCGCCGCCGGCTTGTCGCACTCATTGGTATCGCCGGCGAGGCGGTCGCCCAGGCCCAGGGCGTACAGCGTTTCGGTCAGGTTGGGCGCCAGGGTCACGACGCGCTTGATTTCCGGGGGAAGAACCACCCTGCGGCCCACTTCGTCGGTGACAACGCGGGCGGCCGGATGCACCGCATCGGTCTGCGTGGCCGCGCGCGTGGCCCACGGGGCGGCGGTGAAAACGAGCGCCCCCGCCAGCACTGCGATGATCGCCCGGCGGTAACAGCGTCGCATCAACGTCGTCGCTCCCCCAATAAAAAAGCCTCGCGAAAAATGCGAGGCGCGGCGCCACACCCTCTCTCGCGAAGAGTGTCAGCGGGACCGGCTCGGGCAGGTTTCCTGACTTTCGGCTTGCGCGCCGCATTCCGGCGCGGGCCGATCACAGTGGCGGGACCGTGGCCGAATTGCACGGCCTTCCCCTTCACCCCGGACCAGTTCGATTGTCAATTCTCAGTGTATGCAGCGCGGGAAACAGTGTCAACCAACGCGCTCAGCGGCAGGACATCGAAAATCAAAACCCTGCCCGCCCAAAAATCGGGCGGCCGCTACAAAGGCTTTCCGTTTCCGAAGCCGAGCCAATGGGCTCAGCGGTTCTTCCATTTCGGGGCGCGTTTTTCGACCAGGGCGCGCAGACCTTCCTGCGAATCCTCGAGGTCAGCAAGGTCGTTCAGGAAAACTTTCATCGAGGCGCGGACGCCTTCGCGCAGCGGCAAGCCCAGGCTGCCGAGAATGGCCTTCTTGGCCATGGCGAGCACGGCTCCGGATTGCGCCGTCACCTTGGCGATCACTTCCGCCACTTTCTTCTCCAGCTCTTCCTCGGAGACGAGCCAGTTGACCAGCCCCATCTCCTGGGCGCGCTCGGCGGAGATGGCTTCGCCGGTCAGCACGAGTTCGAGCGCCTGCTTGGGCCCCAGGATATAAGGAAGAACCGCGGCCGCCAGCGGGGGGTAGACACCGAGCTTGATTTCCGGCTGGGCGAACCGCGCCTTGGGCGTGGCGATGACCAGGTCTCCCAGGGCCGCAAGTTCCGCGCCGCCTCCAAAGGCCGGGCCGTTGATGACCAGCAGGATCGGCTTGGAGGTATCCAGCATCGCCGAATAGACCCCGTTGAAAGCTTCGAACAGCTGAAACACGCGCCGCTGCGTGTATTCACCGAGTTCGATGCCGCCGCAAAAGGCTTTCCGGGCGGAATCGAGAACGATCAATTTGATCTCGTTGCGCTGGCCGAGCGTGTTGATGCCGGCGGCGATTTCAGCGAGCATCCGCTCGTTCAGCAGATTGTGCTCGGGACGATCGAGCGTCAGGCGCGCCACCTGCCCGTCCACGTGCACCTTCACGAACTGGAACTCGTCGAGCTTCGGCGGCGGCGCCGCCAGTGTGCCGGCAACCTCTCCCACCCGCGCTGGCTGAACCATGGATATCGCTCCAGACCGTCGATTTTGATAGGCTCGTAGCAGCCCTCAAAAAAGTCTAGACCGTTTCGATCTCCACCGCCACGCCCAATCCGCCGGATACACACAATGTGGCAAGACCCCGCCGGCCCGCCACGGAACTGGCCTTTTGGCCAGCGGGGCCCGACGGCTGGCGGAGCTCGTGGACCAGGGTGGTCAGAATGCGGGCACCCGTGCAGGCGATGGGATGGCCCAGGGCGATGGCGCCGCCATGGGGATTCATGCGCTCGCGGTTGAAGTGCAGGTCACGGTCGCAGGCGAGCACTTGCGCTGCAAAGGCCTCGTTCAGCTCGACGGCGGCGTAGTCCTCCACTTTGGTGCCCGTGCGCTGCGTCAGCTTGCGCACCGCGGGCACGGGACCGATCCCCATGACGCGGGGGTCCACCGCCGTGACCGTGGCATCGACGATGCGCGCCAGGGGAGTCAGCTTCAGCTCGCGCACCTTCTGCTCGCTCACCAACACGACGGCGGAGGCGCCGTCGGTGAGCCCGCTGGAATTGCCCGCCGTGACCGTTCCCGTCTTGCTGAACACGGGCGGCAGCTTGGCCAGGCCTTCGAGGGTGACGTCCGGCCGGACGTGCTCGTCGTGCGCGAGCCGCGTGACCACGCCCTTCTTGTCCGTTTTGTCGATGGGTACGATTTCCGCCTGGAAGCGGCCCTCGGCAGCCGCCCGCGTGGCGCGGCGGTGGCTTTCGACGGCGTAGGCGTCCTGCTCCTCGCGCGCGAGCTTGTAATCGACCGCCAGCACTTCGGCCGTCTCGCCCATGATGAGTTTCGAGATCGGGCACAGGAAACCGTCGCGGTACATGGCATCAATCAGCGGCTGGTTGCCCATCTTGAATCCCCAGCGCCCGTCGACCAGATACGGCACGCGGCTCATCGATTCGGCTCCGCCCGCGACCATGATGTGCGCTTCCCCCAGCAGAATTTGCTGCCAGGACAGCATCACCGAGCGCAGCCCGGAAGCGCAGGCGGCATTCACCGTGAACGCCGGGACGTCATCGCCCAGGCCCGCGCGCCAGGCAATCTGCCGGGCCGGGTTCGGCCCCACGCCCGCCGGCCGGGCGTTGCCGAAGATGAGTTCGTCCACATGCCAGGGCAATTGAGGTGAGTTCCCTGCCAACGGCTGCCCCGGGGTCCGCTCGGAGGGCAGCGGCGATCCGAACGCGCGCTCCAGCGCCGCGCGCACAGCGATGACCGCCAAGTCCGGCTGCGTAAAATCCATCAGCATCCCGCCAAATTTTCCAATCGGTGTTCGTACCGCACTGACGATGTAAACCGTGTTTGCCATGAGTGCCGCCTTTCGCCGTAAGCATAATTGCTAGCCCGCACGCGCGCAAGGGCGGCCCGAAGTAATCCACATGGCACGGCCCGGTGAAACACATGCGGCGGCTTGCATCGCCGCCCGGCGTTTCTGTTTCCACCCGCCGGTGCTTTCGGGTATTCTGCTGAAATCATGCTGGACCTGGGATATGTGCGGGAGCACCTTGACGTCATCGAAAAGATGGCGCGGGACCGCGGCGCGACAATTGACCTGGCGGCCTTCCGCGCCATCGATGCCGAGCGCCGCGAGCGGATCACCTCGGCCGAGCGAAAGAAGGCCGACCGGAACAAGACCAGCGACGAAATCGCCCGGCTCAAGAAATCCGGCCAGGACGCCTCGGCCATCCTCGCCCGCATGAAGGAAGTTTCCGACGAGATCAAGCGCGACGACGAACGCGTGGCCCAGCTCGACGAGCAGCTCAAGCAGTTCATGCTGACGCTTCCCAATGTCCCGCACACGAGCGTGCCGGTGGGACACGGCGCCGAGGACAACGTCGAGATGCGCCGCTGGGGCGCGCCGCCGAAATTCGATTTCGCGCCGCGCCCGCACTGGGAATTGGGCGAGGGCACGGGCATTCTCGACCTGCCCGCGGCCATCAAGATGTCCGGGGCGCGCTTTGCGGTCTACCAGGGGCTGGGCGCGCGGCTGGAGCGCGCCATCGCCAATTTTTTTCTCGACGTGCACACGCGCGAGCACGGCTTCACGGAAATCCTGCCGCCGTTCATCGTCAACACGGGAGCGCTGACGGGGGTGGGCCAGCTTCCGAAATTCGCCGCGGAAATGTTTCATCTGGAAGGCACCGATCTGTGGCTCACGCCGACCGCCGAAGTCGAGCTGACCAGCCTGCACCGCGAAGAGACGCTCGATGCAGAACGCCTGCCCATCAAGGTCTGCGCCTGGACAGCTTGCTTCCGCTCCGAAGCCGGCGCGGCCGGAAAAGACACGCGCGGGATCAAGCGGCAGCACCAGTTCCAGAAGGTCGAGCTGTTCAAATTCACGCGGCCCGAGCACAGCTACGAGGAACTGGAAACGCTGGTGCGCAGCGCCGAAGCCGTCCTGCAGAAGCTGGGGCTGCACTATCGCGTGGTGCTGCTGTGCACCGGCGACATGGGATTTGCTTCGTCGAAAACCTACGACATCGAGGTCTGGCTGCCTTCGGCGGGCGAATTCATGGAGATTTCTTCGTGCTCGAACACCGAGTCGTTTCAGGCGCGCCGCTCCGGGATTCGCTGCAAGCCCAAGGGCGGCAAAAGCGAATTCGTGCACACGCTGAACGGCTCGGGCGTCGCCGTGGGGCGCACCTGGATCGCCATCGTCGAGAATTATCAGCAGGAGGACGGCTCCATCGTCATCCCCGAAGTGCTCGTCCCGTATATGGGCGTCGATCGCATTCCCGTGCAGGGGTGAGGGACGAGGGGTGAGCCGCACCTTGGCTCCTGAACGCCCCATTCCATTCCGTGCGCCCTGACAGGTCTGGTTCTAGGCCTTGGCTTGGGCCAGACCACCGGCCCGCCGATCACTCCTAACTAATTCATTTAGCTGTGGTTACAAAACAACCTGCGGGACCGGGCCTTTGATCGCCACTTGGCGTGGAGCGCAATTTAGCCTTTTGTGACTGGTTTTCATTGACATCCTGAGCGGCTTGGCTAAACTTCGACTCTTGCAGGACTTACGGGCAATCGGGGCATTTCAGAACCAGTAATCTGGATATCCGGTAGCGCGAAGCTTCTTACCGCAGGAGGAAGGCACGATGGCCAGCATTCCCAAAGCGGCTCCCCAGCCGATACCCCGGATTGCACCGCGCGAGGATTTGAATCCTCTCCGCATTGCGCAGATCCAGTTCGATATCGCCGCTGAATACCTGAAGCTCGACCCGGGTATCCGCCAAATCCTGCGCACGCCCAAGCGCGTTCTGGAAGTGTCCGTTCCCACGAAGATGGACAACGGCCAGATCAAGGTTTTCACGGGATACCGCGTGCAGCACAACGTGTCGCGCGGCCCGGCCAAGGGCGGCCTGCGGTACCACCCCAACGTCACTCTCGACGAAGTCAAGGCGCTGGCCACCTGGATGACCTGGAAGACCGCCACGGTGAATATTCCCTATGGCGGAGGCAAGGGCGGAGTCATTTGCGATCCCAAGCGCATGACCAAGTCCGAACTCGAGCGCATGACGCGGCGCTACACCTCGGAAATCCTTCCGCTGATCGGCCCCGAACAGGACATTCCGGCGCCCGACGTCTATACCGACGCGCAGACCATGGCCTGGATCATGGACACCTACTCCATGACCAAGGGATATTCGGCGCTGGGCGTCGTGACCGGCAAGCCGCTGTCGATTGGCGGTTCGGAAGGCCGCACGGAAGCCACGGCGCGGGGATGCGTGGTGGCCACGGAAGAGGCGTGCAAGACCAAGAAGATGTCGCTGCGCGGCGCGACCGTGGCGATCCAGGGATTCGGCAACGTCGGGTCGCTCGCGGCGCGGCTCTTCACCGAGAAGAAGGCGCGCGTGGTGGCCATCAGCGATTCGCGCGGCGGGGTTTTCAATTCGCGCGGGATCGATCCATTAAAGGCGATGCGCTACAAGGAGCGCTCCGGCACGGTCGTGGGAATGCCCGGCACGTCGCGGATCTCGAACGACGACTTGCTGACGATGAAGTGCGACATCCTGGTGCCGGCGGCGCTGGAAAACGTCATCACCCTCAACAACGTCGAGCAGATCAAGGCCAAGATGGTCGTCGAGGGCGCCAACGGCCCGACCACGCCGCATGCCGATGAAGTCCTGGCGCGCAAGGGCATCCTGCTGCTGCCCGATATTCTGGCGAATGCCGGAGGCGTGACCGTCAGTTATTTCGAATGGGTGCAGGATCTGCAGAGCTTCTTCTGGTCCGAGGCGGAAGTGAACACGAAGCTCGAATCGGTGATGCGCCGCGCGTTTCAGCAAGTGCACGACATGGCGCGCAAGCATCGCGCCCACCTGCGCACCGGCGCGTACGTTCTCGCCGTCGGCCGCGTGGCCGACGCCACGCTGGTCCGCGGACTGTTTCCGTAATCCGGATTGATTTGCCTCTGAACTTTTCACGGCGGTCGTTTGTTCCCCGAAGAAAATTGTAGTTGCGCGCCGAGCGAGAAGGCGCGTACATTTCCTTATGCTGGCGCGCCGCGGAACGGCGACGCCGGCATTTGTGCCTTGCGCGGAGGGCACGTTTCGTTGAGCGGTCACACCAGCCAGCCGGGAAACGGACAGCACCCACCCATCCTGCTCACTATCGCGGGATTCGATCCCTCGTGCGGCGCGGGCATCGCGGCCGACCTGAAAACCTTTGCCGCGCACAATTGCTACGGCGTAGCCGCGGTGACGGCCCTCACCGTGCAGTCGACGCAGGGCGTGCGCTCCGTGCACGCCACTCCGGCCGCCACGCTGCGCGGGCAGCTCGAAGCGCTGGCCGACGACGTGACGTTCGCCGCCGTGAAGATCGGCATGCTCGCCAATCGCGCCAACGCCTCGGCGGTCGCCGAATTTCTCGACAGCCACAAAATCGCGCACGTCGTGCTCGATCCCGTTTCGCGGCCCACGGCGGGATCCGCCGAGCTGCTCGACTCACCGGGCCTCAAATTCCTGCGCGACGAACTGGTGAAGCGCTCGAGCGTCATCACGCCGAACCTCCACGAAGCCGAACTCCTCACGGGCCTGGAAGTGAAGGACGTCAACGGGATGAAGGCCGCGGCGCAAAAGCTGCTGGAGATGGGCGCGCGCGCCGTGATCATTACCGGCGGGCATCTGGAAAAGCCGGTGGACGTGCTGCTGTGCGAAGGCAGCGAGATGCTGACGTTTGGCGGCGAACATGTGAAAAGCCCGAACACGCATGGCTCGGGCTGCACGTTTTCCTCCGCCATCGCGGCGCAACTGGCGAGCGGCCTGCAGCTCACCGAAGCGGTCATTCTCGCCAAGGCTTACGTCACCAAGGCCATCGAGAAATCCTACGCCATCGGCAAGGGCGCCGGACCGCTCAACCAGCTTTTCCGCTTCCACCAGGAACCGCCGGCGCGCGGCGTCCACGAAGTCCCTCAGCACGGCATGCACCCCGCCGCCGAACCCGCCGCCCACTAGCCTCCGCACATCGCCACAGAGAACAAGAAAATAGAAAAGAGAAATTAGAAAATGGAGCGCGGCCGCCCGCACTTGTTTTCTATTTTCGATTTTCCCTTTTCTATTTTCTGCGTCTCTGTAGCTAACGCCGGAAGGCGATGCGGCCGGCCACGATGGTGGCCATGGGCGCGCCGCGGAAGGCTCGGCCATCGAAGGGCGTGTTGTGGGACTTGCTGGCGGACTCCGCGGCGCGGAACGTCCACTCGTGCGTGTCCGAGAAGATGGTGAGGTCGGCGGGCTCCCCGGGCGCGATCTTTCGCTCGAGGCCGAGAACGCGCGCCGGACCGGTGGTGAAGAGTTCGACGAGTCGCATCAGCGAAACTTTCCCGGGATGCACCAGTTCGCTCAAACCCAAGGCCACAGCCGTCTCGAAGCCGGTGATGCCAAACGGCGCGCGGTCGAACTCGACGTCCTTGCTGGCCGGGTGATGCGGGGCATGGTCGGTGGCAATCGCGTCGACGCTGCCGTCGGCCAGCCCGGCGATGAGGGCGTCGCGATCTTCCCGCGAAGCCAGCGGCGGATTCATTTTGTAATGCGTGTCGTAGCGGACGTCCTCGTCGGTGAGCGTGAAATGGTGCGGCGTAACTTCGCTGGTCACGCGTAATCCCTGTTTCTTGGCCGCGCGCACGTATTCCAGCGCGCCGCGCGTGGACATGTGCGCGATGTGCAGCCGCGCGCCGGTGAGCCCGGCGATTTCCACGTCGCGCCCCGCGCAAATGGATTCCGACTGCGCCGGAATGCCCGCCAGCCCCAGGCGCATGGACTGCGCGCCTTCCCGCATCACGCCCCCGGCAAATAGCGACGGGTCCTCGCAGTGGTCCATGACCGGAAGATCGAGCGCGTTGCAATAATCCATCACCTGGCGCATCAGCCGGGCCGTGGCCACGGGCTTGCCGTCGTCGCTGACGGCCACGATCCCGGCGGCCTTCATCGCGGCGATTTCCGCGAGCGCTTCGCCTTTGCTCCCCATCGACGCCGCGCCGATGGGCCAGACGCGGACGCTGCCCGCCGCCGCGGCGCGCTCGACGATCCCGCGTGTCACCGAGGCGCTGTCGTTCACCGGCTGCGTATTAGGCATGCAGCAGACGGCCGTGAATCCTCCGCGGGCGGCCGCGCGCGTGCCGGTCTCGATGGTTTCCGACATTTCCTGGCCGGGCTCGCGGAGATGGCAGTGCAGATCGATGAAGCCGGGCGCGACGATCAGCCCTTTCGCGTCGAACAGATCCGCGCCGGGCGCGGAGAGATGGGCGCCCACCTTGGCAATGCGCTCGCCATCGAGCAGCACATCGAGTGCCGCGTCCGTCTTGCTGGCTGGGTCGAGTAGGCGGCCATTCTTGATCAGAAGCATTCGATCATTCCTTTGTGGGATGGGGCGCGTCGGCCGCGGCTCCACTCACCAGATGGTAGAGCAGGGCCATGCGCACGGCGAGGCCGTTGGTCACCTGCTCGAGCACGCAGGATTGCGGGCCGTCGGCGACGCTGGGATCGATTTCGAGCCCCCGAATCATCGGCCCGGGATGCATGACCAGCGCATCGGGTCGCGCGAGTTGGAGCCGCTTGGCCGTGAGCTGATAGCCCAGGATATAGTCCTCGACCGCTAGGGCCGGTTCATGGATGCGCTCGGTCTGCACGCGCAGGACCATGACCACATCCGCCCCCTCCAGCGCTTCTTCGGTGCGCGAGGTGCGGCGCAGACCCGGAGCCAGGCTTTCCACCTCGCGGGGCAGCCACATGGCCGGACCGCACAGCGTGATCCGCGCGCCGAATTTGCTCAGCAGGAAAATATTGGAGCGCGCCACGCGGCTGTGCAGGATGTCGCCCAGAATGGTGATGTTCCAGCCTTCGAGCGTTCCCTTGCGGTCCCGGATAGTCAGCGCATCCAGCAGAGCCTGCGTGGGGTGCTCGTGCGTGCCATCGCCCGCGTTGACCACAGGCACTCCCAGCCGCTCGGCCACGAATGCCGGGGCGCCGGAGGAGCTGTGGCGCATCACAATGCTATCTGGCCGCATCGCTTCCAGGGTCCGCACGGTGTCAATGAGCGACTCGCCCTTCTTCAGGCTCGACGATTCGGCTTGCAGCTGCATGGTATCGGCGCCGAGCCGCGAGGCGGCGGTCGAAAAGCTGATGCGCGTGCGGGTGGAAGGCTCGAAAAAGGCCAGCGCCACGGTCCGGCCGCGCAGGGTCGCGAGTTTTTTCAGGGGATGGCGCTGAAATTCCTGGAAAGGCTTGGACTGGTCGAGAAAAAAAGTGATTTGCTCGCTTGTGAGGGTCTCGATTCCGAGCAAGTGTGGCAGGCGCTGGAGCACTGTTTCCCTTTAGTTCCCGCTTTCTGAAAACTCCCGGACCATCTCAGGGAACGCGGTCCACCAGGACCACGCGTTCCTCGCCATCCGTCTCCTGAAGCCGGACTTCCACAATCTCGCTATCCGTGGTCTGCACGCCGCGGCCGATGAAACTCGCCTCCACCGGCAGCTCGCGATGTCCCCGGTCGATCAGCACGCACAGCCGGACCCGCCGCGGGCGCCCCAGGTCAAACAGGCCGTTCATCGCGGCGCGGATGGTGCGCCCGGTGTACAGCACGTCGTCCACAATCACCAGTTCGCGATCGTCCACCGGAAAGTCGATTTCGGTGGACTGCACCACGGGATGCGGCCCAATCGTCGACAGGTCGTCGCGATACAGCGTGATATCCAGCGTGCCCACGGGCACCTGGGCGTGCGTAAAGCCCCGAATCAATTTCGCCAGGCGCTCGGCCAGCGGCACCCCGCGCCGCCGCACACCAATCAGCGCCAGGTCACCGGCCCCGCCGCTCTTCTCGACGATCTCGTGGGCCAGCCTCTGGAGCGTACGGCTGATTTCTTCTGCAGAGAGCAGTTGTCGCTTCTCGACGACGCGCATGGGGCGCCTCATCCTAGCACAGACCGCGCCGGGTACGCAGCGGCGGAATGGCGGAGAGCCCCGCTTTTCTGACGCCCGCGTGGCGGCGGGGAGAGGCTTGACGGCCATGGTAGACTCTTGGCAGTGAGTTCGCCCGAGCCGGTACGCATCTCCGAACGGCCCTCGGGGGTTGACCTCCGAGTTAGCGTCGGGACCCTTCGCCTCAAAAATCCCATTATTACCGCCTGCGGCACCTTTGGCTACGGGATCGAGTTCGCCCACTTGGTGGACCTGAACCGGCTGGGCGGGATCGTGGTCAAGGGCCTATCCATCGAGCCCATGGCGGGGGCACCCTCCCCCCGGATGTGCGAAACCCCCAGCGGCATGGTCAACGCCATTGGACTGCAGAACATAGGGGTGCGAGCGTTCGTGGCCGAAAAGCTGCCTCAGCTCCGGCGGTACGACACCGCCATCATTGCCAACGTCTTCGGCCATACCATCCCCGAGTACGCCGAGGTTATCCGCATTCTGGAAGATTCAGAGGGATTAGCGGCCTACGAACTGAACATTTCCTGTCCAAACGTAGATAAAGGAGGGATCGAGTACGGTACTAACCCAACTCTCGCAGCCGACGTGGTCAGTACTGCCAGAAAAATTTCCAAAAGACCTCTCTGGGTAAAACTATCACCAACTGTTGGAACCATAGGAGTTATGGCTAAGGCCGTAGAATCTGCCGGGGCCGATGCCGTCGTAATCGCGAACACTTATCCTGCATTGTGTCTAGACGCCCACACCCGAAGGTCACGTCTCGGTAGTACGGCGGGTGGGTTGTCAGGCGCGGCCATCAAACCTATAACCATGAGGCTGGTTTACGAGGCAAGTCGGGCCATCAAAATCCCGATCGTGGGGCTGGGAGGGATTGAAAGCCCCACCGACGCAGTGGAGTACATCATTGCGGGTGCCTCGGCAGTCGAAGTTGGGACAGCACACTTCTTGGACCCACGAGCCTCGGAAAAGCTGGTGGGCGGACTCGAAGCGTGGTGTATGGCTGAAAACGTGCTTGGAATCAGTATGTTACGAGGCTCTATACAGTCATAAATTGATTGCTTTATAGGGCTCGAAATTGTTACAATATGCTGATTTCAAAAAGGTTAGGTGCATATGAGAGCTAAGGTTTTCGTGCTGGTAGAGTCGGTGTTTTTATGTCTGGGTCTTCTTGTCCTGGTGCCATCTATGAACCCAAAGGCATCCGGTATGGGAAGCAACCCTCCACAGATGACATCCGGCCTCGCCTCGGCCGGCCAGCCCAAGCCGCTGGCGGTGTGGGAATGTACCACTAGTTGGTATGGCGAAGATTTTGACGGACTTCCCACGGCGACCGGCGAAACCTATGATATGTACGCTGAGACGGCCGCTCACCCGACCCTGCCCCTGGGATCCATCGTCCGGGTCGTAAACCCCACGAACCACCGCAGCGAGGTGGTGCGGATCAACGATCGGGGCCCGTATATTGAGGGCCGCGAACTCGATGTGTCCTACGAAGTGGCTCGCAGGCTTGGATTTGACCAGCGGGGCCTGGCCAAGGTCCGGCTGGAGCTTCTTGAGGTGCCTTCACGAACCCTGGCTCATCGCAACTAATCGTCGCCCTGGATGTTGACCGCCTGGGGCCAGCATGCGCCCTGGCGCGGCAACTCCGGGGCGCTGCGGGCCTGTTTAAGGTCGGCAGCCAGCTGTTTACGGCCGAAGGTCCACGATCCGTAGAGAAGCTGGCCCGTCTTGGCTTTGGGGTCTTCCTGGACCTGAAGTTCCACGACATCCCCAACACCGTGGCTGGAGCCGTGGAGGCCGCTGCGAGCCTCCCTAAGGTCCGGTTGATTACTCTGCATGCCTCGGGCGGTTTGGCCATGATGCGCGCCGCGCGCGAGGCCGTGGCCGGCAAGAAAAACCGCCCCGCCCTGCTGGGCATTACCGTTCTGACCAGCCTGGATGCGCCTGCCCTCCGCCGGATTGGGATCTCCGGATCGCCTGGAACCCGCGCCTTGGCGCTGGCGCGCCTGGCCAAGGAGGCGGAACTGGATGGGGTAGTCGCCTCCGCGCATGAGGCCGAAGCGATTCGGATGGCGTGCGGACCGAAGTTCCTGATCGTCGTTCCCGGCGTGCGCCCGGCCAGCGCCTCCCTGAACGATCAATCGCGCGTGGCGACGCCCGCCGAAGCCATCCAGGCTGGTGCGAACTACCTGGTCGTCGGCCGGCCCATCACCAAAGCCGAAAATCCCCGGCGCGCGGCCTTGGACATCTCGGAAGAAATCGCCTCCGCTCAGCCCTCGCCCCGATAACCTTCCCTGGAAGACGTTTGACCGCCCCAGCTTGCTCGGCTAGCATCATCCTGCGAGGCATCGGCGGCGCATGGATACGGCCAGGCACATCATCGTCGGCACGGCAGGCCACATTGACCACGGCAAATCGTCGCTGGTCCAGGCCCTGACGGGGACCAATCCGGACCGGCTGGAAGAAGAAAAGCGGCGCGGGATCACGATTGATCTCGGTTTCGCGTTTCTCGATCTGGGCGAGGTCCGCCTGGGCTTTGTGGACGTGCCCGGGCACGAGCGGTTTGTGCGCAACATGCTGGCAGGTGCGGGGGGCATCGACGTGGTGGTGCTGGTGATCGCCGCGGATGAATCCATCATGCCGCAGACCCGCGAACACTTCGACATTTGCCGCCTGCTGGGAATCCCGCGGGGGCTGGTGGCGGTCACCAAGTCCGATCTGGCCGATGCGGAGATGCTGGGGCTGGTGCGGCTGGAAATCGAGGAGTTCGTGCGCGGCTCGTTTCTGGAAGGCGCTCCGATCATCCCCGTCAGCGCGCGCACCGGCGCCGGCCTCGACGTGCTCAAGCAGGAGCTGCTCCGGGCGGCGCTCGAGGCGCCCCTGAAGGACGTGACGCGCCATTTTCGATTGCCCATCGACCGGTCGTTCGCCACTAAGGGTTTCGGCACGGTAGTGACCGGCACGCTGATGTCCGGCACGGTCAGCGTGAAGGATGAGGTCGAGCTATTTCCCTCCCGCAAGCCGGTGCGCGTCCGCGGCCTGCACTCGGGAGGAAAGCCCGTGGAGCGCGCCGTGGCAGGCCAGCGAACCGCCGTGAATCTGGCGGGCGTCGAGCATACCGAAGTCGAGCGGGGCATGGTGCTGGCGGCGTCCGGCATTTTCCTGCCCACCCGGCGCGTCGACGCGCGCATCACGCTGCTGCCCACGGCGCGACCTCTCCGCCACCGCGCGCGCACCCATCTGCATCAGGGCGCCGCCGAAGTCATCGCGGAAATCGTGCTCCTGGAACAGGAACAACTCGCTCCCGGCGAATCAGCGCTCGCGCAACTGCGCCTGGACAGCGAAATGCTGCTGCTCCCGGGAGACCGGTTCATCCTGCGCCAGTTTTCACCGGTGGTGACGATTGGAGGAGGAGTGGTGATGGACGCGCGCGGGCGCCGCCCCCGGCGCAGCGACGCTCCCGTGGCGCCGTTTCTGAAGACGTTCGAACGCGGCAGCCGCGAAGAAATCCTCCTGGCCCTGGCCGAGGCGACGCCGCGCGGCCTGACTCTGGAAGACATCCTCACGCGCACGGGATGGCTGGCGGCGGAAGTTCGCGCCACGGCCGCGAAACTCACCGAACAGAAGCGCCTGCGCATTCTGGGCGAGCAGCCGCTGACCGTGGCGGCGGAGCAATCCATGGAGAAATGCGCGGCGGCGCTGGGCGAGGCCGTCGAGCAGTTTCACCGCGCCAATCCCCTGCTGCCCGGCATGCCCAAGCAGGAGTTGCGCGGCCGCGCGGGTAATCCGCGCCTGGAACTGTTCCAGGCGGCGCTGGACGACCTGGCCAAGAAGGGCGTCCTGGCTGTTTCGGGCGACCTGGTGCAGCGCGCCGGACGGCAGATCTCGCTGGCGCCCGAGGAAGCCCGCGCCAAGGAACTGATCGAGCGGGAATTCGAGCGCGCCGGGCTCACGGTGCCCAGCGTCTCCGCGGTACTCGAGAAATTGCCGGTGGAAGCGGGCCGCGCACAGAAGATCCTGCAAATCCTGCTGCGCGATCACGTGCTGGTCAAAATCGCGGAAGACTTCGTATTTCACCGCACGGCGGTGGCGGGGCTGCGCGCCCTCATCGCCAAGTATCGCCAGGAGCGGGGCGACCGCCTGGGAATCGCGGTGTTCAAGGAGTTGACCGGGGTCAGCCGGAAATACGCGATCCCGCTGCTGGAGTACCTGGACCGCGAGCGGGTCACACGCCGCGCGGGCGATGAGCGTGTTATACTCTGAAAGTTGAAGCCGGGGGGCCCGGAAGCCCGGGCGCGAAAGGTAGGTACCCTATGTGGGACAGCCCCATGCATTTGCTGATTATCGCGGTGGTGATCCTCGTTCTCTTCGGTGGCCGCAAGATTCCCGAGGTGATGCGAGGACTCGGCCAGGGCGTTCGTGAGTTCAAGGAAGGCATGCGCGGCGATCAGCCTGCGCAAGCGGCGCAGACCAGCGCGCCTGCCGCGACTCCGCCCGCCACGACACCGACCGAAGAAAAGAAGTAACGCAGCCGAACGGCTCGAAACTTCGAGAACTGGTTTGCACAGCGGCGGCCGCCCGGCCGCCGTTTTTGCCTCCCGAACCGCCTCATCCGGCGGCCGGCTCGTCCCACCCGCATTCCCGCAGCAGCGCCCAGAGCCGTGCCAGAGGGAGCCCCATCACGTTGAAGTAGCAGCCCTCAATGCGCGTCACGTAGCGCCCTCCGATGCCTTGGATGGCGTAGGCTCCGGCTTTATCGAAGGGTTCGCCGGTCCGGATGTAGCTTTCGATTTCCTCGGCGGACAGCGGCGCGAAGGTCACGCGCGTAATTTCCTCGGCCACGCGCTCGGTCGCGCCCGGGCGGCGCAGCAGCGCCACGCCGGTGTGCACCTCGTGCTCGCTGGCGCTCAACCGCCGCAACATCCGCCGCGCGTCCTCCTCCGACGCCGGCTTGCCCAGCACCTCCTCGCCGGCCACGACCACCGTGTCCGCGCCGAGAAACAGACATTCGCCGGAATACCGGCCCTCCTCCGCGGCCACACGCGCTTTTTCGAGCGCCAGGCGGCAAACGTAGTCCCCCGGCAATTCGCCGGCGCGCAGCGCTTCATCCAGAAGCACCGCCTGCGTCTCAAAAGCGATCCCGGCGCCGCGCAGGATTTCCGCGCGCCGTGGCGATGCCGATGCCAGGATAAGCTTCATGACCGGCCCGCGTCTTTCAACTTCAGCCCTCGTGTGTGCGCCAGGTCATACGCAGCCACGGCCTGCTCTTTCGGCCACGCAAACAGCCGCGCCAGTTGCGCCGCCGTTGCGCCGGGGCGCCATGCGAGAACCTTCGCCGCGAGGTTGGCGCGAGCCTCCGGAAGCGCGAGGCTCTGTGCCGCCGCCGTCTGCTTCGGGAAGGCGCGGCAAGTCAGCTCAAAGCGGGCGGAGGCCCAGGCGCCCGTCTCTTGTTCGGAGCCGAAGTGCGAGATGATGAGCGAGCGCTGCAGATCGAGCATGGCGCGTTTGTAACGCACGTTGCCCGCCGTGGTTTCCATCTGGCAGGCGTGGCGGAGTTCCAGCGTCGCCAGCGGACCCTCCCGCGCCAGAGTTTCCCAGATCACGCGCGCGTCCGGGGAGATGCGGCCCTCGGCATAGAAGCGTTCGGAATCGCCGGGCGCGACGGCGGCTTCACGCACGGCGAGAAACGACGGCAGCTGCCCCAGCGAGATGAACGTGCCGCGCCCCCGGAAATATTTGGCGTAGAAGGCGCGGCGGCGGCGCGGCAATTCGTCCTTCCAGCGCCAGACCATCTCGAAATACCGGTCGTAGTACACGCCGGCGCGCGGGTCGCGGCGCGTGACGGCGGCGTAGAGCGACGGAAGCGGCACGTGGGTCACCGGAAAGAGCATGCAGCAGCCCGTCGCGTCGATATACTTCACCGCCTCGGCCGGCGTGGCGATGCGCCGCGGCCAGCGGACTTCCCTTTCGCGCGTGAGGGCCGGTGACATCGGGAGAACAAAAACTTAACACAGAGATCGCTTAACACAGAGATCGCGCAGAGGCACGGAGAACACGGGGAAGAGTGAAACTCTGGTTCGTTAGGATTTCTTGGAAATGGTCCGGCCACTCGCGCCCTGCTGGAGCGCCTTGGCCAGCGCGTCGAACATCTTCTTCCAGCCATTTACGGTGGATTTTTCATAGCCTGGCCGCAGGCCTTCGTGGGTCAGGGTCAGGACACAGCCATCGCCGTCCGGTTCGATCTCGATGTTGACCGTGTCAAAATCCGCCGCGAATTGCGGCATGCCGAAGGTAAACACCAAACGGCGCGGGCGGGCGACCTTTAGATACTTGCCGACCGCCACGTATTTCTTG
>JAIQGD010000065.1 GCA_020072765.1 Terriglobia bacterium
ACCGCCCAGCATAATGCAGGCCCCGTCAAATACGGAGGCCACTGCTTCCTTGCACGTCTTCAATGTTTTGTCGATCACGTATGGCCCTCTTCGGCTGAGCAATTTAGCACGCGGCGTCTTGCGGAATCAACTTCTAACAGGATGCTGAAGAACTCCGAGAGCTTTGCGAAAAGTAGATTCACGCCCTCGTGGGAAGAGTTGCAGCGCCGCGGACTTCAGCTCGGCATCTGCCTTTGCGTCCCGATGTTGTGTATCGGGAACCCGCTGAAGTTCCCTGTAAGAGAAACGCGAAACCTTTTTTGGGGATACTCATCTCATTCGAATTTCTTCAACTTCGGCCAGAGGTCCCGCAGATTCTGATTCAGCCTCCGGCAGAGCCAGAGGGTGAAATGTTCATCGCGCCGCGAGTAAGGATGTTCCACGTGCCCTGCGGCTTCGACGCTCTGGAAGTGCTCGCGATCACCCTGGCCGTCGCTCCCCAGCACGATTACGATGTCACCGGTGTAGTCGCGCGGTCCCCAATACCAGTAGTTGTTGTGGTTGCTGATGGCCCGCGGGAGGCCGTACCTCGGCCCGTAGAAATCGAGCGCCGCTGCTTCGCCCCAGCCGTTGCAGAAGATGGCTGTGCGCGCGCGTTCCTCCGGCGACAGGCTGTTATAGACGTGCGCGACCTGCTGCACCATCTCCTCCCAGCCGAACTGGTCGGCGAAGTATTGCGGCAGCGGCCCGTTGTTCTGCCGCTCTGTCGCTGGTGGCTCGATGTGTAGCGCCGCCTGGTAGCGGAGGTAGCTTTCTGGCGAAAGGATGGGGCAACAAATCGGCGCTAGCAGCGCACCAACAGCCACGATGGCCGCGACGTATGCGGTCCGGCCCCAGGTGAAACGGCGGTGCGTGATCCGCTCAAACCCCACCGCACCCGCGGCAAAAAGTACGGGATAGATCGGAGCAACGTAATAGTTCTTGCCCTGGAGGACCATGAACATCGCGACCACCACCACATAGGCCCAGCCCAGCAGGCGATACCGGCGGCCTTCGCGTCCGAAGAAGAGCCAGAGCAGCCCTCCGGCCCATAGCGGCAAGAGAATGGGGTTCATGATGGCCGCCTGGTCGGCGAGAAAGCTCAGGGGGCCCCGCGCGATGTCGCGATGGCTCATGCGGACGTTATGCAGGAGTTGCAGGAACGGGAAGTCGTGCTGCAGTTGCCACACGAAGTTGGGAAGCGCGATGATCGCCGCCACCAGCATCCCCAACCACAACCAGCCGCTCTTGAGAAAACGACGCTCGGGACCGAGGAGGACTCCCACGAGTACGCCGAACACCAGAAACGCGATCGAGTATTTGGTTTCGAGCCCGATGCCGGTGAGCGTGCCGAACCAGAACCAGTATCGAGGCTTGCCGCGGTTGACCGCCCGTAGCACGCACCACAGGCAACCCATCCAGAGGAGCGGCTCAAAGGCGTTCATGGTCAGCCAGTGGTGCATGATCAGGTAGACCGGAACCGAAATCACGGCCAAGGCCGCCAGCCCTTGGGCCAAGCGGCCCCCTCCCATTTCTCGCGCCAACTGCCCCGCCATCCAGACGAGCGCCGCTCCCGCGATGGCCGGCAACAGGCGCAGCCCCAGCAGTGAATCGCCGAACGCGTGCCGGGCGAACCATGCAATGAACGCGATCATAGGCGGCTGATCCACGTAGCCCCACGCGAGGTGCTGAGAGCACGCCAGATAATACATCTCGTCGCGGAAGATGCCGTAGCGTGTCGCCGTGAGCAGATGCAGCAGAAACTTCGCGAACGCCAGGTAGAGAACCACGGCGGGGCCGGAGGTGAAGCGGCCATGAGGCTTCGGCGTTTCCGAAGCAGCAGGTGCGATGGCAGAACCCATGGTCACCTTTTGGCGGGCGTGAATTTGAGAGCCACGCTGAGCTATACGAACAAATCGCAGAATAGTTCCCGGATTCTCAAACCAACCCCGCCTCAGCTTGCTCGGGCCGGTTCCAAGTGTATTGTCGGCTAGTGAAACATCGACCGCTACCCATCAGTCGCCAACAGTGCGGGCCATATCGCGCTCGAGGAATTGCGCGGCGAGGCAGAAGATGATGCCGCCGATCAGCGTAGTGAAGGCCGCCGTGGCCATCGAGTAGCGAATGACGTCGACGCCCAGGCGAGGGCGCAGCCAGTCGTTGGCGAAGCCGATGAGGAAGGGTCCCAGGCCCAGCCCGAAGATTTCCGCCACGAGATAAATGACGGAGGTCGAGAAGGCGCGCATGCCCACTTTGACGACCGAATGCGAAACCCCGACCAGCGGTCCCACGTGCACCGGAGACATCATGGAGACGATGGTGAAGCCGATCAGGCAGGTCGAAAGGCTGGGAGCAAAGGAGAAAAGCAGAACGCCCGGAAAGGCCAGCATGGACGCGATAGCGGGCACGTAGACTTTCCAGCGGATGTCGTGGCGGCCGGCCCAGTCCGCCAGGAAGCCGCCGGCCAACGTGCCAATCAGTCCCGCGATGGTCCGCAGCACGCCGGAGTAGGTCCCGATCTGCGCGGTATTGAGATGGTGGATTCGGCCCAAGAACGGCGCGGTCCAAGCCCCGAACCCAAACTGGGTGTAGGTGGTGAAGCAGAATCCAATGAGCAGCAGCACGTAGGATTTTTGTTCGGCCATGAAGCGCATGGTGGCGCCCAGTCCCTGCTGGCTGGTGTCCACCTTGCGGAGTTCGGAGTTGCCGCGGACGGGCTCTTTCACGGTCAGGCGAAACAGGAGGGCGACGACCAGGCCGGGCACGCCCGCCACCAGGAAGGCCTGGTGCCAGCCGTAGTAATGGTTCACCCAGCCGCCGATGAAGGAGCCGAGGAATCCGCCGAAGACCGGACCCAGTTGGTAAATGGCCATGGCCGTGGCGCGCTGGCTGCCGGGAAAGATGTCGGAGATGAGCGAGGTGGAGGGCGCGGTGCCGGCGGCTTCCCCGACGCCGACGCCGAATCGCGAAAGCGTCAGCTGCACGGCGTTGCGGGCGACGCCTCCCATGGCCGTCATGCCGCTCCACAGGACCAATCCCCAGGTGATGATCGACCGGCGGTTGCCGCGGTCGGCCCATCGCGCCACGGGCGCGGCGAGAATCGAATACATCATGACGAACCCGAAGCCGGAGATGAATCCCATCACCGTGTCGGACAGGTGATATTCGGCCTTGATGGGGTCAATCAGGATGTTGATGACGGTGCGGTCGAGGAAGTTCAGGGAGTAAATGATGGTCAGCATCGTCAGGACGTACGCGGGCGATGTCGCTCTCTGGGCGAATTCAGCGTCTCGATTCTCCATCCAGTCTCCCTGGGGCGGCCCGTCGCCTGCGATAGCCTGACCTTGGCGGCATGCGGTCTATAACATGTCTTGGTTGAAACTTAAAGCCAGAGTGTTACAGTCTCTGGAAGCAAATTGACATCCGGCGCGATCAGGGATCATTACCAGGGCTGCGGTAGCCGCAATTCGAAGGGCCGCGACCTCGTGCGCCGGGCCGGTTCCCGCGCAGGCAGGGAACTCAAGGGGGGGCAATGGTAATTGACGTTCATGGTCACATCACAGCGCCCGATGCGCTGTACGTCTACAAGGCGAACATTTTGTCGCACCGCGGATCGCACGGCCGCGGGAAGGTGCAGATCAGCGACGACGAGATGACCGCGTTCCTGCACCAGCCGACGTTCGGCACCGGCAAATCCCACCTGGAATTGCTGAAGGAAGTCGGCACCGATCTCCAGCTTCTTTCGCCGCGCCCCTATCAGACCATGCATGCGGAGAAGCCGCCCAAGGTCTCGCACTGGTTCATCGAGGAGTGCAACAATCTCATCGCCCAGCAGTGCCGGCTCTTCCCGAACGTTTTTAAAGGCGTTTGCGGCCTGCCCCAGACGCCGGGCGTGAGCCCGAAGAATTGCATCGCGGAGCTGGAACGCTGCGTGAAGGAATTCGGGTTTGTCGGATGCCTGCTCAATCCGGATCCGAGCGAGGCCACCAATTACGACACGCCGGGCCTGGGCGACGAACACTGGTATCCGTTGTACGAAAAGCTGGTCGAGCTGGACGTGCCCGGATACATTCACGGGGCCGGGTGCCGTTCGATCCGCCACAGCTACTCGGTGCACTTCATCACCGAAGAAACCATCGCGGTGATGTCGCTGGTCAGCTCGCGGGTCTTCGAGGATTTTCCCAAACTCAAATTGGTGTGTTCGCACGGGGGCGGCGCGGTGCCCTACCACGCGGGGCGTTTTTTGGCGCCTACGCTCCGGCCGGGCTCGCGCGGCAATTTCATGGACAGCTTGCGCAAGTTGTACTTCGACACGGTGTTGTACACGCCGCTGGCCTGCGAACTTCTGATCAAAACGGTGGGCGCGGACCGCTGCGTGTTTGGCTCGGAGCGCCCGGGGGTCGGCACGGCCAAGGATCCGAAGACGGGGAAGTGGATGGACGACGTGAAGAACCACATGGCGGGCTTCGACTGGCTGAGCGCCGCCGACCGGAAGATGATCTTCGAAGACAACGCCCGGAAGCTGTTCCGGTTGGACGCGGGCGCCAAGACCTCGGCGTAGACGCGCCACCGCTTCTCATTTGATCCGAGAAAGGAAACAGGGAAATGTCCGTATTGTATCGAGCCGACCACGTGGGGAGTTTTCTGCGGCCCAAGGAGCTGATTGAAGCGCGCAGCAACGCCACGCCGGAGGAGCGGCGGGCCATCGAGGACCGCGCCATCCTGCGCGTGCTGGCCAAGCAGAAAGAGCTGGGGTTCGACATCTTCACCGACGGAGAATTCCGCCGCAGCAACTTCATGGGCGATTTCACCGATGCGGTCGAAGGATTCGACTTCAGCGAGGCGTTGCCGCGCGACTGGAAAGGCGAGAAGCGTCCGCAGGCGCCGCAGGGCGGCGTCCGCGGCATCGTGACGCAGAGGCTGCGCGCCCTGAGGCCGCTCACCGGGCACGAATTGCCGTTTCTGAAGCAGCACAGCCCCGGCGCGATCAAGATGACCCTGCCCAGCGCCACGCAGTTTCCCGCGATTTCCTTCAAACGGGGCATCACCGACCGGTTTTACAAGGACCACTCGGAATTGCTGTGGGACATCGTCGGAATCATGAAGGCGGAACTGGCCCGGCTCGCCGCTGAGGGCGTCAGCTACATCCAGATTGACGCGCCGCGCTACAGCTACTACATGGACCCCAAGTGGCGCGACTGGATTCGCCGCGAGATGAACTCGGATTTGGAAGCCGTGCTCGACGAGGCCATCCGCGCCGACAATGCGTGCCTGGAGGCCGCCCGCCGTCCCGGTGTCACCCTGGGCATTCACCTGTGCCGGGGCAACGCCCGCAGCCACTGGTACGCGGAAGGCGGTTATGACGCCATCGCCGAGAAACTGTTCGGCACGCTGGCGGTGGACCGCTTTCTTCTGGAATACGACGATCCTCGTTCCGGGACGTTTGAACCGTTGCGGTTTGTGCCGCGTAACAAGATCGTCGTGCTCGGGCTGATCAGCTCCAAGCTGGCGCCGCTCGAAGACGGCGACGCGGTCATCCGGCGCATCCACGAGGCCGCCAAGTACGTTCCCCTCGAGAACTTGACCCTCAGCCCGCAGTGCGGCTTCGCGTCCATGCTGGAAGGGAATTTGTTGACCGAGGACGAGCAGTGGGCCAAGCTGCGGCTGGTGGTGGAGACCGCCCGGCGCGTGTGGAGCTAACCGGGCGCTGAAAAAAGCGTGTGCGTGTCATCCCGAGCGGAGCGAGGGATCTGCTTTTGGCCCCAACCCCCAAGAAAAAGCAGATTCCTCACCCCGGTCAAACTGCGACCGGAGTTCGGAATGACATGATGGTGGGTTGTTGTGCAAGCGGTAAAGCCGCATGGATTTTGCGGCAGTTGCGGCACGGCTGAATCCGTGCCCTGACGCACGACGGAGGAATCGAGCATGGCAAAGATCGCATTCGGCATGGGGTCGTCGCACGGCCCCATGTTGTCGACGCCTCCGGACATGTGGCATTTGCGGGCCGGCGCGGATCGCAATAGCCCGCGGCATTTTTTTCGCGGCAAGGTCTACGACTATCCGGGATTGATGGCCGCGCGCCTGCCGGGCTTCGCCGGGCAGATTACTCCGGCCGAACGCCAGAAGCGCTACGACGCCTGCCAGCGCTCGCTCGACGCGCTGGCGGCAAAATTTCGGGAAATGCGCCCGGACGCGGTGGTGATCATCGGGAACGACCAGCGCGAGATCTATCGGGACGATAACACTCCGGCGCTTCTGGTCTACACGGGCAGCCAGATCGAGAATGTCCCTCTCAGCGAGGAGCAAAAGGCCAAATACCCGCCCGGAATCGCCGTCGCGGCCGAGGGGCATTGTCCGCCGGGAGGCGCGGTCTACGCGGGAGGATCGGGCCTGGCGGTGCATCTGGTCCAATCCCTGATGGACCAGGAATTCGATGTTTCCGAAGCGTCGCAACTCCCCAAGCCGGATGGGCAGGTGCACGGAATCCCGCACGCGTTCGGCTTTCTCTATCGCCGCATAATGGAAGATAACCCGCCGCCCAGCGTGCCGGTCTTCATCAACGCCGGCGTTCCCAACAACCAGCCGAGAGTCCGGCGCTGCCTGAAATTTGGGCGCGCCTTGGCCCGAGCCATCCAGGATTGGAAGGAAGACGCGCGCGTGGCGGTGTTCGCTTCGGGCGGCCTGACCCATTTTGTCGTGGACGAGGAATTCGACCAGCGCGTGCTCCAGGCCATGCGCGACCGCGACGAAGCCGCGCTGGAAGCCACTCCCGAGGACCACCTGCTGGGCAATACCTGCGAGATGCGGAACTGGCTGGCGCTGTCGGCGGCCATGAATGCGGCGGGCAAGAAGATCACCATGGCGGATTATGTGGCGTGCTACCGCACCGAAGCCGGCACGGGCAACGCCATGGGCTTTGTCTGCTGGCAATAGCAACGCCGAGAGAGAAGGAACGATGGATACAGGGGCGAGTGATTTCGTTGCGCGGCTGAAGCGGCTGGATTGCTGCGCGGTGTCGGACGCGCTCGATAAGCTGCGATTGACCGGAGTGGCCGTGGGATTGTCGCAGTTGGCGGGGACGCAGCGCATTGCGGGGCGCGTCCTGACGGTGAAGCTGGGGGTGGGCGCGCTGCCCGCCGGCCCGCTGCGCCATTTGGGGACCACGGCGATTCAGGCCGCCCAGCCCGGAGACATCATCGTGGTCGAGCAGCGCAGCGGCGTCTATTCGGGATGCTGGGGCGGAATCTTGTCGCTGGGCGCGAAATTGCGGGGCGTGGGCGGAGTGATTGCCGATGGGCTGGTGCGCGACATTGACGAGGCCCGGCAGCATGAGTTTCCGATATTTGCCCGCGACGTGACGCCGGTCACGGCGCGCGGGCGCGTCGTCGAGTTGAGCAACAACCAGCCCGTGAAGATCGCAGACATCGAAGTGAAGGCGGGCGACTACGCCATCGCCGACGGCAGCGGAGTTGTGTTCATCTCCGCCGAGAACGTCGAAGCGGTGCTGGCGGCGGCCGAGGGCATTGCGGCGGTCGAAGCGGCCATGACCAAGGCTCTCGTCGGGGGCCAGGCCATCACGGAAGTCATGGGCGCCAATTACGAGCACCTGCTGCGGAAATGAGGGGCGTTCTTCACGTTCTGCGACGCCGCATGGACCAGCTCGGCATTGACGCCGCGCATCGCGCGATGTTAGTCTCGGCCCCGGCGCGCGGGCGGATGCGTTGATGTTTTCACCAAGCTGCTAGCTGTCTTTTGGGAATTCGGCCGGCGTCGGCGCGTCGCTGCTTGCTGTTTGTCTTGTTTATCTTGTTGACAGAAGATCGGCTTACGACGTATACGTACCAACGTTCATACGATCTTGGAGGGGCTTCAATGGCAGATCACGAATTAGAGGACCCCGGCACTTCGACGCCAGTGAAATTGTCGAGACGGGACGTCATTAAGGGCGTCATTGCCGCCGGCGCGGCGTCCTCGGCGAGTTATCTATTCCGCGGCTCCACAGCGTCGGCGCAGGCATCCGCTCCCGGCGCGGTCGAGCGGCTGATCACGCTCGACGTCAACGGCCAGCAGCGCCGCGTCGACGTCATGAAGCAAGAGACCCTGGCGATGACCCTCCGGTACAAACTGGGGCTCACCGGCACGAAGCTCGGGTGCGACCGCGCCGAATGCGGCGCCTGCACGGTGCTTATTGACGATGTCCCCCGCTATTCGTGCTCGATCTTCACGCACACCGTGCGGGACAAGAAGATCGTGACCATCGAAGGCCTGGCGGGCGCCAACGGCAAGCTGCATCCCGTCCAGCAGGGCGTCCTCGACGAGCAGGGATTCCAGTGCGGCTTCTGCACCTCCGGCTTCCTGATGGCCGCGGTGGGTTTCCTGAAAACCAACCCGAATCCCACCCGCGCCGAACTGGCGCACGGGGTCTCGGGCAACCTATGCCGGTGCATGGACTACGACAAAATCCTGACCGCCTTGATGCGGGGCGCAGAGTACATGAGGAAGGCGTAACCATGGCGAATAATCCTACCCCAATGAAGCACACGCTGGTCGGCAAGAACTATACAACGCCCGATCTGCTGGCGAAGGTGACGGGCAAGGCGAAATACGCCGAGGATTATCGCGCCGATGGCATGCTGTTCTGCAAGCTGCTGCTCAGCCCGTACCCCCATGCGCGCGTCAAGCACATTGACAAGCGCGCCGCGCTGGCCATGCCGGGCGTCAAGGCCATTATCACCGTCGATGATCTCCCCGCTCCGGCCGACAGCATCACCGACCTGGGCATGGTCATCAAGGCCGACCTGCTGGGAGAACGGGGCCTCACCAACGAGCCGGTGTACCAGGGCGAGCCCATTCTCGCCGTGGCCGCCGTCGACGAGCTCACGGCCGCCGAGGCCATTGAAAAGATTCATGTCGAATACGAGCGCCTGCCGTTCGTTATCGATCCGCTCGACAGTCTCCGGCCCGGTGGCCCGAATGCGAGAGTGGAGGGCAACGTCTGGATGCGGAACCCACCCCCACCGAACGCGAAGCCGGGCCCGCCCCCGCCGCTGGTTCGGGGCATCCTCAAGTGGACCGAGGAGGACTTTGCCGCCGCCAAGGAAGGCCAGTTGCCGATGGGCAAGGCGACCGACGAATGGATGCTGGGCAATGTGGACGCGGCCATGAAGGGCGCGGCGCTTGTCCTGGATGAAACCTTCGTCACGCCCAATGTCAGCCACCAGTGCCTGGAGACCCGCAGCACGATGGCCTATTGGCAGAACGGCAAAGTCTTCGTGCACACCGGCACGCAAAGCACCTTTCAGACCGCTCCGGCGATCGCCCGTTGGCTGGGCATCGATGTCAAGGACGTCGTCTTTATCAGCGAATACACGGGCGGCGGATTCGGCAGCAAGATCACCGGCGGCGTCTCCATGATCATTCCGGCGATTCTGTCGAAGAAGACCAACGCCCCGGTGATGATGCGCATCAGCCGCGAGGAGGAACATTACATCGGTCGCGCGCGTCCCAGCCTGCAGGGGCGAATGAAAGTCGGCTTCTCCAAGGAAGGCCGGGTGGTCGCCGTGGATATGTTCGTCATCTGCGACAACGGTCCCTACGAGCAGATGTTCGATGCCACCGCGGCGGGCTTGATCGTCTCCCTGGCCTATCAGCCGCCGGCCATGCGCTGGCGCGGGATGACGGTCCTGACGAATACCGTGCCGCGCAGCGCACAGAGCCAGCCGGGCGGCATGCAGGGAATCACGTTGATGGAACCCGTCCTGGCGAAGGCCGCCCGGAAGCTGGGGATCGATCAAGTGGCCATTCGCCGCATCAACGCCCCGGAAGGCAAAGCGGAGTTCGGAGCCGCGATGGGCGGCCGGCGCGGCCATGCCACCAGCTGTTTCCTCAAGGAAGCGCTCGATAACGGCGCGAAACTGTTCAAGTGGGACGAGCGCAAGGCGCGCAGCGGCAAGCGCAACGGCTCGAAGGTGCGCGGCGCCGGCGTAGCCGTCAGCGCTTTCTTCGGCGGTTCGACCGGTTACGACGGGCTGATTATTATCAAACCCGACGGCCGCCTCTCTATCCAGTCCGGGATCGGCAATCACGGGACGGAGTCGGTGAGCGACTCCCATCGCGTGTCCGCCGAGATCCTCGGCATCCCCTGGGAGAAGTGCGATCTCACGTGGGGCAATACGTCCAAGAACTTGCCGTTCAGCTGCGCCTCGGGCGGCAGCCAGACCACGCACGCCATGACGCGCGCCGCCTATGCCGCGGGCATGGATGCCAAGAGGAAGCTGCAGGAAGTTGCCGCCAAGGCCTTGGGGGGCAAGCCCGAGCAGTACGACGTCGCGGGCGAACGCGTCTTTCGCAAGGGCGGGGGCGCGGGCATGAGCTTGGCGCAGGCCGCTCAGCGCGCCATTCAGTTCGGAGGCGCCTACGACGGCCACGAACTTCCCAAGGACATCAACAAGGCGACGGCGGCCGCGGCCACGGCGCTGGCGGGCCAGGGCCTGATGGGTGTGGGCAAGGATACTTACCCGCATGACGGCGCGACCTTTTCCTATGTGGCCAGCTTTGCGGAGGTCGAAGTCGACCTGGAAACCGGCAAATACTACATTTTGGATTTCCTCGCTTCGGCCGACGCCGGCACCATCGTCCATCCGGCCGCTTTTGGTGGCCAGGTCCTCGGCCGCTCGATGTTGGGGATCTCCCATGCGATCGGCCAGAAATGGGTGTACGACCAGCACTACGGCGCGCCGCTGGCCAAGCGCTTCTACAATAACAAGCCGCCCACCATCCTGGATGCGCCGGCGAACATGCAATGGGCGGCCCTCGACATCCCCGATCCGGAAACCCCCGTGGGCGCGCGCGGCATCGGCGAGCCTCCGGTTGGCGGCGGGTGCAGCGCGATCTTGAACGCTCTTACCGCCGCCGTGGGAGACGAAGTCATCCGGCGGGCGCCTGTAACCCCCGACCAGATCTTAGCTTCGCTACAGGCTGGCAAACCGGTGTACGCCGGCCTGAAGGCCGACGTTTAGCGGACGGCGCCCCGCGCGAACGTCGCGCAGCGGGTCCCGTGCCGGCAAGAGACGACCAGTAAGGGATGAGGAGAACGAAATATGGCTGTGATTCGCGATGTGATACCCGCGTTCGAACTCTTTCAGCCGGCATCGATTGAAGACGCTCAGTCGCTGCTCGCCCGCTACGGCCCCGAGGGTTGGGTGCTCGCCGGCGGGCTGGACACCTTCGACTGGCTGGCAGACCGGATCAAGCGCCCCACGGCGGTGGTCGATCTGGGCCAGATCAAGGGGCTCAGTGGCGTGCGCGTCGTCGACGGCGGGCTCGAGATTGGCGCCATGACGACGTTGACCGAAGTCGTGCAGCATCCGGTGGTGCGGGAAAAGTACCGCCTTCTGGCGGAAGCTGCCGAGGCGGCCGCGTCTCCGCAGATTCGCAACCAGGGGACCATCGGTGGCAACGTGTCTCAGGATGCGCGTTGCTGGTACTATCGCGCCGGCTGGCCGTGCTACCGCGCCGGCGGCAACATCTGCTACGCGGATACCCCGAAGGGTCTGAACCGCGAGCACGCCATTCTGGACGCGGATCGTTGTGTCGCCGTGAATCCGTCCGACACCGCTCCGGCCCTGATCGCGCTCGACGCGAAAATGGTGATCCGCACGCCGAAAGAGGAGCGCGTCGTCGACGCGGAAGATTACTTCATCGGTCCGGCAACCGACATCACGCGCATGACCGTGTTGCAGCCGGGCGATCTGCTCACCGCGATTCGCATCCCGTCCACGTGGGCTGGAGCGCAGTTCTATTTCGAGAAGGTTCGCGATCGCAACGTCTGGGATTTCGCGCTGGTCAACGTGGCGTCGGCGACCAAGGTTTCCGGAAGCGCGATCGGAGACGTGCGGCTGGTGGTGAACGGCGTGGCCGCTCATCCGGTTCGATTGAAGGCGGTCGAGGCCGCCGTGACGGGAAAGCCGCGCAACGAGGCCACGGCCGAGTTGGCCGGGCAGCTCGCGGTCCAGGGAGCCCAGCCGTTGCAGCATAATGGGTACAAGGTGCCGCTGATGACCAATCTGGTGAAGCGCGCGATCCGTGGAGTGGCCGGGGAGGCAGCATGAACCTCATACAGTGGGCGCGAAGTCCGTGGGGGGAGCGGGTCCCGATTCATATCTCGTGGGATCTGCTGTGGGCGGCGGCGATTGCGGGCGCGCTGTTCCTGATCGTCCACGCCATCTACGTTGGATACTGGGCCAAGCCCGAAGCGGAGTCCCCTGCGGACTCCAAGGCCGCCGCGGCCGCTGCGCGCGTTCCGGAGCGCGTCGCCCGGCATTCGTTGGGGGCGAGACTCTTTCATTGGGTGATGGCGGCTTCCATGTTTGCGCTGGTCCTCACCGCGTTTCTCCCGAAGGTGGGCGTCAAATTTTCCTGGGTGACGATTCACTGGATCGCGGGCGTTGTCCTGACGATCTCCGTGCTCTACCACATCATCCACGCCACATTCTGGCTGGACTTCTGGTCCATCTGGCCCGACAAGCAGGACATCGAGGACGCCTCGAGGAGATTCAACCGGGCCATGGGGAAGCCGGCTCCCCCGCCGAAGAAATTCGGCAAGTATCCCCTCGAGAACAAGCTGTTTCACTTGAGCGTGCTCTTCGCGGGTCTGGCGGTGATTTTCACCGGCATCTTCATGATGTACCGCGTGCGCACCCCCTTCTTCACGCGCAACCCCTACCTGTTTGGCGACATGACCTGGGGCCTGATGTACGTTTTGCACGGTCTGGCGGGGGTTGGATTCGTCACCCTCATCATGACGCACATCTACTTCGCGGTCCGGCCGGAGAAGGTGTTCCTCACCAAGTCGATGATCTTTGGCTGGATCAGCCGTGGAAAGTATCTGGAACATCACGATCCGGAGCGGTGGCCGGTCGGTGACGCAGCTCCCAAGGCCAGGCAGTCGAAGGCTCCGGAAGTGGTGACCTGAGGTGATGCGCGACGAAATCGGTGCTCGTTGCAACGCCATCGAGGAATGTTACGAGTTCATGCTCGCCTACGCCGGGCAGGGACTTACCGGGGATGAAGGCAGCCAATCCAGCGGGCAGGTGCGCGACTACCTGAATCGCGCCGTCGAAGCGCTCTCCGGGCTGGCCGACGCCTATGCGGCGGCCGTGAAAAAGGACCACCTGCAGCCCGCCGAATCCTACCAGGCCTTTCTCGCGGTGCTGGACCGCGACGCGCGCGATTCTCTGGCCGCCATCCAACTGGTTCTTGCCCAGATCACCCTCAGCTCTCAGTTGATCGATAACCTGAATGCTTCGATCCATCTCCGCGCGCTGCTCACGGACCTGTTTCTCGTCGACGAGATCCTGAAGCCGCAAAAAACCCAGGCCTAACCGCGGGTCGCGAGTTGGTGCCGCGTTCCGTGGATAGCTGCCGATAGTTCGCGGCTCGTAACCCGTCGTAGGGGCGCTGCTTGCTGCGCCCTGCCTGGCTCGCCGCTCACTCCGATTCCGGCGGGGATTGTTCACTGTTGTCGAGCAGCAGCAACGCCATGGTGGTGTCGCGCAGGAGCAGTTCGGCCCACTGTTGTTTCTTGCGGGGTTCCAGGCCGCCCAGAATGAAAAGGCCCGGCCTCTCGGCCCGCAGGGTGCGCACCAGCGCCGTGGTATCTTCCGGTTTGAGAACGCGGTAGCGTGTCTTCAGATTCTCACCCTCCAGCAGACGAGCAGCCTCCTCCTTGCGAGCGGCGGCCGACTCCGCATCCGCGGCTCCGAGCAGGACGGTAATGCCATCCTGCGTGGCGGCCGCCATCCGCGCCGAAACCAGCAAGCCCAATCGCGAACCCGGCGAGCCGTCGAAGTAAACGGCCACGCGCGCGCCCGGGGCGATGCCTCGCGCCGGAATGACGAGCACGGGGGCCGCGCCCGCGGCCAGTTCCAGCGCGGCCGATGCGACGCGACGCTGTCGGCCCAAGGGCCCGCCGGCTTCGCTGATGGCCAGAAGATCGGCTTCGCCGGCGGCCGCCAGGACCGCCGGCAGGATTTCGCCGCGCACCGTGCGAAACGACCACTGAACCTGCGCCCGGCTCGCTGCGGCCGCCAGCGCTTTGCGCGCAATTTCGGACAGAGTGCGCAACTTGAGTTCCATCGTGGCGCGCGACAGCGGCGTCTGCGTCGTCGAGGGATAGAGGATTTCGCGGGCATAGGGGGAGTCCGCCAGGTGCAGCAGTTCGATGTCTTCCACGAACAACCCCAAAAGCTCCGCTTCCATCCTGGACGCCAGTTCCGCCGCCACTTTGAGAAGAGGCAGGCTGTGCGGCGAGGCATCCAGCGCCACGAGAATCCGGCGAATTTCGGCGGCGCGTGCGGGTTCGCTCACGTCTGGTTCTCCGGCTCGGCATTGCGTCCGGCGGCCAGCCGTTTTTCCGCCAGATCCACCAGGCGCGCTTCGACCCGGCCGTTGACGCTGCCCTCGGGAAATTTTCCCGACGCATCGCGCTGGCCGGCGGGAACGCCGGTGAGGATTTCGATGCCCTCGTCAATCGTGCGGACCGCATAGATGCGGAACGTCCCGTTCCGGGCGGCTTCCACGACATCCTGCCGGAGCATCAGGTGCGGGATATTGGAGGCGGGGATGAGAACGCCTTGTCCTTCCATCTGGCCGCGCGCCTTGCACAGGTCAAAGAAGCCCTCAATCTTTTCGTTGACGCCGCCGATGGCTTGCACCTCTCCGTGCTGGTTCACCGACCCGGTGACGGCCAGGGACTGCTTGACCGGGAGTCCCGCGAGGGCCGAAAGCAGGGCGTAGAGTTCGGCCGACGAGGCGCTATCTCCCTCGACGGCACCGTAGGATTGCTCGAAGACCAGGCTGGCGGAGAGCGAAAGCGGGTGGTCCGGCGCGTAGTGCGCTCCCAGGAAGCTCGAGAGAATGAGCACCCCCTTGGAATGAATCGGGCCGCTCAGCTCCACTTCGCGTTCGATGTCGATGACCTCGCCTTTGCCGATCCGGATCCGGGCGGTGATCCGGGCCGGATGGCCGAAGGCGAAGTGGCCCAGATCCACCACCGAGAGGCCGTTCACCTGGCCGACGCGCTCTCCCTGCGTGTCCAGCAGGATCGTTCCGCGAACGAACTCTTCCAGAAGCCGCTCGCGCACGCGGTCGGCGCGGTAAATCTGCGCATCGATGGCCTGCTGCACGTCGGCTTCGGTGACCACTGGCCGAGAAGCAGCCCGGGCGCGGTAATCGGCTTCCTGCAGGAGGTCTGCAAGGGACCTCCGGTGGGTCAACACTTTCTGTGAATCGCCGGCCATGCGGGAAGTTTGTTCGATCACGCGGCCGACGGCTTGCCGGTCGAACGGAAGGAGCCCTTCGCGCCGGGCGATGGTGCCGATCCAGCGCGCGAACAGCAGGTCCGAGGCGGCATTGCGCGGCATGCGCTCCTCGAAATCCGCGGCTACCTTGAAAAGCTCGTTGAACTCGGGATCGAGCGAACACAGCATGTAATAGAGCAGGCGCTCGCCGACCAGCACGACCTTCAGGTTCAGGGGAATCGGCTGCGGCTCGATCGAGACGGTGGTGATCAGGCTCAGCATTTGTCCCAGCGACTCGATTCGGATCTGCGAAGATTGCAACGACCGCTTGAGAGCTTCCCACGCGAACGGCTGCAAGAGCAGTTTCAAGGCGTCCAGAATCAAGTAGCCGCCGTTGGCCTGGTGCAAGGCGCCCGACCGGATCAGGTTGAAATCCGTGGTGATGGCGCCGAGGTGGGACATGTATTCGACCTGGCCGACCAGATTCGAATACGTCGGATGGTCTTCGTAGACCACGGGCGCGCCGTGATTGCTGCTGTGGTCCACCAGCACGTTGACCTGATACCGCCGGGAAAACGCCGCGCCCTTGGCTGCGAAGGGCGCGGAAATGCCCATCAGGGCGGCGAGCGGGTGCTCGGCAGGCGTGAGGAACTCATCGACGTTTTCGATGATGTCCGACTGCAAATCGTCCAGGAAGCTGACGACTTCGGGCAGGCCGCCGTACTTCTTGCGGAGCTCGTCGATCAGGTGCCCGACGGCAAAGCTGGCGACCTCGTTGCTGAGCTGCCGGATGCGCTCGCGGCCTTCCTGTTCGATCCGAGGCGCCTGGCGCAACGCGGCGTGCAACTTTTCCTGCAGCTCGGCGATGGCGTCCTGAATGTGCTGATGCTCCGATTCGGGCAAGTTTTCGAACTGCTCGGGACTGAGCACCTTGCCGTTGCGCATGGGGGCCAACGCCAGGCCCGTCGGCGTGCGCAGCACGGCGATGTCCTTCTGATCCGCCTCCTGCTGGATGTCCTCGAAGGCCTTGTCCTGGCGCTCCTTGATTTCCTGCTCGATCACGTGTTTGCGCGCGCTGTAGCTTTCGCTCTCGAACGCGGAGCGGATCGCGGAACGCAAATTGTCCACCAGCCGGTGCACATCCTCGCGCAGCAGCACGCCGCTTCCGGGAGGAAGTTTTAGAACGCGAGGGTTTTCGGGCTTGGCGAAGTTGTTGACGTAGCACCAATCCTCCGACGCCGGCTCCGCGGCCGCGGTCTTCTCCAAAAACGCCCGCACCGTGGCGTACTTGCCCATGCCCGAGGGCCCCAGGAGATACAGGTTGAATCCGTGGCGGCGAATGCCGACGCCAAACTGAATGGCTTCGGAGGCGCGCGCCTGGCCGACAAATTCGGTGAGATCTTCCAGGTCCGCGGTCGTGTGAAACGCGAATTTGTGCGATTCGCAGCGCTGGTATAAGGCGTCCGGAGGCAGCGGTTTCATTTGAGCCATGTTTTCCACCGAAAGGCTGAGTTCGGCCCCCGGTCAGCGGGATACGCCGCTGGGAGCCGTGAACAACCAACAAACGGGCATTGTAAATCCTTTTCGAGGCAGCCGTCCGCCCCGCCGGGTTCGAAGCGGCGGTCTGGCAACAACGCGTCCAGCCAGCGCATAGGGGGCGTCATGCGGCGCCTCGGAGAGTCGCAAGATAGGCCACGCAACCATCCAGAGTCGCGAGCTTCGAATAGTCCGCCTCGGGAATGTCCACCTGCAGTTGCTGGTGCAGGCCGATGACGAAGTTCAACAGGTCCATGGAATCCACATCCAACTGATCGCGGATTCTCAGATGGGGCTTGAGCTGGGACAGATCGGCTTCCGGCGCGATCTGTCCGAGGGCGCGCAGCACGATTTCGCGGATTTCGTCTTTGGTCATAGCTGATCCGGTTCCTGCAGCAGCCGGTCCACGGCCGCCAGGAAGAGTCCGCCCCGGTGGCCGTCGGTCACGCGATGGTCTCCGGAAAGCGTGGCGGCGATCACCGGCCGCGACACCACCTGGCCGTTCTCCGACCAGGGACGCTCGACGATCTTGCCGAAGCCCACCAGAGCCACCTGGGGCGGGTAGATGATGCCGAATACGGTCTCGACGCCCTGCTCGCCCAAGCTGGTGACGGTAATGGTGGGATCGCTCAACTCCGAGCTGCGCAGCGAGCCCGCGCGCGCCCGCTGAACCAGGTCGCGAAAGTTCTTCATCAGGTCGCCCAGGCTCTGCTGGTCGGTGTAATGCAGCGCCGGAGCCACCAGCCCGCCGCCGCGCAAGGAGATGGCTGCTCCCACGTTCACGTCCGGTGGCGCAGAGCGAGCGCCACGGCCTTCAGCAGCAGCACGCCGTAGACGAGGCGTTCCTCGACGGAACGCTTGAGGTTTTCCTGCGTGAGCCATGCCAGGGCCCGGCTCATGTCTATCGTCGTGCTCAGGTAGTAGTGCGGAATCTCCCGCTTGGAGCGCGCCATGGCGGCGGCAATCACCTGGCGCATGCGCGTCGCACGATCCGGCGCCGCTTCGGGAGCGGCCGACGGCGCCGCCGATGCCGCGGCGCGCTGGACGTCGTCCAGCGTAATGCGCCCGCCGGGACCAGTGCCCGCCAGGGAAGCAGCGTCGATGCCGAGATCGGTCGCGAGCTTCCGCGCCGCGGGCGATATGCGCAAGCGGCCGGGCGCGCCGGCGGGCGCGCGGATAGGAATCACCGGAGCGCGAGGCAAGAACGTCGGTGGAGCCGGTTCCACGGCCGCCGCGCGGGGAGGACGTGGGGCTTCGGGTTTTCCCTCTTCGCGGATAATGGCCAGGGGAGTCCCGACGGGAACTTTTTCGCCCGGCTGAACCAGAAGCTTCTCGACGACGCCGGTGGCGAACACCTCGACTTCGATGTCCGCTTTATCGGTCTCCACGTCCGCGATGATGTCTCCGCGGCTTACCGTGTCTCCGACGTTCTTGCGCCAGGCGAGCAGTTTCCCCGCGCTCATGTCCGCTCCGAGTTGGGGCATCACAAACTCAGCCATGGCGAGGCACCAGTTCCCGGGCGGCGGCGACGATTTCGTCCACCTGGGGCAGGGCGGCGTCTTCGAGGTGCTTGGCGTAGGGCATGGGCACCTCCTCGCTGCAAACCCGCGCCACGGGCGCATCCAGATCGTCAAAGGCGTTCTCCATGATCTGGGCGCTCACTTCGGCGGCGAAACTTCCCGTGCGCCACGCCTCGTCGATGACGACGGCCCGGTGCGTCTTTCGCACGGACTGCACGATGGTCTGCGCATCGAGCGGGCGAAGCGTGCGCAGGTCGATCACCTCGGCTTCGAGTCCCGCGGCCGCGAGTTGCTCGGCCGCGAGCAGCGCCTTGCCCAGCGATCCGCCGTAAGTGATGAGCGTCAGGTCCCGGCCCGGCCGCCTCACCTCCCCCCGGCTGATATCGCATGGTCCCGCTTCTTCGGCGAGGTCGCCTTCGAGCGAATAGAGCGTGGCGTGTTCGAACAGAAACACGGGATCGGGCTCGCCGAGTGCCGCCAGCAACATGCCGTAGGCGTCCGCGACCGTGGCGGGCGTGAGGACCTTGATTCCGGGAATGTGCGCGTACCAGCCTTCCAGGCTGTGCGAATGTTGCGCGGCCAACTGGCGTCCTCCTCCTGTCGCCACGCGCACGACCATCGGAACGCGGAGCTGGCCGCCGGACATGTGGCGCAGCGCCGCGGCGTTGTTGAGAATCTGATCCAGCGCCAGCAGGCTGAAGTTGATGGTCATGATCTCCACAATCGGGCGCATGCCGCCGAGCGCGGCGCCGATCCCCGCGCCGACAAACGTGGATTCGGAAAGCGGCGTGTCGCGAATTCGCTCGGGCCCGAACTCGCCGAGCAGCCCCAGACTCACCGCGAAGGCTCCGCCGTAGCGCCCCACATCCTCGCCCATCAGAAACACGCGGGGATCGTCGTGCAGCGCCTTGCGCAGGGCCGCCCGCACCGCTTCGCGATAGGTCATCTTGCTCATGACCGGTTCTGGCCGCCGACCTCCTTGAGCAGGTCTTCCACCGGCTCGCGGGGGCTTTCCTCCGCAAATTGCACCGCCTGGCCGATTTCGTCGCCTACTTCGGCTTCGATGCGCGCCACGATTTCGTCCGTCAGCATTCCCGATTCCCGCAGCCGGTTCTGAAACAGCACGATGGGGTCGCGCTTTTTCCATTCGGCGATTTCTTCCTTGGTCCGGTACAGATCGGGATCGGCCATGGAATGAGCGCGGAAGCGGTAGGTGCGCAGCTCCAGCAGGTACGGCCCCTTCCCGCCGCGCACGCTGGCGGCGGCCTCGCGCGTCGCGGCTTCGACCGCCAGGACGTCCATCCCGTCCACCGCGCTCGCACTCAGGCCATAGACCGCGGCTTTCCGGCTGATGTCGGTCTGCGCCTGATGGCGCTCGAGCGCCGTGCCCATGGCGTAGAGATTGTTCTCGCACAGGAAGACCACGGGAAGCTTCCAGAGCGCCGCGAGATTGAGCGACTCGTGGAACTCGCCTTCGGCGACCGCGCCGTCTCCGAAGTAGCACGCGGTAATCGCCTGCCGGTTTTGCATCTGATCGGCCAGCGCCAGGCCAATAGCGATCGGCAAACCGCCCCCCACGATGGCATATCCGCCATAAAAGCGCCGATTTGTGTCAAAAAAGTGCATCGAACCGCCGTGGCCGTGGCTGCATCCCGTAACTTTTCCATACATCTCGGCCATCAGGACGCGGGCGGGCATGCCGCGGGCCAGGGCGTGACCATGTTCCCGGTAAGTGGCCACAATGGCGTCGTCCGGCGTGAACGCCTGCATGCTTCCCACTCCGGTGGCCTCCTCGCCGATGTACAGGTGAAGGAATCCGTGGATTTTCCCCAGGCTGTACATTTCGGCGGCCTTTTCTTCAAACCGCCGGATGCGCAGCATTTCGCGAAGCAGGAACACCGCGTGCTCCGGCGTGACCGGCGGGCGTTCGGGCATGGTGGTGACGGACATTCAGCTTGTCTCCAGCGTGGAAATATCCCCTTCGGGCAGACCGAGTTCCCGCGCCTTGAGCAGGCGCCGCATGATCTTTCCGCTGCGCGTCTTCGGCACGGCGCTGACGAACTCGATTTCCTTGGGAGCCACCACCGCGCCTAGCCGCGTGCGCGCAAACGCCAGCAATTCGCGCTTCATGGCGTCCGTCGGCTCATATCCCTGGTGGAGCACGACAAACGCCTTCACAATTTCGAAGGCCATCGGGTCGGGCTTGCCGATGACGCCGGATTCGGCCACGGCCTTGTGCTCCATCAGCGCGCTTTCCACCTCGAATGGCCCGACCAGGTGTCCGGAGGTCTTGATGACGTCGTCCTTGCGCCCCACGAACCAGAAGTAGCCGTCGCGGTCTTTCTTCGCGAGGTCGCCGGTCAGATAGAATCCACCCGCGAAACATTTCTGATATCGCTCGGGCTCCCCCCAGTAGGCGCGGAACATCGAGGGCCAGCCGGGACGCAAAGCCAATTCTCCCTGCACGTCGGGTTCATGAATTTCTTCGAGGGAGCCCTCCGGCGTCGCGCGCACGATGGCCGCGTCAATGCCGGGCAGCGGCCGGCCCATCGAGCCGGGACGTATGTCCATGGCCGCGAAATTGGCGATCATGATGCCGCCGGTTTCCGTCTGCCACCAGTTGTCGTGAAACGGACGCCCGAACGTCTCCTGGCTCCAGACGACCGCTTCGGGATTGAGCGGCTCGCCCACGCTGGAAAGAAACCGCAGGGAACGCAGGTCGTAGTTGCGCGCCATGCCCGCCCCCGCCTTCATCAACATGCGAATGGCCGTCGGGGCCGAGTACCACACGGTGACTTTCTGGGACTGGAGAATTCCGTACCAGCGCTCCGCGTCGAAGTCGCCCTCGTCGACGATGCTGGTGATTCCGTTGGTGAGCGGGGCGATGATTCCGTAGGAGGAGCCCGTGATCCATCCGGGGTCGGCGGTGCACCAGAAGACGTCGTCGTCGTGAAAATCCAGGGCGAGTTTGCCGGTGATGTGGTGGGCGACCACCGCCCCGTGGACATGCACTGCTCCCTTGGGCGTGCCGGTGGTCCCGCTTGTGAAGTGCAGGAGCGCGATATCCTCGGAGTTTGTCGGCTGAATGGTGTACGGGCCGGAGGCCGCGTCCATCAACCGGCGATAGCTTTTGGTATCGGGAACCTCCGTGGGGCCGTGGTCATCTCCGACCAGGAGAACATGCTCGAGGAAGGGAAGTAACGTCCGGAGGGCTTTCACCTTTCTCTCGTAGAGTGATTGCGTGGTCACGAGCACCCGGGCGCGGCCGATGCTCAGGCGCGCCCGGATCGGTTCCGGGCCAAAGGCGGAGAAAAGAGGAGAGACTACGCAGCGATGCTTGAGCGTGCCCAGAGCGGCGATGTACAACTCGGGAATGCGTCCGGCGAGGAGGTACACGCGGTCGCCCGGGGTGACCCCCAGGCCCTGCAAAACGTTGGCGAAGCGATTAGTCAGCTCGCCCAGCTGGCGATACGTGTAGTCTTCCACCTCGCCGTTCTTGCCGAGCCAGCGGATCGCCAGGTGCTCGCGCCGAGGTCCCGCCGCGTGCCGGTCCACTGCCTCGTGGGCGATATTCAGTCCGTGGTTGCCCGGGAGCCCATCGAGCAAGCCGCGCGCGGCGTCCCACGAGAAGGTCCGCCGCGTCTGATCGTAGTCCGTGAGGTTGGGCGCAACGGCCCAATCCCGAGTTCCCTTGACGATCGGTTCCCACGCCATGCTGTTATCCAGGTCGCGCTTCGTGCGCATGCCGCGACGCACAGTTGGGGTCGCCGCCGTGCGCTGGGAACTACCCCAAAGTCTCGACGGCCTGTTCCAAGGCGACCGGACACGCGAGCGAGCGCGCCACGAGGCACGCCTTTTCCGCCTTCTGGAGCAGGCGGTTCGCGCGTTCGCCGTCCTGTGCGTGCGCGATCTTCAGGCGGGGACGCACGACCACGCGCGTGAAGCGCCAGCCGCCTTCGTCCTTCTCAATCACTCCCTCGACTTCCAGACTGAGAGAGCGGAATTCCAGCTTGGAGTAGTCCGCCATTCCCGAGAAGGTGCTGATGAAACAGCTGGCGACCGAGGCTACGAAAAGGTGTTCCGGCGTCCATTGACCCGGCTGCCCATAGAACTCCGGCGGGGCGCTGAAAGCGATCGCGGTCTGGACCTCCGGCGCGGCCAGTGTGCCGCTGCGCACGGTGGTCGACAATCCGTTCACCAGGTAGGTGTATTTGTGCTCCATGGGGTCCCTCCCGCCGCGTCAGGCTGTGCTCGGAATTGAGCGCTCGCTCATGTCGTCTCCTGGCAACACTGTAGTCGAGAAGGGGGAGTTCGGGTGTGATGGGGCTCACGAGGGCGCGTGACACCCATCACGCCGGGAGGAACCTGGAAAAATGGTACGGCCCCCGGCGGCGCGGCACTTGTTGCAGCGCGGAGGAAGCGGCTTCAGTCCAGATGCACTTCGGAGAGCCGGAAGCTGGTGACCACGCCGGCCAGGGCGGTGAAGCACGCGCCGCACACCAGGGCGAGCTTGATGCCGTGGAGCGTGACTCCGCCGTGGGCTGTCATGCTGAAGATCACAGCCACCGCGGCAATTCCCATGGATTGCCCCAGCAGCCGCGACATCGTGCCGATGCCGCCAGCGCCGCCGCTGCGTTCCCGAGGCGCGCTGGCGACCATGGCGCGGTTGTTGGGCGCTCCGAAGAAGCCAAACCCCGCGCCGCCCAGCGCGGCTCGCCAGACGATCTGGAACGTGGTGGGATGGGCCGGCGCGAAGGCCAGGAGCAGGACTCCGGCGCTCATCAGCGCCATGCCGGTGGTGCCCAGGAAGCGGAGGGAATGGCGGTCCGCCATGCGTCCGGCGATGTGCGACATCACTCCGGCGGCGATGGGCCACGGCGTCAGCAGGAGTCCCGCGCGCACCTGCGACAGCCCCAGGCCACTGATGAAGTAAAAGGGCAAAACCACAAACGCCAGACCCTGTCCCACAAACGCGCACAGCGCCGCCACCGTGGCCAGCGCGAAGATGGGGCGCTCGAACAGGTCGATCGCCAGCATGGGCGTTTCGAGCGCCAGCTGGCGTCGCACCAGCAGCCAGCCCAGCAGGAAGGCGGCCGCGAGTTCGCCCGCCACCACGATGCCGCGCTCGCTGCCGCCGATGCTGTCGATCCCGGTGATCAACAGGGTGACCGCGGCGGCATTCAACACGGCGCTCCACAAATCCCAGCGATGACGCGTGCCTTCGGCGCGCGCCAGGGCGCGTCCGGAAAGGCTTAGCGCCAGCAGCCCGAAGGGAATGTTGATGGCGAACAGCCAGTGCCACGACGCCACGGCGAGAATCGCCGAGGCGATGCTGGGGCCGGCCGCCGCCGACGTAAAGACCACGATGCCGCTCAGGCCCACGGCGCGGCCCAGCAGCGCCCGGGGATAGGTGTACCGCACCACCGCGGCCGAGACGCCCCACATGCAAGACGCCCCGATCCCCTGCAAAACGCGCGCCAGCACCAGCGTTTCCAGCGAATGGGGCAGAGAACATCCCATCGACGCCACGGTGAAGATCGCCAGGCCCGCCTGATAGACGCGCTTGTAGCCGATGATGTCGGCGAGCGACGAAATCGGCACGACGCAAATCACCACCGCGAGCACGAAGGCGTTGACCACCCAGAGAGACGCCGCCGGGCTGGCATGAAGCTGGTTGGCGATCGACGGCAATGCGGTGTTGGCGATATTGCCGTCCAGGACGGACATGGCCAGCCCGATCGAATAGGTGAGCATGGCCCAGCGGCGCTGCCCGGCCGGCAGGCCGTCGGTGTGAACGGAGCCTTCCGGAAATGTTTCTGCGATGGTTACTTCGGCCATCTCTTTGGTTTCGCCCTCAATCTTGTGTGGTTGCTTACGGCGTGAGCCTCAGCTCCCGCGCGGCGTTCACGTGCCTCGCTCGCGAATCAGGCGGATGGCTTCCGGAAGCGCGGAATCTCTTGCCACGGCAGCACCCGGCTCCGCACCGGCGGCCGGGGTTTCTTCCGGCTCGGAGTCTCCTTCGCCGGGGGCCAGGAACAGGTTGCGTTCCAGGCCGTACTGCTTGGTGTAGAGATCATAATAGCGGCCGGCGGCGGCGTAGAGCGAGTCGTGCGTGCCGCGTTCGATGATGCGCCCGGCTTCGACGACCAGGATTTGATCGGCGCGGCGAATGGTGGACAGCCGGTGCGCGATAACAAACGTGGTCCGCCCGCGCATCAGGTAGCGCAGTCCCTCCTGGATCAGGGCTTCCGATTCGGAGTCAAGACTCGAAGTGGCTTCGTCGAGAATCAGGATCCGCGGATCGGCTAGGATAGCACGAGCGATGGACACGCGTTGCTTCTGTCCCCCGGAAAGTTTTACGCCGCGTTCGCCGACCACGGTGTCGTACTTCTTCTCGAAGCTTTCGGCGAATTCGTCCACCCGCGCGATCCGGCAGGCGGCGAGAATGGCTTCCTCGGAGGCCTCGGGGCGCGCGAAGGCCACGTTCTCGCGGATCGAGCCGTCAAACAGAAACGATTCCTGCAGCACCACTCCGAGCTGCGTGCGATAGGACTCCAGGCGCACGTGCGCCAAGTCGGTGCCGTCCACCAGCACGCGGCCCGCCCCGGGCACGTAGAACGCGGCAATCAAGCCGATGATCGTGGACTTGCCGGCGCCGGAAGGCCCGACGAAGGCCGTCACCGTGCCCGGCTCGGCTTCGAAGCAGACGTCGTTCAGCACCGGTCTGCCGGGGTCGTACGCAAAGTTCACATGATCGAACACCACGCGTCCTTCGACGCGCGCCAGCTGCCGCGTCCGCCCGGGAGAATCGTCCTCGGTTTCTTCATTCAGGACTTCGCGCGTGCGCTCCAGCCCCGCCAGGGCTTCGGTCATCTGTGGGCCCACGCTCACGATCTGAGCCACGGGCGCGACCAGCCAGCCGAGAATAGCCAAATAAGATACGAAGCCTCCAGGGCTCATGGCGTGGGACAGAATCGCCCGCGCGCCCAGGAACAGGATCGCCGCGCTTACGATCCCCAGCAGCGCGGTGGCGGAAGAACTCATCAAGGACGTGGCGGTAAGCGTCTTCAGGACGTTATCCAGCAGACGCTGCGCGCCCGCCTGAAACACCCGCTCCTCGCGCGCTTCGGCATGATACCCCTTGACCACGCGCACGCCCCCCAGCGACTCGGTGAGCCGCCCAATCACCTCGGCGTTGATGCGGGGACGGGCGCGGTAGATCGGGCGAATGGTCTTGAACGCCTTGCTCAAGCCCGCGCTGAACACCACCATGGCGCCCACCGCTACGGCGGTCATCGGGACGCTGACGTGCAGGAGATAGACGCAGGCGAACACGGCGGCCAGGATGCCGCCCACAAATTCCACTAGCCCCGTGCCGACCAGGTTCCGCACGCCCTCGACGTCGCTCATGATGCGTGAGACCAGCGCACCCGTCTTATTCGCGTCGTAGTAGGCCACCGGCAGGCGTCCGATATGCGCCTGGACGCGGAGGCGGAGCTCCGTGATCATCCGCTGGGAGGATTTCGACAGGAGTTGCGTCAGCGCATAGGAGGTCAGCCCCTGCACCACCGTGGCGGCGATCACCACCAGCACCAGCGGCATCAGCAGGCGGGCCTGCCGCTGGAGGATCACGTCGTCAAACACATACTTCATTGAGGCGGGCAGTACCAACCCCGAGAGGCGGTTGACGACCATCAGGAGGAGCCCGGCGGCCAGGATGGCGCGCCGCGGCTTGATGAGCAGCCACACATCCGGCAGCAGCTTCCAGTCGAATGTCGATTTCGCCCGCTGGCCCGGCTCCTGCGCTTCACTGCCGCCATGCGCCAAGCCGCGGGAACGGCCGCGTCCGCCCGATTCGCCGCCCATGCGGGGTGATCCGAAGACTTTCATTCCAGCGCGCTCACGTCGATCACCGTCCGGCCGCGAATCTTTCCGGCCAGGATTTGCGGGGCCAGTTCGAGGATCTTCCCCAGGGGCTGCACCTGAATCATGCGGTCGAGCAGGGGCAACGGAAGATCGCGCGCGATGCGCCGCCAGATTTCGCGCCGCCGCGCCGCCGGAACCTGAACCGAGTTGATGCCCAGCAAATTCACGCCCCGCAGAATAAACGGGAGGACCGTCGTGCTGAACGCCGCGCCCCCGGCCAACCCGCACGAGGCCACGCTGCCATCCGCCGCCATGGCCCGCAGCAGTCCGGCCAGCGCATCCCCTCCGACGTTGTCGATGGCCGCGCCCCAGCGCTCCGCATCCAAGGGGCGTTTGGAGGGGGCGGCCAGGACCGCCCGATCGAGAATTTCCTGCGCGCCCAGCCCGCGAAGATATTCGCCGAGTTCCGCGCCGCGCCCAGTGGAAGCGACCACGTGATAGCCGAGATGGCCCAGAATGGCCACCGCCACGCTACCCACGCCCCCCGCGGCGCCCGTGACCAGCACTTCCCGGCCGCCCGGCTTCAAGCCGTGCTGTTCCAGCGCCATCACGCTCTGCATGGCGGTGAACCCCGCCGTGCCGACGCCCATCGCTTGCTCGAGCGTCATGCCCGGCGGCAGGGGGACGATGAATTGCGCGTCGAGCCTGGCCAGTTGCGCGTATCCGCCCCACAGGGTCTCCGACGTGCCGCAGCCTGTGACCACCACTTCGTCGCCCGGCCGGAACTCGGGTGAACTGGACTCCTCCACCACGCCCGCCAAGTCGATGCCCGGCACCATCGGATACTTGCGAATCACGCCGGGCCGGCCAGTGACCGCCAGGCCGTCCTTGTAGTTCAGGCTCGAATAAGCCACGCGCACCAGCACTTCGCCGGCAGGCAACGCTTCCCGCTCGAGTTGGCGGAACGCAGCCGCGAAGTTGCCGTTGTCTTGCGTCGCGAGAAGGGCAGTGAATGTAGCCACGCCTGGGTGCCTCCAAGGCTCCAAGGTGATTCTACAGCACCAGTTTCAGAATGAGTACGCTCGTCTGGCAGACGGGAAGGAGGTAAGACGACCAGCAGCGGCAGTGGCACCAGCGAGGGGACCTTGCTTCAGTTGGAGTTGTGCAAGCGGAACGCGATGTCGATCTCCTTGGTCGTCCCGACGGGTGTCCCGTTGAGCAACGTCGGGGC
>JAIQGD010000066.1 GCA_020072765.1 Terriglobia bacterium
GGCAGATGCTGACGCAAGGCGTCCAGCAGGACCGATGTCTTCCAGAAGAACATTCCCGCGTTCCAGAAGTAGCGTCCGGCGCGGAAGAACTTCTTCGCCGTTTTCAAGTCCGGCTTTTCACGGAAGCTCGCCACATCCAGAGCATCCGTTGAGCCAGCGGTAGCACCTTTGCGAAACTCGATATAGCCGTAGCCGGTTTCCGGGCGTGTGGGCGGGATGCCGAGGACCACGAGGTTGCCGGGCGTGCGCGCCTGTTCGAGCGCGGCGCGGACGAGGCTTCGGTACCGCGCCGCCTCCGCGACGTAGCTATCCGAAGGCAGCACGGCCATCAGCGCGTCGCCGTGCTTGCGCGCGAGATGGATGGCTGCCAGGCCAATGGCCGCGGCCGTATTGCGGCCGGCCGGCTCGGCGAGGATGTGCGCGGCGGGAACGCCCGGCAACTCGCGGCGGACGGCGGCGGACTGTTCGACGTTGGTCACCACCCACAGATGGCGCGGCGGGAACAGCGGCTGGAGGCGCGCGGCGGTTTCGCGCAGCATGGTGTCCGGCCCCGCGATGCTCAGCAGTTGCTTCGGCGTGCGCACGCGGCTGCGGGGCCAGAAACGCGTCCCGCGGCCGCCGGCCAGAAGGATCGCGCAGGCCGGAAGGCGTTCGGAGCTTGCGTCGTTCTTTGTGCGTCGGCTCATCGGCGATTCCAGATCAAAGGCATGTCGCTCCGGCGGTACGGCCTACGCGACAGCCTGCGGCAGCAAGGTACGGCGTTCCGCAGAACCGTCCGGAATGCACCCCCCCGCACTTCGCGCCGTCCGTTTATGTCGGAGCTTCCCGATACAAACCATCGGGACGCAGAAACGGCGGAAGCTCCGACCCCCTAAACGTCCTCCGGTGATCGCCATAGCGCAGGCGGGAAGCGGCTCGCGCCGCGCGGAATGTTTTTGGGGCGCGCTCATCGGTACACCAGACGCGACGCTTCGGCCTCGGAGACGCCCTGGGCGGCGAGGCGGCGGGCGAACTCGGCGGCGTCGCCGGGAACGTAGGTGCGCAATAGCGACGTCGGCGCCTCGGGCGCCAGCAGATACCGGTCGAGGGCCGCGGGCAGCATCCAGACCTGCGCCGGGGCATATGCGGCGCGTTCGTGCCCCCACAGAATGGTTCCCGTCCCTTCGAGAAAAATCAGGAGTTCGAAATGCTCGGGTGAGGTGGACGCGCCGACGCGTCCCGCGAATTCCCACCGCTCGGTGGCAAAGTAGGGGCAGGAGACAAAATAGGTTTCCGTCACAAGGCCTCGCTCGAACCGCAGCGGCGCGATCTTCCCGCCGGCCTGCGGGCCGAAGCGAATCACCTCGAGGGCCTTTTCGATGTGCAGCGGGCGCGTGCGGCCCTGGGCGTCGCGGCGATTGTAATCGAAGACGCGGTAGGTGAGGTCGGAGTGCTGCTGGATTTCGCAGAGCACCAGGCCCGGCCCGATGGTGTGCGCCATTCCGGAGGGGATGAAGACGGCCTCGCCCTCGGATAGAGGGACGCGCTCGAAACAATCTTCAGCCGTGCCTTCGGCAATGGCGCGCTGGAACATCTCCCGCGTGACCTCCGGCTTCAGCCCGGCCATGACCTCCGCGCCGGGGCGGGCGCGGAGCGCGTACCACATTTCGGTCTTGCCGAGACCGCCGGCGGCCTGCTCGTGGCGGGCGGCGTAGTCGTCGCCCGGATGGACCTGTACGGAAAGTTTTTCCTCCGCGAAAATAAATTTCACGAGCAACGGAAAAGAGCCGCCGCGCGCGGCCCGCGTGCCGGTCCATTCCGGCGGCATGGCGGGCCACGCCTCGCCCAGTGTTTTCCCGGCGAAGAGGCCTGCGGCGAAGCGGCATTCGATGCCGGTCATCCAGGCCTCGCCGACGGGCTCGGCGAGGCTGGCCATTTCCGGGAAGAAGGGCGCGAGCGAACGCGCACCCCAGGGACGCGCGTGGAAGACCGGCTCAAGCCGCGCTGGGCATGGTTTCACGGGTTTTCGCGGGGCTTCATGGGTTTCGCGAGAACATCACGCGGCCGCTCTTGGTCCGCCCCCACCGATCTGTCCGGGGCGCACCCTGCACGCTGCAGCAGACTCAGCAGGGCTCTGAAAAAGTCAGCGCCAGGCTTCAGGGGTTGAAACCCCTGAAGCAAGCAGACGACTTGCGGCGGGGTTGAAACCCCGCCCTTCCGTCCCGCAGCATTTTTCCGCATCCTGTTCTAGGATGCAAAGAACCGGTTGAGCCGCCGGAGTCCCTCTTCGATGCGCTCCAGCGACGTGGCGTAGGAGATGCGGATATAGCCGGGCGCGCCAAACGCCTCGCCGGGAACGACGGCCACGCTTTCGCGCTCCAGGAGCTGCTTGGCTACGGCCGTATCCGTGGGCATCTGCGCATTCAGATGCGCCGAAACATTCGGGAAGACGTAAAAGGCGCCTTGCGGGGCCGTGCAGGTCACCTTGGGAATCGCGCGCACGCCCGCAAGGATGCGCTCGCGGCGCCGGGTGTATTCGCCCAGCATGGCGACGACGGAGTCCATGGGGCCGCGCAAGGCTTCCAGCGCGGCGTACTGCGCGATGGACGTCACGTTGGAGGTGGACTGGCTCTGCAGCTTGGTCATGGCGGCGACCAGCGGCTGCGGCGCGAGCGCGTAGCCCACGCGCCATCCGGTCATCGCGTAGGTCTTGGAGCAGGAACCCACGACGATGACGCGGTTCTTGCTTCCGGCCACGCTGGCGATGGAGAAGGGCTTGGCGTCGCCGTAGACGAAGTGCGAATAGCACTCGTCGGAAAGCAGCCACACGCCCTTGCGCTGGCACAGCGCCAGAATTTTGGCGAACTCCTCGGGCGGAATCACCGCGCCGGAAGGATTGCTGGGCGAATCGGCGATGACCATGCGGGTCCGCGGCGTCAGGACCTTTTCGATGTCCGCCGCGCGCATGATGAAATTATCCTCGGCGCGCGTCTCGACGATGACGGGCTTGCCCCCCGCGTACTTCACGATATCCGGGTAGCTCACCCAGTAGGGCGCGGCGATCACCACTTCGTCGCCGGAATTGACCAGCGAGCAGACGGCGTTGAAGATCACCTGCTTGCCGCCGGAGCTGACAATGCACTCGGCCGGCTGGTAGGAGGAACCCAGTTGCGCGGCGTGCCAGTCGCAGACGGCCTGGCGCAACGGGGCGATGCCCGGCGCGGGCGTGTATTTCGTGCGGTTTTCCTCGAGCGCCTTGATGGCGGCGCGCTTGATATGGTCGGGCGTGGGGAAATCGGGTTCGCCGGGGCCGAAGTCGGCGACGTCCACGCCTTTGGATTTCAGCTGCTCGGCCGCCTGAAGCACGGCCATCGTGGGCGACACACTGATGCGGTTCACGCGGTCGGCGAGCTGGAAAGTCTCTTCTGCTTTTGCTCCTGCAGCGGGTTCCATGGGCCTTCCCCTTAAGCTACTTCGTTTCCATTCTAGCTGAATTTGGCCTTCAGGCGTTCCTCGACCAGCGCCGGCACCAGGCCCTTGACCGGGCCGCCGAAGCGCGCCAGCTCCTTGACCAGGCGGGAGCTCAGGTAGCTGTAGGCCTCGCCGGGCAGCATGAACACGGTTTCGATCTGCGGCTCGACCTTGCGGTTCATCATGGCCATCTGCAGTTCGTACTCGTAATCCGAGACGGCGCGGATGCCGCGCAGAATGACGCGCGCGCCGCGCGCCCGGGCGTAATCCACCAGCAGGCCTTCGAACATGTCCACCTCGACGTTCTTCCAGTCAAAGGTGACGGCCTCGAGCATCTCGATCCGCTCTTTCACGGCAAATAGCGGGTCCTTATCGAGATTGCGGGCCACGGCCACGACGAGCGTGTCAAAAATGCGCGCGCCGCGGGCGATCAGATCCAGATGGCCGTTGGTCACCGGATCGAACGAGCCGGGATAGATGGCCGTGACCGCCTTGTTCTTCGCGGAGTCCATGAGGTGCGCAATTTTACCCCAGAACTGGCGGCGCCGGCGGGCAAAATCGCCGGGGGCGGGCCGGGCCACGCCGGTGCAACGCAAAGCGGCGCGCGCACGTCCATTTAGACGCGGATCGGGTGTACAATCCGCCGCGAACGCGAATTGGAACGGGAAGAGTCGAATCGCAGGAATGATCCGGAGGCCGCGCATGATCAGAAATTGTTGCCTGGTTGTCCTCGCCTTGCTGGCCGCAGGGATTGCACCGGTGTCGCAGGGGCAGATGCCCCCGCCGATCCCGCTGGCGCAAGGACAAGTGAAGGATTACAAGCCCGTCACGCAAGAGATGCTGTTGAATCCGAGTCCGGAGGACTGGCTGATGTACAGCCGCACCTATGACGCGCAGCGCTTCAGCCCGCTCAAGCAGATCAACAAGAAAAGCGTGAGCCAGCTGCGCATGGCCTGGGTGCGCGGCTTGCCCTCGGGCACCACGGAAACGATCCCGCTGGTGCACGACGGCGTGATGTACTTGATCGCCCCGGGCGGCAACATACAGGCCGTGGACGCGACCAACGGCGACATTATTTGGGAATACAAGCGCGCGTTCAAAGATCCCAAGGTCGGCGCGGTGACCCGCACCAAGGCTCTGGCGATCTATAAGGACATGCTCTACTACACTTCGGCGGACGGCTACGTGGTCGCCATCGACGCCGCCACCGGCAAGCAGCGCTGGGAGACCTTCAAGACCGACTCGCAGAACACCTCCGGCGCGATCGTCGTCGAAGGCAAGGTCATTTCCGGCGGCACCTGCGGGAAAGGCCGGGAAAGCTGCTTCATCGAGGCCGATGACGCGGACACGGGGAAAATGGTCTGGAGATTTTTCAACATCGCGGCTCCCGGCGACCCGGGCTATGACTCCTGGAACGGCGCCGATGTCACGAACTTTACGGCGTCGACGTGGGGCATGCCTGGAAACTACGATCCGGTTCGCAAGGTGATCTATTGGGGCATCGCCAATCCGTCGCCCTACGAACGCCTGGCGCGGCACGGCGGCAACCCCGATGGGACGTCGCGCACCACTCCGGCGGATCTGTACAGCAACTGCACGATTGCGCTGGATCCCGCGACGGGCAAGCTCATTTGGTACTACCAGCATCTGCCGGCAGATGATTGGGACACCGATCACACGCACGAGCGCACGCTGGTGAACGTCGCGTACAATCCCGATCCGAAATCCGTGAAATGGTTCAATCCCGATGTGGCCCGCGGGTCGAAGCACGACGTGGCCGCGATGATCGGGGAGAGCGGCCTGATGTACGTGCTGGACCGCAACAACGGCCAATTCCTCTGGGCCGAGCCAATCCCGTTTGACACGCCGAATCTGGATGTCTCGAACATCGACGGAAAAACGGGCAAGGTCACCATCAATTGGGACGTGGTCATGAAGCAGCCCGGCGACCACCATGTCATCTGCTACTGGAACGGGCGCAGCTACTGGCCCACGGCCTACGACCCGGAGACGAACTCGCTGTACACCTCCTACGTGGACAATTGCCTGGACATGACCGCCAACGCCACCAGCGGCATACGCCGGGGCATTTTGCGGGAAGGCCACGACCCGAACGGCATCGGCGGCCTCGCCAAGATCAACCTATCCACCGGAGCGATGCTGCGCTTTGACGTGCAAAAGGCGCCCGGCACGGGAGCGATGCTGGCCACCGCTGGAGGTCTGATTTTCCACGGGGACGTCAATCGCCGGTTCCGCGCCTTTGATGCCGCGACGGGCCAGCAGCTGTGGGAATCGATTCTGGGAGGACCTGTTTCGGTGAGCACGATCACGTACGCGGTGAAGGGGAAGCAGTACATCGCCGTGATCACCGGAGACAACCTCGCCGAGGGCACGCTGACCCGGCAGAGCGGCATCGAAACCACCACGGGACACAACGCCATCTACGCGTTCGCATTGCCCTAGGGCAAGGATGTGATCGCCGCCGCAGCTACGCGGATTTCAGCGTGTCGTGGGGATGTTCCCAGGCGTTGCTGAGGCGGCGGATCGTCTCGCGCAGGCGGACGGAGAGATCGACGACGGTCTGAAGCCGCTGCGTGTCCACGGCGGTGAGGCGTTCGCGGTGCGCCAGCACCAGTTCGGCATTGCCGAGGATTCCGGTGAGCGGGTTATTGATCTCGTGGCGGAAGACCGCGCCGAGATCGCCCGGCGATTGAGCCCAGGGCGGGCGGAGAATGGATTCTGACTTCTCGGCCCACTGCAAGCGGCGCTCGATGAGCGCGGCCGCCACGGGGACGAAATCCCCCGCACGGGCCACGAATTCGATATCGCCGGCGGCCAGCAGCTTCGCCACTTCCGTTTGCCGCTCCAGCGGCGCCAGCAGGATGACGCCCGCGATGGCGGCAAAATGGCGCAGCTCCTCGGCGAGCGGCTGTCCCTTCAGGAGTTCGTCGTCGAGCAGAATAGCTTCCGGCGCGATGCGGCCGGCCATTTCGCGCGCGCGCGCGAGGCTGGAAGCCAAGGTGACGGGCGCGGCGCCCGCCCGGCGCTCGACCTCACGAGCGATGCGCTGTGCGAGCATGGTGTCGGCCACACCCAGCAGCGCGCCGTGCTCGGCGTAAATCACCGCTTTCTTTACGGCAGCGTCCATGGTGCTTTAGCTCCTTGCTTCGGCGTCCGCATGCGCACCGGCGCAATTGAGCAGCCGGTCCACCGAAAGTTTCAGTTCCTCGACGAGAAAGGGCTTCGCCAGATACGGCAGGCGCTGGGACTCGAGGAATTCGACCGTGCGCGTGCCCAGCGTATCGCCCGTGGTGAACAGGATGCGGTGGCGCATGGGGCTGCCCGCGCCGACCAGCGCCTCGTAGAACGCCATTCCGTCCAGCCGGGGCATGCGCAGATCGCAGATGACCAGGTCGTAGCGTTCGCGGGAAAGTTTCGTCAAGCCCTCCTGGCTGTCGAGAACGGCTTCGACCTGATGCCCTTCCTCCCGCAGCACGTCCACCATCAACTGCGCGACGGTGGGCTCGTCCTCGACCACCAGAATGCATCCTGGATGAGCAGCTCCGGAGCGGCGGGCGGGCTGCGGCGAAGCGGCGGACGGCTCGGCCGCCGGGATCGCCACCACCGGGAGTTCCACCACGAATTTCGTGCCCGTGCCAGGCTGGCTTTCAAACGTCACTTCCCCGCCGTGCGCGTGCACGATCCCGTAGACGATGGAAAGCCCGAGTCCCGTGCCCACGCCGGGGGGTTTAGTGGTGAAGAACGGGTCGAAGATCCGGGAGGTGATGCCGAAGGGGATTCCGGGGCCATCGTCGGAAACCTCGATCAGCAGCCGGTCGCCGGCCCCATAGGGCGCGCCCTGGACGCGGCGGCTGGTGCGGATCCAGACGTTTCCCTGGCCGCGCTCCTCGAGCAGAGCCTGCTCGGCGTTGACCACGAGATTGAGGATCACCTGCTGCAGCTGATAGGGATCGGCCAGGGTCTGGGGCAGGGCCTGCGCCAGGTCGCATGCGACGGTGATGTTCTCGAGTTTGAGTTCGTAGCTGCGCAGGGCCAGCGTGCGCCCGACGATTTCGTTCACGTCCACGCGGGTGCGCTCGGGTTTGTTCTTGCGCGCGAAGTAGAGCAGATTCTTCACGATGCGGCGCGCCCGCTCGGCTTCCTGATACACCTGGCGGGCCTCGGCAAGCTGGGCCGGGGCCAGGCCGTGGCCGAGCAGGAGTTGCGCGTAGCCCATGATGGAGGTGAGCGGATTATTCAGTTCGTGCGCCATGCCGGAAACCAGCTGACCCAGCGCCGCCATCTTTTCCGTGTGCAGCATCTTCGACTGCAGGCGCCGCTCGCCGGTGACATCGGAATAGAGTTCCAGCCATCCCACGGGCCTCTTCTGGGCGTCCAGCACGGGCCGCGAGAAGCGCTCGATCGCGCGGCGCGCCGGCCGCAGGATTTCCAGCTCGTCGTGCGCGGGCTCTCCCCCGCCCTGCGCGAACGCTTTCCAGGGCGCGGAAAAGGCTTCGGGGTCGCGGAAGCGTTCGGCGACCAGCTCCCGGAATTCGTCGTACTGGGTGATCTTTTCCATCTGCCCCGCCTCGAGCCCGAAGAGTTGTCCGAAGCGGACGCTGGAAAACTGCACCCGGCCCGACGGGTCGAACAGAATGATGGCCGTGTGCACGGAATCGAGCACGGCACGGAGTTCGGCATCGGCCTGGCGCCACTTGGTTTCCGCGCGCTCCACCACCGAGCCGTCTTCCAGACACAACAACAGAAGCTGCGAGCCGGGGAGGATGGCGCGCACGGTGACGCGAATCGGGAAGCCGCTGGCGAGCGAAGCGTCCATGCTGGGCGGGACCGCCGCCGGCCCGCCGTGCCATTGCACCAGTTGCTCGGCGGCGTGGCCCGGCAGGACGTCTTTCAGACCGGCGCGCCGCGTGCCCCGGAGGCGCAGCAATTGGCGCGCCCGCGGATTGGCTCTTTGGATGGCGCCGTCGGAGTCGAGGATCAGGAGTGCTTCCGCGCTGGATTCGAAGAGGGCCTGGAACGCGGCGTCGCCGGGAAGAGGGGCCGCAGCCGGTGCGGCCGCGCGCCCGGCCGAACCCCGCGAAGCACGAACCGGGTTGGCCACCGAAGACGCGGCAACGCTATCCAGATGTTTCATTGCACCTCTACCAATGCCCCTGCACGATCCAGTAGGCCGACAGCAGCGCGATCCCCAGAGCGAGCGCATATTCCAAGGTGCGGCGCATCCCTTTCGGGAGGTGCGGCATCCCTGCGAGGCTGCGTGAATCACGCACGCAAATCACATTGCATAAGCTTGGCCAAGCAGGCGGTGTGTTTAAGTGACTCTTTTTCAGCTAGTTGAGAGCTGCCACGGAGTGGAGTGCTAGCCCGAGTTTCCCGTTTCGATACTGATAGAGGCTCGGCCTTCCCTGTCTAGGAATGGTTCGAGGAAGGTCGTAGGTGGTAGGTTGTAGGTGGTAGGTCGTGCCTCGCAAATCCTTTGATCGCGAGAAGAGAACAAATCAAAACCCCGACCCTTCCAAAAGCCGGAAGGATCGGCCACCCGACAAATCTAAACCAGTCACTCAGAGTTGACGTACAGCAGTGGTACCATTCAGCCGTGAGCGTTCGTCAACAGAGAGAGTGCAAAAGGGTTGGCCACCCGCCCACCCGCCAATAGTTGAAGGAACCATGGCAAACAAGAATCGCCTATCGAAAACGGTAGCGCTCGCAGTGATCATCGGCGCTCCGCTACTTCTGTGCCTTGGATTGGGATATGACATTCTGTCACCCCGCGGCTGGGCGATAGGAATACTTGCGTGGTTCGCTGCGTTGCTCTCATGGACGATCGTGGGGAAGCTTGCGGGAAAGGGTACTGTCGCATCGACTGGAGTACCTGGAACCGAGTTCAATGACGATGATCGGAGACGTATTTCACGTGGGATTTGGGTCAGGAAAATCTGGATATGTATCTTGGCGATGGCGCTGCCCATCGGGATAGCGAACGGGATAGCGCATCGCGCTTGGCTGCCCACACTAAGTGGAGTGGGAATCAATCTGATACTAATCTACGCTGCAATACAAGACATTGGGCGACGGCGAAGACGCCTCGATTGCACCCGGCTGCTACTTCTGCTCCCTTGGTTGTTCGCCGTCGTCGCGCAGGCACAACCAACAGCTTCTGGCAGCCACTCCCCCGATAAACCTGCCCGGAGTTGCGTGGAGGCTGCAAGAAAGGCGCTCGGTCCTGAAGCTGCGGTCCTCAAATGCGGGCACCTGACCGGAAGTGATGCTTTGGAGACTGTCGCCGCCATACGACTAAAGCAGTTTAAGGAAACGAAGGATGGCGTTCCTGTTGCAACCCTCGTGGTTCTACGGCGTGAGAAATCGCAATGGATCACCGCGTTAACTATTGACCACTATTCCATAAGAAACAGTATTGGTTACATCGCTATGGATTACATCGACGACACGCCGCAGGAAACAGGCTATCGAGTTTCATTTTCCGGCGAGCGGTCTCAAAGAGTGCCAGGTTTCACGATAACAATCTTATATCTCAATCCGGACGGTCAGATTGAAGGAGCTTCAACTGATATTAGCTGGAATCCCGCAGTCCGAAGATTTCAGGAGTACACGGAGAACCATGACCCGAAGGGATTTCAGCAGGAAAAAAAGAATCTCCCCCACATCCGAACCCGAAAACCGGCGCGGTAATCGTGCAGCCTGTTCCCCAAAATCTCCATTTGAAGATGACGCGGATGATTCGGGAGTTTTGCTATACTGCCGGGCGCAAAACCGGGAGGCCACCGATGAGAATCCTCAGACGAGCGCACACACGGAAACTGTTCACACGCCTCAAGTCGCACGGGATAGCCGCGCTGCTCCTGAGTCTGCTGGCATCTCACGGCGCGCTGGCGCAGAAGGTCACGCTGGAATTCGACCGGGCCGCCGACTTCAGCAAGTACAAGACGTTCGCCATCCGCAGCGGGCAGTTGAACAGCAAGAATCCCGCCCTGAACAGCGAACTGGTGAAGAAGCGCATCGAGGCCGACATCGAACGCGATCTGACGGCCAAGGGGCTGGTGAAGGTTTCCGGCCCGTCCGATCTCAACGTGGTCTACCGGTTCGGGTCGGCCCGCAAGACGGAACTGGAGACGTACCCGGCGGGATGGTGGGGCCGCGGCACCCAGGTAGTGCGCGTGCCGTATGCCGAGGGCACTCTGGTGATCGATCTGCGCGACCCCAGCACCCATTCCCTGGTCTGGCGCACCATCACCAGCGAGGAAAAAAGCGACGCCGCCAAGATCGAAGGCAAACTCGACGATATGGTCAAAAAAGCCTTCGAGAAATATCCGCCCAAACAGAAGTAGCGCGCCCCGCCGGCCGCTTCAGGCCCGGCGGGAAGACGCCTTCCCAGTTGCGGCGGATTGCCGCCGCAGGATCTCAGGCGCCGCCGAGTTTCGCTTGCAGGTCATCAAACAGATTCTGCAGCATAACCTGGTCGTAGCCGAGAAAGTCCGCGCCCACCGCGCCCCGGCGGTCCACCCAGATCGCTTCCCCGTTTACCTGCAACCGGACCTTCTGGACGAAGGCCGGCACGGGGGGATCGGCCTTGGGGTCGGCGGGAGTGGACACCAGCTTGATGCTGATCTGAATCTTGTACGTCCAGCTGCCCTGCAGGTTGACGATCTTGGCGTTCGGAAGAGTTCGGAAATACCCGGACTCCTTATCCATGGTGGCGATGTCGAAGTTATGTTCGAGGATGGTGTTGACGGCCGTCTGCCACACCTTGTCGTAGTTTTTCTGGAAGTCCGGTCGAACCGGGAGTTCGCGCCAGGCGGGCTCGCCGTTCACGAACCGGGTTTCCAATACCTTGGGAACCTTCCTCGGGACGCCCCACTGAGCGGAGAGCGGGGATGATAGCAGCACGAAAACAGCCAGAGCGGCCAGCAGTTGCCGAGATTTCATCGAGATCCTCCTGTGGTGAACGCCTGCCATTTGCGGGGCAAGACGGCAATCTTGATTGTACCGGCATGGTTTCGGCGTTCCGTCCGGCAAACGAGGCGAAGCTCTCGTAGCAGCTATTGTTGCATTGGACACAGAAGTGCGTTGGGTACGATTCCGGCTGCGATATGGGAAACATTGGATTTCGGGTGATCGTGATGGGCGCACGACCCGGTCAGCCGGCGAGCCGGGAACTCACGCGCCGGGATCAGCCGGAATGGGACTGCGATTCGGCCTCGTACTGCTTGAGCTTGCGGTAGAGGGTGGTTTTGCCGATGCCGAGCAGGCGCGCGGCGGCGAGCTTGTCTCCTCCGGCGTCGCGCAGGGCGTGGAAGATGGCGCGGCGCTCGAGTTCTTCCAGGGGCAGCAGCTCGTCGCGCTGCGGCATGCGGTCTCCGGTGCCGTACTGCAGATTCGAGGGCAGATCGCCGACGTGCAGGATGGGCCCCGAGCCCAGGGCCACGGCCCGCTCCATGGCGTTTTCCAGCTCCCGCACGTTGCCCGGCCAGTCGTAGGCCAGCAGGCGCGCCGTGGCCTCCTCGGAGATGACGCGCACGCTGCCGTGCGGATCGGAAAACTTTTCCAGAAAGGCGTTCACCAGCAGGGGGATGTCGCTTTTGCGCTCGCGCAGCGGAGGCAGCTTGATCTGCACCACGTTGAGCCGGAAGTAGAGGTCCTGCCGGAATTGTCCCTGGCGCACGCTGGCCTCCAGGTCGCGATTGGTGGCGGCGATGATGCGCGTGGAGATGGCCACGCGGTCGGTGGAACCCACGGGCTTGACCTCCTTTTCCTGGAGCGCGCGCAGGAGCTTGGCCTGCAAATCCACGGGCAGGTCGCCGATTTCGTCCAGAAACAGCGTGCCGCTGCCGGCCGCTTCCATCAGGCCCATCTTCGACTGCACCGCGCCGGTAAACGCGCCCTTCACGTAGCCGAAAAGCTCGGATTCAATCAGCGTGGGGACCAGGGTGGAGCAGTCCACCGGCACGAACGGCTTGTTGCTCCGCGGCCCCAGGAAGTGAATCGAGCGGGCCACCAGCTCCTTTCCCGTCCCGCTCTCGCCCAGAATGAGCACCGGATAATTGTGCTGGCTCACCTTCTCGATCAGGCGGTAGACGCGCTGCATCTTGGCGGACGTTCCGATCAGGCCGCCGAAGCCGGGGCGGGTGCGGAGCTGTTCGCGCAGCACGCGGTTTTCCTGGTCGATCTCCAGCGAACGCACGGCGCGTTCCAGCTTGCCGCGCAGCTCGGGGACGTGGAACGGCTTGGTGACGTAATCGGCGGCGCCCATGCGCGTGGCCTCCACGGCGCTCTCGATGGTGCCGTACTGCGTCAGCACGATCACCGCGGTCTGCGGGTAAGTTTCCCGGATGCGCTTAAGCAGCTCGAGGCCCCCGAGCTTCGGGACACGCAAGTCGGTCAGAACGATGTCGACCGGATACTGCTCGAGGATTTCCAGGGCTTGTTCGGTGGTGGCCGCCAGGCGCGGGTGCAGGCCCGTGTCGGCCACCACCTCGCGGCACAAGTTGCGCGTGGCATCCTCGTCGTCTACGATCAGGACGGTGACCGCCGCCGGCCGCTCCACTGCCAAAGCCGTACCCGCTCCGCTTGCAGACATGGCTCCTCCTCATTTCCCTTTTCAACAATCAGCATGCAAAACACGCACCAAATGGGAACAGATCATCCGTTGAAATAAAACGCCTTACCGTTCCGACACTGAGTTCGGCGGAGGGGAATCTAGTGCCGAAATGGAACTCATGGCAAGATCGTAAAACTACGTAGTGGTATAACTCATTGTTGATTCAGTGCGATACAGTAGTCGGAAGCGGTCTAATCTCATATTGGGAATGAACTTGCTGGCCCATCTTCATTTAGTTCTTAATTGATCTTCCCCACTCAGTCTGGCGGGTTGATAGTTCCACAAATAGGAATTTTTTAGCCGGCTGAAGATCGCGCCAAGGGCGATCCTAAGAAGAATCTCATGAGGCGCTCCTGCATCTGTTTGGTTTGGGCGGCGCGGCTCGCCGCACCGGGGCAATCCCTTGGAATTCCCGCAGACTGCTGGTAGATTGAGTTTTAGATGGCCCCTGACGCTCCATTTCTGCAACGCATCCTGATCGTCGAAGACGAGGAAAACGCCCGCAAGGGCTACGAAGCCCTGCTCCAGAAGTGGAGTTATCAAGTGCTCGGCGTAGGCACGGCGGAAGAGGCGCTGGCCAAGTTTCCGGAATTCCATCCCCATGTGATTCTCGCCGACGTGGAACTGCCGGGCATGAATGGGCTCGACCTGCTGCGCCATCTGGGCGAGGAAATCCAGCGCATTCCGGTGATCATCATCACCGGGCGGGGCAGCGACGAACGCGTGGTGCAGGCCATCGACGCGGGCGCTTACTGGTACATCGAAAAACCGCTCAAGCCGCCCGTCCTGCGGGCCTTGCTCGACCGGGCCTTCGGGCGCGTGCGGGACCAGCAGGAAGTGGCCGCGCTGACGCGGCAGTTGCGCCAGGCGGGAAAACTGGGGACGCTGGTCGGCTCGTCGAGCGCGATGCAGGAGGTGATGCGGCAAGTGGAAATGGCCGCTCCGTCCACGGCGTCGGTTCTCATAACCGGGGAAACCGGTTCGGGCAAGGAAATGGTGGCGCGCTCCATCCACATGCTGTCGCCGCGCGCGGCCCGGCCGTTCGTCGCCATCAACTGCTCGGCGATTCCGGAATCGCTGATGGAAAGCGAAATTTTCGGGCACGAGCGGGGCGCCTTCACGGGCGCGGCCGAGCGGCGCATCGGCTGCTTCGAACTGGCCCACGGCGGCACGCTGCTGCTGGACGAAATCGGCGAGATGCCCGCTCCCACGCAGGCCAAATTGCTGCGCGTGCTCGAGGACCGCACCATCCGCCGGCTGGGCAGCAAGGTCGAGACGCCCGTGGACGTGCGCCTGCTGGCGGCGACGAACAAAAATCCCGAGCAGGCGGTGGCCAACGGCCAGCTCCGCCAGGATCTCTATTTCCGGCTGAACGTGTTTCACATTCACTTGCCGCCGCTGCGGGAGCACAAGGAAGATTTGCCTTTGCTGGTCGAGCATCTGCTGGGCGAGATTTCGGAAAAGCACGGCACGAAGGTTTCCGGCGCCGCCGCGGACGTCCTGGAGCTGTTCCGCTCCTACCCCTGGCCCGGCAACATCCGCGAGCTGCGCAACGTGCTGGAACGCGCGGCCATCGCCGCCGACCGCGGCACGATCGGGCGCCAGCATCTTCCCGCGGAATTCGGGCGCACGCCGGCCATGGCCACGGCGGGACTCAGCGGCCTGCGCTTTCCGGTCGGAACCACCGTGGACGACGCCGAACGCGAGCTGATTCTGCAGACGCTGGCGAGCACCGGCCAGAACAAAACGCGCGCGGCCGAATTGCTGGGCATCAGCTTGAAGACCCTCCACAACAAGCTGAAAGAATACGAGGCGGGGCGGAGCCATGCGTCTCAGCCTGAAAACTAAATTCACGCTGGCCACCTCGCTGCTGGTCCTCGCGGTGGTCGCGGTGGTCTCGACATTGTATCTGGCGCGGCTGACCCGGCAGACGCTACGCCAGTCGAGCGACAACGCGGACTTCATCGCCCACCAAGTGTACGAGGCGTGCGGGAATGCGCTGAAAGAAGCCGCTCAGCGAGGGGAAGCTCCCGCCTCACTCGGCCCGGCCGACATGCGCGAGTATGTCCGGCACGTGTTCGACAACAGCAGCACGCTGAATTCCCTGATCGAATCGGACATGGGAATCTCGCCCACCATCTATGAAATCACGATCAGCGATACGGAGGGTGTGGTGCTGGTGTCGAGCGACGCGTCGCTGCGCGACCGGAAGATGGCCCGGCGGCTGCCGGTCAACTCCCTGGCGCGCGCGGGATTTTTCCAGCAATTGCGCGAGCTGTATGGCCCGCCGCAAATCTATGAATTCTCGCTGCCCTTCGAGCTGCAGGAGGAGCCCTTCGGCGATATTCGCGTGGGACTGTCCTCCACGTTCATTCGCGCGCAGATCACGCCGGGGCTGACGTCGGCCGGATACTGGGCGCTCGGTTCGGTGCTGCTGTCGACGCTGCTGGCGCTTGCCGTGAGCAGCGCGTCGCTGGCGCCGATCAGCCGCATCTCGGACCAGCTGGACCGGATCTCCGCGGGCCAGTTCGATGCCGAGCCGGTGGTGGCGCGGGGCGACGAACTCGGGGCGGTCAGCACCAAGATCGTGGGCATCGGCAAACGCATGCGCGACGTGCAGGAAATCCTGCGCCTGGGGCTGCTGGGGCACCAAATGGCCGGCGTGGCGCACGAGGTGAAGAATCCGCTCAACTCCATGCGCCTGTGGCTGGAAGTCCTCAAGGGCAACATGCCCGCGGCTCCCGAGCCCCAGCAGGCCGTCAAGATGCTCGATAGCGAAATCGAGCGGCTGGACCGCGCCGTAAAAACATTCCTGAACTTCACGCGGCCGGTGGAACTCAAACTCGAGGAAACGCGGCTGCAGGAACTGCTGCGCGACGTTCTGGAAACGGCGCGCCCGGCGGTCACCAAAGCCGGCCTGAAACTGAACGCCGATTTGCCTTCTGATTGTCCGCCGGTCCGGGCGGACCGCCAGCTCATTCATCAGGCGATCCTGAATCTGGTGCTGAACGCCAGCGAGTTCACCGATCCGGGCGGGAGCATCACGGTCCGCCTGCGGCGCAGCGGCGATCATGCCGTCATCGCCGTCGAAGATTCCGGACGAGGAATTCCGCCGGAGGACCAGAAGAAACTCTTCCAGCTCTTCTTCACCACGCGGCCGGGCGGCACGGGCATCGGCCTGGCCAATACATCCCGGTTTGTACAATTGAACAGCGGCCGGATAGAATTTGAGTCGCAGCCCGGGCGCGGCACCACGTTCCGCGTGAAACTTCCCCTGGCGCCTGTGTCGAAGGCACCGGGCATCAGGGTTCGTGACCTTGGCAAGCCCCCGGCGGCGGAAAAAGGATAAATGCCCAGCCACCCTCTCAACGTGCGCACCGTTGTCGCCCGCCTTACCGTCGGACTTTCGCTCGCCGCGCCCGGATGCGCGCGCAAGAGCGTTCACGCAGCGGCGCCGGCCGCGGCCCCGGTGGCCGCAGACGCAGCGGCCCGGCCGATGACGACGGCGCCGGACACCGACGCGACGCCGCCCGTCGAAGCCGTCGCGCAGCCACCGGCTCTGCCGGAATCCCCCACGCCCGCGCAGGTGACCCTTCCGGCTACGAAACCTCCCGTGCTTCACAAGCCTGCGTCCGGACAAGCGCCCGCGGATGCGGCATCGGAACCGGCGCACCCCACCGCGCCGCTGATCTCCCCGCAACTGTCGCCGGGCGACCAGGCCGCCTACCAGCGCAAGACCGACGAAGACATCTCCGAGGCGAAGAAGAACCTGCAGGAGGTCAGTGGAAGGCAGTTCAGCACCGCCCAGCAAGATCTCGTCGACAAAATTAACAGTTTTCTGGCGCAGTCAGAGAATGCGCGCAAGGATGGCGACTGGGCCCGCGCGAGGAATCTGGCGCAGAAGGCGCGGCTGCTCTCCGCGGAGCTGATCGCGTCTTTTTAGCGTCTGTTCGATATTTTCCCGAGGTGGCAAATCATGATGAAGGTGGTGTGCGGGTTGCTGCTGGCCCTGCTGTCTCCGGCCATCGCGTCGGCCGGGCCGCCCTTTCAAACCGACGATCCCCAACCGATCGACTTCAATCACTACGAGTTCTATGCCTTTGGAGCCGCGGACGGCACGGCCCTCGGGACGGGCACAACCGGACCAGCCATTGAATTCAACTGGGGCGCCCTCCCCAATCTTCACCTGCATATCGTGATCCCGGCGGCCGGAGTTCTGCCGGCCAACAATCCGGCCCTCCTTCCTCTGGGAGCCGGCCCGAATGCGTTCGGCCTGGGCGACGTGGAGCTAGGCGTCAAGTACCGGTTCGTCCAGGAAACCAAGCGTCGCCCCATGATCGGCGTATTTCCGATGTTCGAGGCGCCCACCGGCAATCCCAACAAAGGCCTGGGGGTCGGGAAGGGATGGGCGAAGCTCCCCGTGTGGATCCAGAAAAGTTTCGGTCCGTGGACGACCTATGGCGGAGTGGGCGAAAACGTGAACAACGCTCCCGGATTCCGGAATTTCACCTACGGAGGCTGGCTCGTCCAGCGGGACATT
>JAIQGD010000143.1 GCA_020072765.1 Terriglobia bacterium
TCGTCGAAGATATAGAGAATCCCGGAATTCTGCTGCCGGGTGAGATGCGCGGCGAGTTTCAGGCGTTGCGCCTCGCCTCCGGAAAGCGTGGTGCCGGATTGCCCCAGCCGGAGATAGCTCAGGCCGACTTCCTCCAGCACGCGCAGCCGCGAGGTGACCTTGGTGTAAGGCGCGAAGAAGGCCAGCGCCTCGCGGACGGTCATCTGCAGGACGTCGTGGACATTCTTCTCCTTGTAGCGCACGTCGAGCACGCTGCTCTTGTAGCGCGTCCCGCGGCATTCCTCGCACACCAGTTCGACGTCCGCCAGAAAGCGCATCTCGACGGTGACCGTCCCGTCGCCTTGGCACGCCTCGCAGCGCCCGCCGGGAATGTTGAACGAAAAATAGCCGGGCGTGAGCCCGCGCTTGCGGGCTTCCGGCGTCGCGGCAAAGACCTCGCGAAGGGGATCGAAGGCCTTCAGGTACGTGGCCGGATTGGAGCGCGGCGTGCGCCCGATGGGCGATTGATCCACCATCTCGACCGCTGCGAGATGGCCGTCGCCTTCCAGGCGGTCGCAGTATTCGTGCCAGTTTCCACCGGTGCGCTTGGCCGCCAGCGCGCGGTAGAGCACGTCGTAGACCAGCGTGGATTTGCCCGAGCCGGAGACCCCCGTGACGGCGACAATCATTCCCAGCGGGATGGTGACGTCCACGCCGCGCAAATTGTGGCTGCGCGCGCTGAAGATGCGGAGAAACTTTCCTTGCGGCTTGCGCCGCCGCACGGGAACGCTGATGCGCAGCTCGCCGCGCAGGTAGCGGCCGGTGAGCGACTGCGCGTCGGCCAGAAGCTCCTCGCGGGATCCGGCGAAGATCAAATGTCCTCCGTGCTCGCCCGCGCCCGGACCCAGATCGAGAATATTGTCGGCGGCGAGGATGGTTTCGGGATCGTGCTCAACCACGAGCAGGGTATTGCCCAGGTCGCGCAGCCCCTTGAGAATCTCGATCAAACGGCCGGTGTCGCGCGGGTGCAGGCCGATGGACGGCTCGTCGAGAACGTACAGCGCGCCGACCAGGCGCGAGCCCAGCGATGTGGCGAGCTGAATGCGCTGGGCTTCGCCGCCGGAAAGCGTGGAGGTCAGCCGGTCCAGCGACAGGTAGTCGAGCCCCACCTCGTCGAGAAAGCGCAGCCGCTGCTGAATTTCTTCGAGCACTTTTTCGGCGATCACCGTTTCGGCGGGGCTCAACTGCAGGCCGTCGAGAAACGGCCGCGCCTCCTTCACGGTCATTTGACACACTTCGGTGATCGAGCGGCCGGCGATCTTCACGGCGCGGGCCTCGGCGCGCAGGCGCGTGCCGCGGCAGTCGGGGCAGGTGGCGTAGCCGCGATAGCGGCTCAGAAAAACGCGCACGTGCAGCTTGTACTTTTTCCGTTCCAGCCAGGCGAAGAAGCCCTTCACGCCGAGGAAATCCTCCTTGCGGTCGCCGTCGAGAATGGCGTCGCGCTGCGCCGGGGTCAGGTCGCGGAAGGGAACGTCGACGGGAATGCCTTTGGCGCGCGCGTAGCGGCGCATGTCCATCGCCAACTGGCGGTAGCGCGGCTTGGTCCACGGCTCGATGGCGCCGTCGGCGAGCGACTTGGCTTTGTCCGGCACGACGCGGTCGAGATCGAAATCGACCGTGTTGCCGAAACCCTGGCAGCGCGGGCAGGCGCCATACGGATTGTTGAACGAGAAAAGGCGCGGCTCGGGCTCCTGATACGCCGCGCCGCACTTTTTGCAGTCGAAGCGCTCGTTGAAGACCAGCCGGTCCGGAGCGGCGGCGGGCGCGCCGGCCGTTTCCTCCGGGACGAATTCCAGAATCGCCTCGCCGCGCCCCTCGCGGTAGCAGATCTCGATCGAATCCATCAGGCGCGAGCGAATCTCGGGCGCGAGCGCCAGGCGGTCCACCAGCGCATAGACGGGCTTGGCGAAATCCACGTCGAGCAATTCTTCGGGCGCGGAAAACTCGAACACGCGTCCGGCCTGATACAGCCGGTTGAAGCCGCGCTTGCGCAGGTTCACCAGCGACTGGCGGACCAGATCGGGGCCGGGGCGCGCTGCCTTGCGCGGCCGCGCGGCAGCCGTCCCGCTCGCGCCGGGCCCTGCCGCTAATTCGGGAGTGAATTTCAGTTCGTACAGAACGTAGAAGCGGCGGCCTGCGGGAAGCGCCAGCACGCGCGCGGCGATTTCGTCGAGCGTGTCCTTGCGGACTTCTTCGCCGCACTTCAGGCAGAAGGTGTGACCCGCGCGGGCGTAGAGCAGGCGCAGGTAGTCGTAAATTTCGGTGGCGGTGGCTACCGTCGAGCGCGGGTTGCGCGTCGTATTCTTCTGGCGAATGGAGATGGCCGGAGCGATTCCGGTGATCTCGTCCACGTCCGGCTTTTCGATTCGTTCCAGGAACTGCCGCGCGTAGGCCGACAGCGACTCGATGTAGCGCCGTTGGCCCTCGGCGTAAAGCGTGTCGAAGGCCAGGCTCGATTTGCCGGAGCCGGAGACGCCGGTCACCACGGTGATGGCGTTATGCGGAATGGTGAAGTCGATGTTCTTGAGGTTGTGGACCCGCGCTCCGACCACGCGGATTTCCTCGGCGCTATCGCCGCCCGGCGCCGCCGACGCAGGCCCCGCCCCCGGCGCAGCCGCGGCGGCGGGCACAGTCCTCTCAGTGGGTTCCGTTGCCATGTGCGTAAACCACGGATTATACGCTTGCGCGCGCCCCAGGCCAAAACGGTCGAAGCCCTCGGTAGCGACTCAGTTTGCTTGTCGTGGCACAGCCACTCCTGGCTGTGCTCTTGTATTGGGCCAAACCTCCGCGGCACAGTCCGCACTCGGCTTTGGCACTTTCCCGTCTCGGAATCCAACTCGCCTAAGGTAGAATGCCGCTCTCTTCCAGATGGGGGCGGTTCGGCTCGGGCACAAATCAAACAGGAGGCGAGATGACAGATCTCACCGGCGTGTTTCTGGTTTTGGTGGGCATCGTGGGCATCCTAGTTTTAACTATCGTCCTGGGTTCGTTCTTCACGGTGGAGACCGCACAGGTGGCCATCGTCCAGCGGCTTGGAAAGTTTGCGCGCGTGGCGGGCCCCGGCCTGAACTGGAAGACGCCGTACATCGAGACCGTCGTACGGCGCCTGAGCATGAAGGTCCA
>JAIQGD010000001.1 GCA_020072765.1 Terriglobia bacterium
GCTGGACCTGACGCTGGAATCATTCGCCTACCTGCGCCTGCCGCTGGCTCTGGCGGGAGTGGCATTTCTGGCGGGCGCGCTGGGGACAATGCGAGCGGCGCGCCAGCGCGCGTTCCTGGCCGCGGCACTGATGATGGTTCTGTTTTTCCATGCCGCGCGTCTGGCGATGGTGGTGTTCGACCCGTTCCTCTCATCGCGGCCGCTGGCGCAGGCCCTGCTGCAAGCCCCGGAGGGAACGCTGATCACGCAGGACTACTATTATCAGTTTTCGTCGGTCTTCTTTTATACCAATCGCACGGGGCTGCTTCTAACGGATCGGCGGGTTAACCTGGAATACGGTTCGCATGCTCCGGGGGCGCCGAACGTCTTTCTCAGTGACACGGATTTCCGGGACTTGTGGCAGAAGCCGGGGCGGTGCTATTTGCTGGCGCCCAAGTCGAATGTGTCGCGGTATGAGAGCTTGGTCGGCGCAGCGCAACTGCACGCTGTGGCGGAACGCGGGGGCAAGCTGCTGCTGACGAACCAGCCCGTTGCCCCCTAGGACCGGCCGGCGGGAGGTGCTACCGCCCCACCGGACTGATGTAATACAATAGAACGCATGGATGAAGAGACACCGCTGTCCTATTCCGTCGTTGTGCCCCTGTACAACGAACAGGAGAACGTCCCGCAGCTCTACGTCAAGATCATTGACGTGATGGATGCGGTGGGCGAACCCTACGAAATCGTCTTCATCGACGACGGGAGCAAGGACGGCACGTTCCGGCAGCTTTCGGAGATCGCGCGCGACGACGATCGCGTCGTTGTGGTGCAATTGCGGCGGAATTTCGGGCAGACGGCGGCGCTCAAGGCCGGGTTCGATCACTCGCGCGGCGAGATCATCATTTCGATGGACGGCGACCTGCAGCATGACCCCGCGGAGATTCCCCTGTTCATCGAGAAGATGCAGGAAGGCTACGACATCGCCAGCGGCTGGCGCGTGGAGCGGACCGACCACTGGCTGATGCGCCGCTTTCCCAGCCGGGTGGCCAACTGGATCATGGCGAAGCTGTCGCGCGTGGAGCTGCACGATTTCGGCACGACCTTCAAGGCCTATCGGCGCGAAATTCTTTCGGAAATTCATCTCTACGGCGAGTTGCACCGCTTCATTCCCGCGCTGGCCAGCTGGGCCGGCGCTTCGGTGGCGGAAGTGCCGATCACCAATGTGCCGCGCAAGAACGGCAAATCGAATTACGGCATTTCGCGCACGATCCGCGTGCTGCTGGATCTGGTCAGCGTCAAGTTCTTGCTGGATTATTCGACCAAACCGCTGCAACTGTTCGGGCTGGCCGGGCTGACGTGTCTGGCGGGCGGGGGCGGAATCGGGCTGTGGATTTTTGTGCGCAAGGCGCTGTTCGACGAAGGACTGCTCGCCAATCACGGACCGCTGATCCTGCTGGGGATGGCGCTGGTGATGGGCGGCATCCAGTTCATCTCCATCGGGCTGATCGGCGAGCTGCTGGCCCGCACGTATTACGAATCGCAGAACAAGCCTGTTTACACGGTGCGCCGGTACATCGGCCGCAACGGAGCGAATACGCCGCGCAACGATCCTCCGCGCGCGGCCGGAGCGACGGGCCGTTAGCCGGTGTATCCTCCGCGTTCCCGCTGCACAGTCATAGAACGGATGGAATCCCACGGGGTGGTGTTCGCATGCGACGTGAAGCTCTGAATCTCCTGGCCTGTCCGAACTGCGGCGGGTCCCTCTCCGCCCGGCCGACGGCCGAGGAGGGCGGACACATCATGGCCGGCGAGCTGACCTGCTCGGGCTGCCATGCGCGGTTTCCGATCCACGAAGGCGTGCCGGTGCTGCTTCCCGGCGACGTGGACAAGGTGAAGACAGAGACCGCGGCGCGGTTTGCCGAAGAGTGGCTCCACTGGAGCGACCTGCGCGATTATTACGAGCAAGAATTCTTCGCGTGGCTCGCGCCGCTCACGGCAGCGGACTTTGCCGGCCAGCTCGTGTTTGAAGGAGGCTGCGGCAAGGGCCGGCATACGGCGCTGGCAGCATCGCATGGCGCAAAGGCTGTGGTGTCGATCGACCTGGGGCAGAGCGCTATCGTTGCTTTCGCGCATACGCGCCATCTTCCCAATGCGCACGTCGTAATCGGCGACTTGATGCGGCCTCCGGTGCGCCCGGTGTTCGATTTGGCGTTTTCGGTGGGCGTGCTGCACCATTTGCCCGATCCGGCTGCGGGCTTTGCGAGCCTGGCCTCGCGCGTGCGGGAGGGCGGCCGGGTGGCCTTCTGGGTGTACGGGCAGGAGGGCAATGAGTGGATCACGAAGTACGTGGATCCGGTCCGCACGAGACTGACCTCCCGGCTTCCGGCAGGCTTTCTCCGCGCCGCGTGCCTGGTGCCTTCGTTGTTCCTTTGGGGCGTGATCAAGCTGTTCTACCGCCCACGAGCCAACGGCAAGGGCCCGGCGAGGCTTCCATACGGAGATTATTTCGCGTCCATGTACGCGTATCCGTTCGACGAAATCCACGCCAACGTGTTCGATCAACTGGTGACCCCGGTGGCGTATTACCTGCGGGGCGATGAAGTGCGCGCCTGGGTGGCGGAGGGTTTCCGCGACGCGGCGGTGCGGTCGCACCGGGGCTATAGCTGGAGCGGCCTGGCAACGGTCCGGCGCGAGGCCGCCGCTTCGGCACGGTAGGTGGCCTGCCCGCGTTTGGGAGTGTGCCATCCTGGATTCGCGAGGCAAAAAGCCGCTTGCGTGTACGGGCATCTAGGCGTAAAAATTTAGTTCGGGTCAATTTTCGGCGGCGTCCCACTTCAGCCGAAAGTAAACGAATTCCAAGAGTCTTGTGACGGGCGGGCACGCCCTGGAGGCACTATGAAGATTGCCGTACTCGGTGGAGACGGCTACTGCGGTTGGGCGACGGCGCTGTACCTTTCGAAGAAGGGGCACGAGGTCGCCATCATCGACAACTTTGTCCGGCGCCAGTGGGACTTTGAGCTGGGCGTGCAGACGCTCACTCCCATTCAACCGCTTCCGGACCGGCTGCGCGCTTGGCACGAGCACACCGGTAAGACCATCGAACTGCTCATCGGCGATGTCACCGACTACGAATTTCTTGCAGAATCCATCCAGGAATTCGAGCCCGACTCAGTGGTTCATTTTGCGGAGCAGCGCTCGGCGCCGTACTCGATGATCGACCGGCGGCACGCCGCGTTCACGCAGGTCAACAACGTGGTGGGCACGCTGAATCTGCTGTTCGCGCTGCGCGAGTTCCGGCCCGACTGCCATCTGGTGAAGCTGGGGACGATGGGCGAGTACGGGACCCCCAACATCGATATTGAAGAGGGCTACATCGAAATCGAGCACAACGGCCGCAAGGACGTGCTTCCCTACCCCAAGCAGCCGGGATCGTTCTATCACCTGTCGAAAGTGCACGACAGCCACAACATCATGTTCTGCTGCCGGGCGTGGAAGTTGCGCGCCACCGATTTGAATCAGGGCGTGGTCTACGGAACGGTGAGCGACGAAACCATGCTGGACGAAGCGCTGATCAACCGGTTCGACTACGACGAAGTGTTCGGCACGGTGCTGAACCGGTTCTGCGCGCAGGCCGCCGTAGGACATCCGCTGACGGTCTACGGCAAGGGCGGGCAGACGCGCGGGTTCCTGGATATTCGAGATACGGTCCGCTGCGTCGAGATCGCGTGCACACATCCGGCCGCGCCGGGAGAATTCCGCGTATTCAACCAGTTCACGGAACAGTTTTCGGTGCTGGAACTGGCGCATCTGGTGCAGGCCGCAGGGAAGAAAATGGGGTTGAAGGTCGAGATCGACCACATTCCCGACCCGCGCGTGGAAGCCGAGTCGCACTATTACAACGCGAAGAACTCGAAACTGGTGGACCTCGGCTTGCAGCCGCACCTGCTATCGGATTCCCTGCTGGACTCGCTGGTCAACATCGCGATCGAGTACCGCGACCGGATCGATTCGTCGCTCTTCATGCCGCAGGTCAACTGGCGGAATGCGCGGAACGACCGCCACCGCCAACTGGGCGCCACCAAGCCTTCGGTCACCGAAACGCGTTAAGGCCAATAGCCGCTTGGCCCTGTCTGCAGGGCTGGGCGGCCTATCGGCGGCGCGTGCGATCGGGCTCAACTACCCTTGGCAACGCGTTCGCAAACCAGCCGGGCGGCCTTGACGGCGCTGACGACCTTGCCGGAGAAGATGTGGAGTTCTCGCGGCGAGGGCTCCTGAATGTAGAGAGTTCTTCGGTCTTCCGCGGGATTGTTTTCCACCACGCGAATCGTGAAGCGCGACCCCAGGTACACCGCGTCCTTTGAGGCAGGCACGGCCAGAGCGGAATCGGTGCGCATGGCCTCGAAACGCGTAAAGGAACAGGGTTCGAAAGCCGGGCGGTTCAGCAGGCTCGCATAGGGTTCCGGAATCGGCTCGCGAGGGTCGGTGGTGGTCCAATGGTTCGTATTCTTGGCGGAGCCGAACAGGGACCGCGGCGAACTGCCATACGGATCGAACGCGGTGAACGGCCCGTCCACCACCACGAGCGATATTCCCCGCAACACGGCCGGGAGTTCAATCAGGATTTTCTCGGCCACCTGGTACTTGGCAATCTTGAAAAGACCCCGGCTCGGCCCCAGTCCGTACGTGGCATAGACGACAAAATCGTAGTCCTGGCGCATTTCGGGAGTAAAGGCGCGCTGCTCGAAGGGGATGCCGAGCGCCTGAATGCGCGCGGCGACGACGTTTTTGAGGACTTCCGGGTCGTAAATTTGCTCGTCCACCTCGTAACACTTGTCGATAAACCCGAAATTCATCCACTCGGGACGGCAGGACTGGCAATACAAGTTGTATTGGGCCATCACGCGCTCGAACAGCGCGGGCGGCGTTTGCGAGCCTTCCTGGGGGATGGCGTAGTAGTGCCGGCTATTGCGGACGATCGCGGACGAAAAGGCTTCCATGAACTCACTGCGGGCCTCGAGCGTCTCGGCAATCGTTTCCGGGCTGCGGGGATAGTGGTATCCGGAATGAATGCGGTATTGGTTGATCACCGACGCCGCGCACATGACGCCGAGGGGATCGAATAGATGAACGGTGTGGCCGTGCTCGGCCAGACGAATCGCGATCGTCGATCCGTAAATTCCAGCCCCGGCGATAGCAATTTTGGCGCTCATGATCCCTTGGCGGGGAACGCGGCGACGAGCCGTCCTTCCCGGAGAAAATAATCAACGCCGCGCCAGCGGATCGTCTTGCGTCCAAAACTGACAATCCACATAACAAAAGCCATCAGGTCCCACATGGGAATCAGCGGCATCTTCTTCCACAGCCCCTTCTGCTTCATGCCCCACACGCCGATCATCGAGGTGATCATCACGCGGCACGCCGCATAGCCACCGAGATAGCCGATGGCGACGCCGGCGGAGGGATGCGTGGCAACCGCCAGGAGCGCCCACGGCAATCCCCAGGTAAAGATCAAGCCTAGATGGCCCCACGGGCGCATGAGACGCTGCACGGTCATCCAGCGCGTGCGCTTGTAGAGAAGGTCGCGGAGCGATTGAAAGTCGGCGACCGACTGGACGACGTAGGGCAGGAGCTTCACTTCGTACCCCTGCTCGGCCACGAGGCGCCCCGCGTAGACGTCGTCGGCGGGGCGGTCTTCAATCACTTGATAGCCGCCGTAACTCGCCACGGCCTTGCGCGTGGTCAAAATCGACTGCCCGAAGGTCACTTTGAGATCGTCCAGTTGCCAGGCCACCATGACGGGGGCGAAAAAATCGGAGATCATTCCGATGGACTGGAGCTCCTGCACCAGATTCGTTTCCTTGGTCGAAGCGTACAAACAGGTGGCGGCACCAACCTTGGGATCGCGAAAGGGCGCGACCACGGTGCGGAGGTAATCCGGCTTGACGCGGACGTCGCCGTCGGTGATCACGAAAATGTCGTACTGCGCCTCGGTGGTCAGCCGGACCAGCCTTCCGACCTTGTCGTTGATGGCGTTGCGGCCTGAACCGAACAGCAGCCGGATCTTGCGCTCGGGAAAATCGCGGACCAGCTTTTCCAGAACCGGCAGCGCGGGATCGCCCGGATCCACACAGAATACGATTTCGTACTCCGGGTAATCCTGGCGGCAGAAGCTGGCGTAGTTCTCGTAGGCGTCCTCGTCCAGACCCTTGATGGGCTTCAGGCAGCTCACCGGGGGCAGGAAGTCGGTGTTGGGCACATTCTCACGCCGGGACACCCGGAAGAACCGAGCCGTGCTGTAAATGGCCAGCAGGTAGTAGATGAATGGAATTGCGGCAAAGCCGAGCAAGATATATTCAGCCATCACGAAAATCGTCACACCTCACGCGCGGCGAGCACCACCGATTCCCTGCTGCGAAAATGCGGGATGCCGCTGTCGCCTTGTCCGGACACCTGGTGGGATGACACCATTCCGAATCGGGAATTCCTTGATTTCAAAAGCGCGGTCTCGCTGCCGCCAGTCCCATAAAAGTCTAGCACGAAACGATTCAAATCCTGCGCGCGGCATCTGTGTGCCCGGGAGACTTGGGGCGAATGGTTTGCTCGAGCGCTTCGCGCAGAGGCACTTTCGGGGCCCAGCCCGTCTCCTGGCGGATGCGGCGCGTGTCGTACCAGCGATCCTGCAAGGCGCGCCGGATATGGCGTCTCCAGACGCCTCTAGTGCCAAAGCCCCACGGCAGGAGCCACATCAATACTTCCACGCCAATCGCCGTCAGCATCACCGGCCAGCCGGGAAAGAACCGCGTGGGCGTTTTCTCCACTTGCTCCCGGACGGCGTGATACTCCCCGAGCGTCAAATGCTCGTCGTCGATGATGATGTACTGCCGCAATCCGCCGCTGGCCCCCTGGCCGACCAACTCAATCGCATCAACGAGATTCTCGACGTACGTCAGCGGAAAGCGCTGCTCGTGCCTCCCGAATACGACATGCCTCTTATCGAGCCGTAACCCCAGCAGCGCCGTGGGTAGCGGTCTGCCAGGACCGTACACAATCCCCGGGCGAAGGATCGTCACCCCCAGCTTCGTCTTCCGCCCGATGGCCACGGCGTACTGGTCTGCTTCAATCTTCGATTGCGCGTAGGAATCCCGTTTAGCGGGAGAGTCATCGAATGGCGTGTCCTCGTTGATTCGCTCTCCTTGCTGCGCCAACCCATACACCGCGATGGAACTGATGTGCACCACGTGGCGTACACCCTGCCGTATGCAGGCTTCGAAGACTCGCTGGGTGCCTCCGACGTTCGTTTCGATGAAGTCCTTCCGGCTGCCCGGCCCCTCAACTTGCGCCGCGGTGTGATAGACGACTTCGGCGCCCGTGACGGCGCGCTCGACCGCTTCGGCATCGTTCAAATCGCCGCGCACAACTTCGACGCCGCGCGCTGCGAGTTCATCGGCGCGCGCCGAAGGTCGCGCCAATGCGCGCACGGAGGCCCCCACCTGGAGCAGCCGCCGCACCAGCGCAGCGCCGATAAATCCCGTGGCTCCTGTCACGCAAACCCGCATGTTCCTCGCATCCGTCTGCGGAAACCGCACCGCCCAAACATCCCGCCGGCGCGCGCCGAAGGCCCGACCCGCTCAGAAGCCTTCCATGGCCGCCGCTGTTGTTCCACCGAGGGTATCACCGTTGCGTCACGCACAGGGGACCCTCACGAGCCGTTTCGCATCCTACAAGAAAAAATGTACGATAGCGGGAGATGATTCGGCGCATACCTTTCATTGCTGTCTTCGCATTTCTCCTGGCTCCGGCGGCCGCTCGGGCGTGCACGTGCGCGCACGAGCCGCCGGGCAAATGTCCGGGGCTGAAAGAGGACAACACCGTCTTTCTTGGGACGGTCACGGCGATCGAACATCTTGAGTCTCCCGCCGCTCCCGCGCCTGCGACGGCCGATGCGGCGATGGCGACCGCTCGGCTCACGCATTACCAGTTCCGCGTGGAGGAGCGCTTTGCCGGTCTCGACGCGGGCGAAATCGACGTGTACTCGGGCGGCGAGGACGGCGACTGCGGCTATCGCTTCGAAGCGGGCGGGCAGTACGTGGTCTTCACGCACGTGGGCAACGACGGCCGCCTGCAGGCCACGATTTGCAGCGGGACGCGTCCTGCCGGAGAAGCCCGCGCGCTGCTGCCACAGTTGCGCGCGATGCGCAATGGCGAGCGCGTGGCCTCGGTCTTCGGCGTGCTGCGGCGCACCAACCCGCCGTTCCTGGCTCCCCCGGATCATCCAGACGATCCGCTGGCGAATGTTTCCTTGAAGCTCCAGTCGAGAGACGACCGCTTCGAAACCAGTACCGACGCCAACGGCGTCTACTCCATTTACGACATGCACGCCGGGGAATACGTCTTCACGGCGGGTTTCCGCTCGCGGATGGAACTGGCGCAGAGGGTATTTCCGGGAGGGCCTCCGGTTTTCAAACTGCCGAATGGCGCGTGCTATGAATACGATGTCGACGCCGTGCCGACCGGTCACTTAAGCGGCTCGGTTCTGGGCCCCAAGGGCAAGCCGGTCGCGCTCGCGTCGCTGGAACTGTATCGCGCGGGCAGTTACGGCGATGCGCGGCCCGGCCTGTGGGGATTTCAGGGTGCCACGGGCGTTTTTGATTTCGACCGCGTCGGGCCGGGCGATTACATTCTCGTCTTCAACCGCACCAACCGCCTCGACCCCGATTCACCGTTTCCGCGGGCGTTCTATCCCGGCGTGGACGACGCCAGCCACGCGAAACTGATTCATCTCAAGGATGGCCAGGAACGCTTGCATCTGAACCTGCGGCTGAAGAAGGGCTATCCGACACGGCCGCTCCGCGTGCGCTTGCAATGGTCTGGGGGCAAGGTGCCTGGAAAGGTCACGGTGATGGTGAAGGCGGGGCAGGGTGAAAATCCCCGTCCGGAAAGACTCAGCGACGAGCTTTACAGGCTCACTCTCCTGGAATCGGCGACCTACACGATCTCGGCCTGGCAGGAACTGGAGGTGCAGGCACCGGCCTCCCAAACGGATGATTCCCCGTGCGCCTTCCCTGCCCGGATTACAACCGGGAGCATCACGATCTCCGGTTCCGACACCGCCGCCAAAGAGGTCTTACTGGTTTTTCCCGAACCAGACTGCACCAGCCACTAGGATAGGGCCAGTGAGTCCACGCATTGCTACAGCAGAGCGGGCACGGCGTGCCGTGCCCCTACGGGTGCATCGGAAGGCGGCAGGGTGTTGCCGCGGTTCAGCAGCGAATTTTGGCGGCAATTCAGGAGTGGATGAAGTAGAGGCATCGTTTTCGAGAATTCTGGCGAGAAGTGGAGGCGGGGCCGTTCAGCCACCCAGTTGGGGGAGCCAGGCGGCGGAGCCAGACAGGAAGATGGCGCCGACGATCAAGCTATAGGCGGCGGTCAGCGCCACGACGAAGCGCATGACGCGGGGGCTGGCCGCGCTGAGGCCGAAGACTCCCACCGCCGAAGCAGTCATCAGCGTGTTCATGGTCAGCAAGCCCGCGAGAAACATGGCCAAGCCCAGAAAACCGCGGTGCACGCCGCCCAGATTCGCCGCCAGCAGAAACAGAAGCAATTGCGTGGGGGTTTCCGCCCCGAGACCATGAATCACTCCGATCAAGAGGACCGACCTGGGGCTGTAGCTCTCCGCCACAGCGAGCGGTTTGGCGGCGGGATTGAAGAGTTTCTTGATGTTCCACACCAGCCAGCGAAACGTTCCGATCAAAAGCGAGGCGCGCGATCTAGGTGCGGCAGTGGATTTGTTTTGCCGCAGCAGCGTGCCGAGGACGTAGACGCCGAGCAGCACCAGCGTCAGTCCCACGGCGCGTTCCGCCCATCGGTCGACCTGCGGCGGCAGCGAACGCTGAAACACGATGGCCGAACCGCCCAGTGCCGCGACGGTGGCGCCATGCCCCACGACGTAGAAAAGGCCCATGCGCATGGCTCGCGCCCGGGTCTGTTCCACGCCCGTGATATCCGAGATGGCGGCGATGTGGTCGTAATCAAAGCCATGCCGGAAGCCCAGCACGGCAGCCGAAAGCAAAGCGAGATCGAGAGTAACCGGTGCCGCCATCCTTTGAAGCTATCAAACTCCTTCGTGCAGGAGCAAATCATTCGCCGACCGGGGCCAGGGGCGCGCCCGCCAGGAACGGGGTTCTCCGTGCCGCATGGCTGGCGAATTGGCGCGCTGGCCCGTTTCTCGCCGCTGCGCGCGGGCACATTTCTGCTATTCTTTTCGCCGTGCGAAAAGCTCCCTTCTTTCTGACATTTTTGCTCAGCGCAGGCATGGTTCCGCTCGCACCGTTTTCGGCGATGGCGGCGCCGCCATCCCCGCAGCAGGTGACGCCTCCCTCAGCATCCACGTCCCAACCGCCCCCCCAACAGGCGGCGCCTCCGTCCACGACGGCGGGCCGGCCCGTCATCGTGCTGGATGCGGCTCATGGCGGCACCGACACCGGCGCGCGAGGGGAAACCGGCATTGTCGAAAAGGATATGGTGCTGCAGATCGCCCGCACGGTGCGCGCGGAACTGGAACGCCAAGGCTATCGCGTGGTGATGAGCCGCAACGATGATTCCAATCCGTCGTACGACGAGCGCGCGGCGATGGCCAACGCGTATCGCGACGCGATTTTCATCAGCCTGCATATCGGGTCCACCGGGAATCCCGGCACGGTGCGCGCCTTCTACGATCAGCTTGCGACGCCGGTGGCGCCAACGCCCGTCGCGGCAGCCGCCAACGTGAAGAGTCCGGCGCCAACTGCTTCCGGCTTGCCGCAGTGGGAGCAGGCACAACAACCTTATGTCGAAGCCAGCCACCGGGTGGCGGACCTCATCCAAGCCCAACTGGCGCAGTCTTTCTCGGGCTCGCCGGCCACCGCGACTCCCGCGGCGGTGCGCGGGCTGCGTTCCGTGGCGGCTCCGGGAGTGGCCATTGAGATTTCCAGCGTGTCGGTACCCAGCGCGGATTCGCTGACCGCCGCGGCCACGCCGCTGGCAACGGCCATCGCCCGCGGCATCGCGGCATCCCGCGCCGCCGGTTCGACGGGAGCCAACTGATGCCGCGGAACCTGAAGCTTGCTCTGGGACTTCTGGCCGTGGCGGTGCTGATCGGGTTGATCAGCTTGCGCGAAATGCACCGGCGCATTGCGCGCCTCGGCGAGATGCAAGCGTCCGAAGAGCGGGCGCGGCACGAAGTGCTGGCGCCGCCGATTTCCACGCCGACCGACGTCACCGTGAAGGCGAGGATTTTCTGGGCGGCCGGGCCCGACCAACTCGCGCCGGCCGAGATCAACCTGCCGCTCTCGGCTGATCCGGTGCAGCGGTCCAGACAGCTGGTGCGCGCCCTGCTGGCACTCCCCCCGACGCCCGCCCAGCGCACGATGCCCGCCGATGCGGTGCTGCTCGGCTTCTACATCCTGCCGGACGGCACGGCCGTGGCGGATTTCTCCGATGCCCTGGCGGCGGAAACACCGTCGGGAATCGTGAGCGAGCAGTTGACGGTGAACTCGCTGGCGCGGACGCTGGAAAGCAACGTGCCTGCCCTGCGCCGATTGAAGATTCTGATCCACGGCCAAGAGGTAGAGACCCTTGCGGGCAACGTCGATCTGAGCGGTTTTTTCGACCTGCATCCCCCCGTGCAATCACCGGGCACCAACGCTACACCCAGCGCGCCCTCCACGCCCGGTGCCGGCGCAGCCGCTTCGCCTTCGGGTACGCCTCCGGTGGCGGCCCTCGCTCCGGCAAAACCGCCCCACTGAGAAGTCCCGCACCGGCCCGCACGGCGTGTTGACACTTCCCGCCGCAGTGGGCACACTGGCAGATCGAAGAAGCACAGGCAGTCAAGGGAGAAACTTCTTGCGAACCGATGGACGCGCGCCGGATGCTCTGCGGCCAACCAAGATGACGCCGGATTTCATTCCCAGCGCCGAGGGAAGCGTGTTGATCGAGACCGGACACACGCGCGTGATAGTCACGGCCACTGTGGCAGACGGTGTGCCGCAGTTTCTGAAAGGCTCGGGGAAGGGCTGGGTGACCGGTGAATACGGCATGCTGCCGCGCGCGACCGAGGAGCGCACGCCGCGCGAGTCGGCGCGCGGACGCCAGTCGGGGCGCACGCTGGAGATTCAGCGCATGATCGGGCGGACGCTCCGCGCGGTGACCGACATGAAAGCGCTCGGCGAGAGGACCGTGTGGCTGGACTGCGATGTGATTCAAGCGGACGGAGGGACGCGCACGGCATCGGTGACAGGCGCGTTTGTGGCGCTCGCGCTGGCGTGCGAGCGCATGGTGGCGGCGGGCATGCTTCGCTCGGTGCCTCTGACAGACTCCGTGGCAGCCACCAGCGTCGGGATTGTCCGCGACGAGCTTTTGCTGGACCTCAATTACGAGGAAGATTCCAGCGCGCAAGTGGACATGAATGTGGTGATGACCGGCACAGGCAAATGCGTCGAGGTGCAAGCCACGGCCGAGGGACGCCCGTATTCGACGCACGAATTACAGCAGATGCTCGAACTGGCGGCGGGCGGCATTCGCCACCTGACGCGCGTGCAGCAGGAACTGGTCAACATGAACTTCCGTGGCCGTTCGAGGTAACGGCGCTCCGGGCCGGACCCCATCCGTGCGAATCCTCGTGGCTTCATCGAATGCCGGCAAATTGCGCGAATATCGCGCGCTGGCGGCGGGTTCCGTCCTCGACTTCGGTCTCCTCCCGAATTTCGGTGAGCTTCCACCGTTCGAAGAGTCGGCGCCCACCTTTGCCGAGAATGCCGCGGGCAAGGCCCTGCACTACGGCCGCTTCACGGGCGAGATCGTTCTCGCCGAAGATTCCGGCCTCGTCGTCCCGGCGCTGGGCGGCGCACCCGGGGTTCTTTCCGCGCGCTATGCGGGCCCGCGTGCAACGGACGAAGATTGTGTTCGCAAGCTGCTACGCGAGATGGAAGGGCGTACAGGAGATGAACGGCGCGCGCGATTCGTGTGCGTAACGGCCCTGGCGCGACAAGGGCGCGTGCTCGCGGTCGTTTCTGATTTTTCAGCGGGAATTCTCACCACCGAGCCGCGCGGGACGGCCGGCTTTGGCTACGACCCGGTATTTCTGATTCCGGAGATCGAGCGCACCTACGCCGAAGCATCGCCCGAAGAGAAGAACCGCCACAGCCATCGCGGCAAGGCCTTCCGCAAGGTACGGGAACTTCTCTCGGGAACCTGGCCCGGCGCCGAGGGGCCTCTCATAACAGCGAGTTAGGCGCGGGCAGGCTGTGCGCATGTGCTATATTTTTCCGGACCATGAGCAAGAAACTCAAAAAGAAATCGGCAGCGAAGAAGCCCGCCGGAGCCCGGCCAGCGAAGAGGCCGGGGCAAGCGCAGGCAGCGGGACGCGGAACCGATCCCGCGCGCGTGCGGGCGATCCTGGCGAGACTCGAGGAGGCGTATCCGGCCGCCACCTGCGAGCTGCATCATGACAATGCCTTCCAGTTGCTGATTGCCACGATTCTTTCGGCGCAGTGCACGGACGAACGCGTGAACCAGGTGACGCCCGCGCTGTTCCGCAAGTATCCGAAGCCCGAAGCGTTCGCCTACGCGAACCCACAAGAACTCGAGCAGGACATTCGCCCGACGGGTTTCTTCCGCAACAAGACGAAATCCATCATGGGAGCCAGCAAGAAGATCGTGGCGGAATTCCACGGGCAGGTGCCGAAAACCATGGAGCAGCTACTCACGCTGCCGGGCGTGGCGCGCAAGACGGCGAACGTCGTGCTGGGCAATGCTTTCGGCATCGCCGCGGGTGTCGTGGTAGACACGCACGTGCTGCGGCTGGCAGAACGATTGGACCTCTCCCGCAATACCGACCCGAAAAAAGTCGAGCAGGATTTGATGGCGATCCTTCCGGAGGAGAAATGGATCGCCTTCTCGCACCAGCTGATCTGGCACGGACGGCGCGTCTGCGCGGCCCGCAAACCAAAATGCACCGAGTGCAACCTCGATGCGCTCTGCTACTCCAAAGACAAAACAAACTGACGCGCGAATCGCGCGGCGGGCCGCTTGAAGGCGGCGGCCAGCCGCCACACTCCATAAATCAGAAAACAAATTGACACCGGCCGGAGGGCTACAGATAATGGCGCCTGTCAGCTTTGGTCAGCCCTGGGGGTAAGTCATGTCCTTCCGGTCAAAGTGGGCAGCCTGGCAGGCGGGTTCCAACAACTTCATTCCTCCCCACACGCAGTTCGTGTTTCATCGTTTCCTTGCAAGGCTTCGCACGGACATGTTTCCGTGCACCTCTCGGTTCTGGACAGGAAAGCCTGAGCGCATTACCAGGGAGGTTCGAAACACGTAGATCCAACGTCGTTCGAAGGCGGCCCCTCGGTCTGAGATGCGGAAACAAGGAGGCGCAAACGCATGGACACGACTCGGCGGGATTTTCTGAAGGTAGCGGCAGCCGGCGGAGCAGCCGCCACGGTATTCGGGTTCGATCTGGCTCCCGCGTACGCGCAACTGCGGGAACTGAAGATCGCCCGCGCCACGGAGACGCGCTCGACCTGCCCGTACTGCTCGGTGAGCTGCGGAGTGATCATCTACACGCTGGGCGACAGGGCCAAAAACGTCACGCCGCAAGTGATCCACGTGGAGGGCGACCCGGACCATCCCATTAACCGCGGCACGCTCTGCCCCAAGGGCGCTTCCCTCGAACAGGACATCCTGAATCCGCGGCGGCTCACGAAGCCACAGGTGCGCCGGCCCGGCAAAACAGAGTGGGAGGACATCTCCTGGGACAACGCGATCGGCGAAATCGCCCAGCGCGTCAAGAAGACGCGCGACGAAACCTTCGTCGAGAAGGATGCGAGCGGAAGGACGGTCAACCGCTGTGAAGGAATGGCGTTCACCGGCGGCTGCACCGACACCAACGAGTTCAACTACCTGGTGGTCAAGGCCATGCGCAGCCTGGGGGTCTGCTACCTGGAAAACCAGGCGCGGGTTTGACACGGCCCCACGGTCTCAAGTTTGGGACCAACGTTCGGACGCGGGGCGATGACCAACGGCTGGATCGACATCAAGAACACCGACATGATGCTGATCATGGGCGGGAATCCAGCCGAGAACCACCCCTGCGGGTTCAAGTGGGCGATCGAAGCGAAACGGAACCGCAATGCCAAGATGATCGTGGTGGATCCGCGGTTCACGCGCACGGCAGCCACCGCCGATCTGTTTCTGCAGATTCGGGCGGGCGCGGACATCGCGTTCCTGGGCGGGCTGGTCAACTACGCGATCCAAAACAACCGGCTGGCGAAAGAGTACCTCCTCAACTACACGAACGCCTCCTTCCTCGTGAAAGAGGGCTTCCAGCTGCCCGAGAACGGCCTCTACTCCGGCTTCGATCCCGCCACCCAGACGTACGACAAGTCGACCTGGAACTACCAAGAAGGCGGCAACATGGCGGGCAAGGCGGCGCCGATCGACCGGCCCGCCGCAACCGCGGCCCCCGCGCCGGCGGTGCTTCCGCCAAACGTGGCGTACGATCTGGCGCTCGAACACCCGCGATGCGTTTTTCAGCTTCTGAAGAAGCAGTATGCGCGTTACACGCCCGAAACCGTCGAGCGCATCACCGGGATCCCGAAGGACCAGTTCCTGAAGGCCGCCGACCTGTTTACCTCCATCCGCAAGGATGGCGACACCAAGAAAGTCGCCAGCGTGATCTATGCGGTCGGCTGGACGCAGCACACGGTGGGCACTCAGATCATCCGCACCGCGGCCATCCTCCAGCTGATGTTGGGAAACGTGGGCCGTGCCGGGGGCGGCGTCAACGCGCTGCGGGGACACTCCAATATCCAGGGCGCCACCGATATGGCCGGCGTCTTCGATCTCTTGCCGGGCTACCTGAAGATGCCGCGGCCCGAGGACACGGACCTTGCGGCGTATCTCAAGCGCGTCACGCCGACGGTTTCCAAACCCGGCCCCTGGGACTCTTTTAGCTACTGGTCCAACACGCCGAAGTTCGCCGTGTCACTTCTCAAGGCGCTGTACGGACCCGCCGCGACAAAACAAGACGACTGGGCGTTCCACTATCTTCCGAAGATCGATCGCCAGTACTCGTGGACGCAGCTGTGGGACCGGATGTATCGGGGCGAAGTGAAGGGCCTGCTGAGCTTCGGCATGAACGGCGTGATGATTGGTCCCGACACCAAGAAAAACATCGCCGCGCTCAAGAAGGCCGAATGGCTGGTCGTCGGCGAACTTTATCCCGATGAAACCAGCGAATTCTGGAGGGCACCGGGAACCACGACGGAGCAGATGCGCCAGATCCAGACCACGGTTTACCGGCTCCCCTGCGCGGGATTTGCGGAAAAGGACGGGTCCTTCACCAACTCGGCTCGCTGGCTGCAATGGAAGAACGCCGCGCTGCCTCCGCCGGGCGATGCCCGGCTCGACCAGGATATCCTCGCGCAGATCTTCCTGCGGGTGCGCGATCTGTACAAGAAAGAGGGCGGCAAGTTCCCGGACCCGATCCTGAACGCGGCGTGGAGCTATACCGATCCGCAGCACCCGTCGCTGTCGGAAGTCACGAAGGAAATCAACGGTAAGGCGCTGGCGGATTTGAAGGACGAAAAGACGGGGCAAGAAATCAAGACCGGCCAGCAGCTCCCTGGTTTCGCATGGCTGAAGGACGACGGCACAACGGCCGCGGGCAACTGGATTTATTGCGGAGCGTGGACCGAAGCGGGGCCGCAGCTCGCGCGCCGGGGCACCGAGGATCCCTCGGGCCTGGGCATCTATCCGAACTGGGCCTGGTCCTGGCCGGCGAATCGCCGCGTGCTGTACAACCGCGCCTCCTGCGATGTCGAGGGCAAGCCGTGGGATCCCTCGCGGAAACAGGTCTGGTGGAACGAAGCGGCGGGAAGATGGGTGGGCAATGATGTCCCCGACTTCAAGGCGGATTCGCCTCCCAAGGACCACATGGGACCCTTCATCATGAATCCGGAGGGCGTGGGGCGCATCTTCGCCCCGCTGGCCGCCTTTGCCGAGGGTCCGTTCCCGGAACACTACGAGCCGATGGAAAGCCCGGTCAAGAATCCGCTGCATCCCAACCAGTCGAATAATCCGGTCGTGAAGAAATTCACGACGGCGGAGGATGTGTATGGGACGGTGGAGCAGGGCTTCACCGTCATCTGCACGACCTACCGGCTGACCGAGCACTATCACTATTGGACAAAGCACAATCCCATGAACGTGGAAACCGTGCCCGAGCCGTTCGTGGAGATTTCGGCCGACATGGCCAAGGACTACGGGATCGAGGGCGGCGAGACGATCAAAGTTACGAGCGCGCGCGGCACGTACATTGCGAAGGCGTTCGTCACCCGGCGGATCAAGGCCATGCTGATCGACGGCAAAAAGATGCACCAGATCGGCATCCCGATTCACTGGGGCTACCGCGGGATCGCGGAGGACGCCGGCAAAACCGCCAACACGCCCGCCAACCTGCTGACTCCCACGGTGATCGACCCCAACGCTTTTACCCCTGAATTCAAGGGCTTCCTCGTTAAGGTTGAAAAGGCCTAGGGGGAGACGAACATGAGCCAGGCGACATTGGAAATTCGAGCGATTTCAGGGCACGCGGGTTCGGTTCCCGGAGCCGGAGTGAAGCGCGAGCTGGAAGTCTGCAAACTCATCGACACCACCACCTGCATTGGCTGCAAGGCCTGCGAGGTGGCGTGCCTGGAATGGAACGGCCTCACGTTCAGCGAGACGACCTTCCAGAACTCCTACCAGACCATGCCGGAGACGGCGTGGAACTATTGGAACCTGATCAAGTTCAACGAACACGAGCGGGACGACGGCAGCCTGATGCTGCTGATGCGCAAAGACCAGTGCATGCACTGCGAAGAGCCGGGCTGCTTGGCGGCTTGTCCCGCCGACGGAGCCATCGTTCAATACGCCAACGGCATCGTGGACTTCCAGCAGGACCGATGCATCGGCTGCGGGTACTGCATCACCGGATGTCCGTTTAACATCCCGAAATTCAGCCCACAGGCGCGCAAGGTGTTCAAATGCACGCTCTGCGCCGATCGCGTGACGCAGGGCCTGGAGCCTGCGTGCATCAAGTCGTGTCCGACGGGGTGCCTGCACTTCGGGACGAAGGCGGAGATGAAAGAGCTCGCCGACCATCGAGCGACGCAGCTCCGCGAGCATTCCGGCTTTGCTAAGGCCGGCGTCTACGATCCGTCCGGCGTGGGCGGCACGCATGTGATCTACGTACTGCACGACGCGAGCGACCCCGAAGTCTACGGGGGCTTGCCCGCTGACCCGCACGTTCCGTGGACCGTGCAACTTTGGAAGAAGCCGCTCAAGTGGCTGGGGAATTTGGCGATCGTGGCGGGGGTCGCCGGAGTGTTCATTCACTATTTGCGTTACGGCCCCAAAACGGTTCCGGAAGATCTGCAAGGAGGCAAGCCATGAGCACGCCGCATCTGCTTCCCAATGGGCGAGTCCTCCGCTATTCGTTTCACGAGCGCCTCGTTCACTGGATGGCCGGCATTTCCTACGTGTACCTGCTGCTGACAGGACTTGCCTTCTGGTCACCCTGGCTGTTCTGGATAGCGGCGGCGCTGGGTGGAGCGGCTGTTTCCAGCCAACTGCATCCCTGGGCCGGGCTGGTGTTCGTGCTCGCCGTTGTGCGGATGTATCAGCTGTGGGGCGCGCAGATGAAAAAGACGCCGGCGGATAAGGCATGGCTGGAAGCGATGCCTCACTACGTGCGCAATGAAGATGAGTCCATGCCGTCGGTGGATCGCTTCAATCCCGGCCAGAAAATTCTTTTCTGGGGATTCTGGTGGTGCGGCCTGTTGCTGCTGCTGTCGGGCATAATCCTCTGGTTCACGGATGCGATTCCGTGGAGTCTTCGCTTCCTGCGCTATTTCGCCGTGATCGTTCATCCCGTGGCGGCGCTTCTCACGATCGGTCTGTTCATTATTCACGTGTACATGGGCACCGCAGCCGAGCGCGGGGCGTTCGGATCGGTGGTTCGCGGGGATGTATCCCGGGCCTGGGCGAAGAGACATCATCAGTCGTGGTATGAAAGCATTGTTGGGGAGTCCTCGGCGAAGAAATGACCAACGGGAAGTGGGCTGCCAGACTGGAGCGCGCGGCCGACCTGGCATCGGAACATACGTTCGCCGCCGAGGCGCTGCGTTTTTACATCCGCATCACCGAATACCAGCAGACGCTGGCTTCGTTTTTCGACACCCGGTGCGGCGCCGCGAGGAAGTTCCGCGCGCCCGGCACGCTGCGGCAGGAACTGGACCTGTCTGTCCTGCTGCCACACCTTGGGCCATTCCTTTCGCTGGTCGAGAGTTGCGCCCCGTCCGCGCTGGCGCAGTCCGCGCGCGAGCTGCGCGAAGGCGCGGCAACACACCAGGAAGAAATCCTGACAGAGTTTTGGCGAGCCGATGCGGACGCACCCTCGGCGGCTGTAAGTCCCGCGGAACCCCTGCTGTGCCGCATATTCTTGCAGCCCTACGCGGAATACCTTGCCGAACATACCGAACACCCTCCATTCGACGGCACCTCTTTGCGGTGTCCGCTGTGTTCCGGCAAACCGCAGGCCGGCATCCTGCGCCCGGAGGGCGACGGAGCGAAGCGCTGGCTGCTGTGTTCGCTGTGCGCTTCGGAGTGGGAGTTCCGCCGCATCGTGTGCCCCGCGTGCGGAGAAGAGGACGCGCAAAAGCTCGCTGTGTACACCACCGGAGACATCGGCCACATGCGTGTGGAGGCCTGTGACACGTGCCGGCACTACATCAAGACCGTGGATCTCACCCAGAATGGCCGCGCCGTGCCGGTGGTCGACGAACTCGCCATGATTCCCCTGGATCTATGGGCCACCGAGCACGGCTACCGTAAGATTCAAACCAATGTGCTCGGCCTCTAGCATGGACGCCCGTCACTTTTTCCTTTCTGGAACAGTTTCGAGACGCCCCCCGGGCGCTGTTTCGAGGCCGTCCATGGGCCGTCCTGCATCAAGAACGCCATGGAAACAGCCTACAAAGGCGTTGACACAGGTGTGTGGCACACTTAGACTCGCACTGTATCTCTCGGAGGTGATGGTGAGTTCATTCGTTCGCCGCGGAGCACGTTCTCTTCTGGTAATGATCGTGATCGGCGGCCTGCTGAACTTCTCCACGATGGCCGCAAGCGAAAAACCGCTGGGCATGGTGGTCGCGTCCCAGCATGCGCGTCTGGACAATGCCAATGCGGTCGCGGGCGTCGATGTCTATGCCGGCGACACCTTCGCTACCGATGCGGAGGGCTCGCTGCGCCTGAAGCTCGGAGGGAGCCAGATCTATCTGCTGGCATCCAGCTCGGCGAAACTCCTGCAACAGGAAAACAAAGTGCGCGCCAGCGTAAAGCAAGGGACCCTGGGTTTCTCCACAACCACGCCCGGCCAGATCGAGATCGAGACGCCGCTGGCCACCATTCGGGGAGTGAACGGCGAGCGCATGTACGGCCAAGTGGTCGTCCTCGGTGCGGCTAAGATGACGGTGAGCGCCTATCAGGGGACGCTGGTCGTATCGGCGAATGACCAGGAGCAAATCGTCAAGCCCGGCCAATCCTACGTCGTCAGCTTTGCCGCTGAGGCGGCCGCGGGAGGCCAGGCACCCGAGGGAGCGGTCAAGCCGGGTGTGAACAAGAAAAAGTTGGCGTTCATGCTGATCGCGATCGGCGGCGGGGGCGCGGGCGTAGCATTCCTTTGGCACGAGTTCACGGAAAGCTGTTCGACAGCACCCTGCGACCAATTCTGACCTCCCCGTAATCTACAAGCTGCTGCATAACCCACTTTGGGAGCCATGGAACCAATACCTTAGCTTGGTTCTGCAGGCTCGTCCTCTCCGATTCGAATGCATGCTGGCAGGTGCGTGTTACCCGCCTCGTACCTCCGTTCGACTGCGTTCCGCACGACAATCGAGTTTCAACGAGAGCGAAGTGCTCAGCAGGGTCAAAAATGCGGACGCACGCTATTGGCTTCGGCGTGTAACGCCGGCGGGAAATATCACGCGAGGAATTGCAGTAGCAGCGGCACGGGAAACTACTTTAGAATCAATGCAGCCATACATGTCGGGGCGTAGCGCAGCCTGGTAGCGCGCCTGCCTTGGGCGCAGGAGGTCCGCGGTTCAAATCCGCGCGCCCCGACCAATCCTTTCAATGAGTTAGCGGCCTCGCACGTCATTGCACTCGCTCCACTGTAGTGACTTTTGTAGTGACTCCCTGAGTTCTGGCTGCCAGTTCCATCGCACTCACCATCTTGAACTTCTCGATCTTCGCTGCGGCCTCACGTTTGTGCTCCTCAGCCGGATGAACATACCGCATCGTCATCTGGACGCTCGTGTGCCCAAGCAGAGCGGCGAGGGTCGGCAGGTCCACGCCGGCCATGACGGCCCGCGACGCGTACGTGTGCCTGAGATCGTAGAGCCTGAATCCCGGAACTATCTTTGCCCGACGAACAGCAGCATCGTGCGCCTTTCGCACGCTACCGATCGGCCTCTCGGGATTATCGGGAGAAGCGAATACGTACGAACTCTTCGACGAGGCGGTGCGCCCCTTCAGGATCGACCAAACGTCGTCGGTCATGGTGAGCTTGCGCCTGGCGGCTGCCGTCTTGCCAAATGGGTTGAGCATTGTCCGCTGGACGAAATCCAGATTAGCCGTCTCGATGCGAAAGACCTCCTCAGGGCGCATGCCCGTGTCCAGCATGACTCTGGCTATATCCCGAAGGGGTTGGCTCGTGGCAGCCAAATAGGCCTGCTCTTCCTCTGGCGAGATGATTCGGGTCCTCCCGGTTTCACGGAAAAACGTGACGTGTTTCAGCGGATTTGAAACTAGGAAGCCGCAGCGTTCGGCGTAATTGTAGATAAGCCGTAGCGTGCTTAGAGCACGGTTCTAAGGGATTGAAACTCGTCAAGGAAGCAGACGTGAAATGCGCGGCTTATTATCACCTGCGCCGGTATATCGGTGAAGACCCTCGGTGGCGGGTGCTGGCAAGGAAGCACGTGCCACTGACTGGGCATTATGTCGATCTACTCATCTTCAAGAGGTATCGACCTGTCATTGCAGTCGAACTCAAATGGGGCCAACTGAATATCGGCAAGAAAGACCGCAAAAGCTTAGACGGAGCATTGGCAAAGCTCGGAGTTAACAAGGCGTACTGGCTCTCGGTTGTCTCGTCTCAAGGCAGACGGCAACCGTTGTTGAAGGAGGAGGGGGAAAGATACGTGCTGCACCGGGTCATCGTCCGGCTCGGTTAGACCGGTCGCAAACTGCAAGATTGGAAAGAGCGCCGTAGGCGTCTCCGCGGCAACATGGCCCGCGGTCGAGGACGCAAGCTCGTAATACGAAGGTCTAGGACGAAACGACGGCGTAATTAACCCCAGCCGTCGCAACGTACCCAGAATCCCTGCCTTCGGATCGCTTGCAAGTCGTTGATTCGGCAAGCTAGAAATCTCCAGCATTCCCTGCCCAGAAACACATGTTTTTTGTCGCACTCTCCTACTTGCAGTCCTCGCCCTCCACGCAGCCCTTCGCCTCAGCTTTCATCTGCCAAAGCATATTGTTCAGGGAGCACGCTTCGCCTCAGGCGAACGGCATAACCTGGCCCACGACGTACGGGCACCATAGTGCGCTTATCTGGGTGCATGGTATTCTTGCCAACATTGGTGCGGTTGGCGGCAGAGGCATAAAGTCGGCGAGAGATGCCGAGGTGATGAGGACCGAACGATATTTGCCCTTGGTCATTCTGGAAATACCAACCCAGGGAATCTTGCCGCTCCCGGGGCGATGGCAGGCGATACTCAATGCAGTTCGCTGGTGTGTGACGTAAGATGCATCGCAGTGTGACAGTGCTCTGACAAGATGCTGAATGCAAACCGACAAATGTTGCCGATGGGCTCCAACCGGCGATGGTTTTGGCTGACACTGGCGCTCTCCAGCGTCACGATTGCCGGCCTAATATTCGGGATGTCGGAACTGATCGAAGTGCTCTTCTTTCGGCATGTCGATGAGATCACTCTGCATTACATGTACCTCAGCCGCAGCGTACTCAGTTCGCTTGTCCTCACATTCTGGGCGGCATGGTTCGTGTTGCGTGAACGGCGTGCGCACGAACTCCGGTTGCGCCGCTCGAACGAGCGTTACCGCGGAATCCTGGAGACCACCCCAGGCGCCGTCGTGCTTTACGACAGAGACCTTCGGGTGCGAGAGTGGAATGCATCCGCCGAGCGGCTATACGGTTATACCGCCGAGGAGGCCGTCGGCCAGCCGCTTCCCCCCGTGACAGTCGAAAGGCGACCGGAAGTCGGGGAGCTGATACGAAGGGTCCAGGAGGGGCGCCCCGTGCTTGACCTCGAAACACAGCGGCAGGCGAAAGACGGTTGCCTCGTGGATGTTCAGCTCAGCCTCCTGCCTTTCACGGAATACGGGGAAACAATGTTCCTGGAAGTGACTCAGGACATCCGCGAACGCATACGGTTGCGCCAGAAACTGCTGGAACTGGAAAAGCTGACTACTATGGGTGAAATGGCGGCCGGCACCGCGCACCACCTGAACACTCCGCTGGCCGCGATGCTGCTGCGGATGCGAATGGTGCGTGAGCGCGTCACGGACGCCGAGGTTACATCGGATTTGGAGCAATTGGAAACCAGCCTCCGTTTTTGCCAGCAATTTGTCCGTCGCCTGCTCGACTTCAGCCGGCGGCCGGAGATTGAGAAGCGCGCCGAGCCGTTGCGCGCCACGCTGGAGTCGGTTATCAGCTTTCTTTCGCCGCAACTCTTGGAGAAGCGCATCCGCTTCCACGCCGTATTGGAGGGACTGGATGGCATCAAGGTGATAACGGACCGCAACCAGATGGAAGCGCTATTTTTGGTCTTCCTGAGCAACGCGGTGGATGCGGTGGTGAGCGGGGGCGAAGTTACGATTGCGTGCAGCCGCGTGCCGGACGAGCGCGTCGAACTTCGAATTACCGACAACGGATGCGGCATCGAAGGCAGCGACCTGGAACACATCTTTGAGCCATTCTTCACCACCAAGCCGCCGGGCAAGGGCACAGGCCTCGGCCTGGCGCTGGCTCGGAATATTCTTCGTGAGCATGGAGGTGCAGTGCGTTTCGAGAGCGCTCGCGGGCAGGGCACGACGGTATATGTCGTGTTGCCGACGTGTGCCGAAGTTGTCGCAGGGGCAAATTCATGAAACCGGCAGAGAGGTACACCATTCTGGTGGTTGACGACGACGCCACACTGGCGAACGCGCTTCGCGATTTCCTCCGCAAGGACGGACATCAGGTGGAACTCGCATTATCCGGAGACGAGGCCCTGGCTGTTTATGACCGCACGCCGGGCATTCATCTTGCGCTCATCGACCTCATGATGCCGCTGATGGACGGCATCACACTCATGGACAAGTTGCACGAGCGCAATCCAGACCTCGCGGTGATGATCATGACCGGGTACGGCACCATCGAGACGGCTGTGGAATCGATGCGCCACGGAGCAGAGGACTACCTGACCAAGCCGATTGAACCGGACGTCGTGCGAAAGAAAATCGGCCGCGTGCTTGAGATATTCGGATTGCGCAATCGCGTGGCGGAACTGGAATCCGCGCGGGGTGACGGATCTCCTGCCTTTGACGCATTGATATTCGTTTCTCCGGCGATGCAAAAAATCGTGGAGCGAGCGCGCACGGTCGCACAGACCGATGCTTCCGTGCTCCTGCTCGGCGAGACCGGAACGGGGAAGGAGATGCTGGCGCGAGCGATCCACGGCGCCAGCGAACGCCACGCCAAACCCTTCGTGGCCGTCAACTGCGGTGGCCTGCCGCGCGACTTGGTGGAGAGCGAGTTGTTCGGCTACCGCCGCGGGGCGTTCACAGGTGCTTACGCGGATTCGGCCGGCCTGTTCGCCTCCGCGCATGGAGGCACCATCTTCTTCGACGAGATCGGCGAAACGCCGAAGGAAACTCAGGTAAAGCTGTTGCGCGTATTGCAGGATCACGAATTCCGCCCTGTCGGGGCGACGCGACCTGTTCCGGCAGACGTGCGAGTGATCGCCGCCACGAACCGATCCTTGGCCGTGCTCCGCGCAGAATTACTGCGTGAAGATTTCTACTTTCGAATCGCCACGGTCGTCCTGGAGATTCCGCCCTTGCGCAGCCGCGCCGAAGACGTACTGGTATTGGCGCAACACTTTGTCCGCAACGTCTCGGAACGCTGCGATCGTGAAATCAGTCTCCATCCCAGCGCACTCGATCTCTTGCTCCGCTACTCATTTCCAGGCAACGTCCGTGAACTCCAGAACCTGATCGAGAGCGTGACGGCGGTTTCGAAAGACGATCCGCAGGCGATCACGGACCGGCAACTGAAACCCCTGCTACAGTCCGTGCCCGCCGGACCAGCCAGCTCGGTTCTGCAGGAAACGCTTGCCCTCGATCAACTGGAGCGCATGGCCATTGAACGTGCCCTGGAGCTCTCCCGAGGCAACCGCACGAAGGCCGCTTCGCTGCTGGGCGTTTCGCGCGACACCCTGTACCGCAAGCTGCGCGATTGGAAACTCGAAGTGACAGATTCGTAATCGTACGAATATAAGACAATGCGCGAGTCTGCCCAAGCCCATGCCGGAATCCGGCCCGTCCTGGAGTTCGAGCCCGCAGCCGTATGTCACAGTGTTTGCTGTACGCGAGCACTCGCGCCGACGATTCTGAGATGTTCCGTAGCGCCGCAGTTTTGGGCATCGTCGTGCCAGCATCCCTACGAGAGGTTGTATGGTTGACGACCAGAATCGGCGAATACCGATCGCCGTCGTAGTATGGGCGCTGGCGGCATTGGCGGTCGTCGCCGGGGTGTCAGCCCTCCTGATCCACCAACAGCGGCGAACCGAGAACCGTGGGGCGGAATACCTGTCAGAGAGCCCGGCGGCGGGCAGTGCCGTTTTTCGGAAGAAGGGCTGCGTCAATTGCCACCAGGTCAACGGCGTTGGCGCGAGCACCGGCTCTGACTTGGCGCACTACGGGTCTGCGGAGCACAGCCTGCCACAACTGGTCACGGCGATGTGGAACCATGCGCCTCGGATGTGGGAGCAAATGCAAGAGCGGCATCTTCCGTATCCCAGTATGGAAGACCGGGAGATTGCGCAGATCTTCACCTACATCTACATGTCGCGTCACGTGGCTCTCCCGGGTGACCCTGCAAGCGGTCACACGTTGTTCGAAGAGAAAGGCTGCGTGCACTGTCATGCGGTGGCCGGAGCCGGTGGTGCGGTGGGCCCAGACCTGGCGCGGATTCCGGAAGCTGTTTCCGGGATGCAGTGGATGAGCGCGCTCTGGAACCATTCTTCGGCGATGCAATCCAAGATGACGGAAATGGGAGTCGCGTGGCCGAAGTTTGCCGGCCAGGACATCGACGACATCTATGCGTATGTGCGGCAGAACGCTTCGCCCGCAACAATCGTCCATGACCCAAATCCCGACCCGGAGAACGGCTGGGGGTTGTTCCAAAGCAAGGGTTGTATGTCGTGCCATGGAATCAAAGACGAAGGTGGCCAAGTGGGTTCCAGCCTCGGACCCAATGGTGATCTTCCCGCAACCTTCAGCAAGCTGGGCGAACTGATGGTCACCGCTGCACCCGCAATGACGGAGGAGATGCGCAAAGAGGGAATGCAACCGCCGCATTTGACAGCTCAAGACATGACGGACATCTTTGCCTTCCTCTACAGCTTGCGTTATGTGGAGCCGTCAGGCTCGGCAGCGGTAGGCCAGAGCGTGTTCTCCTGGCGCGGTTGCAACCGCTGTCATGGGAGTAGCGCGCAGGGTAGTTCCCGCGGGCCCGCACTGCGCGGCCGGGGCGAGCACTACACGTCCATGGGGCTCGCTTCCTCTTTTTGGCGACACGGTGCCAAGATGTACGACCGCACGGAAGGCCCCAGAACCGAACGGGCATCACTTCTTGAGAGTGACGTTGGCGATCTCATCGCTTTTCTCAACTCACCTGTCCAGCCTAATAAAAACTCGCGCTAATTTATCGAATCGTCCGATTTTCTGACACTCGGGCTTTTTCGGACACTGGCCACTCTACGACTTAGGACTTCGCGCCCTTCTGCGACCGAATACAAGTGATTGTAAACAGGCGAGGTATTGCGGGCTTGCCGCGTATGTCGAATTGTGGAAATTGGCCAAACGCGTGCTTTCTCTGGTCAGGGATGTAAGCGAACCACCCCATCAGAGGGGTCGTTGCTACAGAACCGCCGCAATGAGCCACGCGGATGACGCTGGGGTTTAGGGAGGAGCAATGAGAACGAAGATGATGTTGGGACTACTTGTGATGGTGACGTTCGCTGGGATCGCCTCGGCGCAGGACGCAGCCGCCGGAAAAGCTCTCTTTGCTTCCACGTGCGCGGTCTGCCACGGGGCCGACGCCTCGGCGAATACGACCATGGGAAAGACCCTGAAGATTCCCAATTTTCACACGCCAGAAGTACAGAAGCAGTCCGATGCGGAATTGACGGCCATCATCACCAAAGGCAAAGGGAAGGTGATGCCGGCGTTCGAAGGAAAGCTGACGAGAGAACAAATGTCGCAGCTCGTGGCATACATCCGCGAGGTCGGCAAACAGCAGTAGTGGACCACGATACATAGATACATAGGGTGAGTGAAAAGTACAACTCGGATAAGGAGGAACTGCAATCATGAGGCAATTCAGAATTGTCATGCTCTCCACGTTGGCTCTGGTCATTCTCCTGGGCGCTGGCACCGCGAACGCGTTGCCGATGTTTGCGCGCAAGCTCGGCGTTCCTTGCCAAACCTGCCACACAACCATCCCGGTTCTGAACGAGGTCGGTTACAAGTTCCGTGCCGCCGGCTACCGCATGCCGGATCAGATCGGCAAGGCGCAGGATCAGAAGTTCGAACTGGGCGATTACTTCTCCGCCCGCCTCCAGGCACGCTACGACGCCCAGGTGACCAACCAGCCCAACGGTGTCGCCGCCGCCAATCTCCTGCCGAGCGGCGCGGCGGGCCCCCGTACCAGCACGAACTCCTTCAACTTCCAGGAGTTTACGCTGTATCCGCTGACTGGCTCCTGGGGGAAGTACTTCGGCTCCCTGTCGGAGCTGTCGGTTTCCCCGGAAGACTACTTCGAAATTGAGAACGCCTACCTGCGGGTTGTGATGGGCAACGAGAAGAACTTCTTCACCTCGCGCATCGGCATATTCCACCCCTGGGAAGGCTTTGGAGCCTCGGACCGCCCGTACTCCAACGCGCGCACTTTGTTTCAAACCGCTCCGATTTCGGCCTCGTATAAAGGAATTCCCTTCCTGTTCCAGCCGTGGGGCTTGGACGAGGCCGGCGTCGAAATTGGCGGCGACTTCAACAAGCTGTCGGTGCGGGCGGCGATCCTAGGAGGCACCTTCATGCGCTGGGATGAGGAGGCCCAGGCATTTCTCGCCTTCCCGGCGCAGACCGGACCGTGGAAAGGCGCGAATCAGGCGGTGGCGGCGCTGGGGAAGTCCGTGAATTCCGCGGCGCATAGCACGCCGGACTTCTCGGCCCAGGCCACTTACATCCTGCATCCCGACGGCGGCGGCATCTCGCTCCTCTATTACCGGGGCAATATGTCCACGCCGAGTGTCTGCGTGAACGACGCGGGCACACTCACGAAGATCGGGAGTACCGCGGTGATCGATGGCAAGAGCCAGCTCTGTGCGGGCAGTCTTGTGGACATGACCGACCGCAGCACGCTGTTCCGCAACAATCTGGACCGCGTGGCAGCGTATGCGTCGTATCCCATTGGCAAGCACTTCCTGCCCATGGGGGGAGTAAGTTACGGACGCGATAGCACCCCGCTGACGTACGATCTGAGCGGGACCGGGGCTGCGGTAACGTCCCTGCGCCATTTCGACAGCAAGGGCGCGTTTGCCGAAGGTGTTTACCATGTCGGCCAATACGTCACCACCGGATTTCGGTATGACTGGTTCCATCCGAACTTCGACAAACACAACACGCAGTGGGCCGTCACGCCGTACGTGAACATCGCACTGCTGAATGGTTTCCAGGTCATCGCGGAATACCAGCACCGCGATTTCCAACTCGATCTGGTTCACCATCGGCAGAACGATACGTTCCAGGCCCGGCTTATCTTCGTCAAGTAAGACCTCTTGCGTGGTTGGCTCCTCGCAAGGAGTTGCGGGCAGGACAGTTCACCCCGTCCTGCCCGCGATTGTTTTGATCTGCTGCCAGGTTCGAAACTGTGGCAGGATTGGCCGATAGCCCTATGGGAAGATTCCTTTCAGCGATGGCGATAGCGATGTTGTTGGCCGTCTGTGCCGGCAGTGCGTTCGGCCAGACCGATGGCCGAAGCCTGTATATTGCCAAGTGCTCGGCCTGCCACGCCCGCGATGGCAGTGGCAACGGCATGATCGGGCGCAGCCTGAACCTGGGCGACATTCGTCCCGCGATCAAAAGTATGACGGACGAGCAGCTCCGGCAGCTTATTCTCCAGGGCCAAGGCAAGATGCCGGCCAACAAGAAGTTCGATGACGAAAAGATCGCCAGCCTGGCTCTCTTCTTACGTGACCTCGCGGCGGGTAACCCCGACACCGGACGAGCGGTAGCGCAGGCCCAGGCGCAACCGCTGCCGGACGTGGACAGGGTTTATCAGGCCAAATGCTCCGCCTGTCACGGTGAGGACGGCACCGGCCGGACCACCATCGGCAAGAGTCTGAGCATTCCCGACCTGATGTCAACAGCAGTCCAAGGCCGGAGCGATGAGGAACTAGCACGGATAATTGCCGCGGGCAAAGGCAGGATGCCCAGCTATGCCAAGGTTTTCAATCCCGTGCAAATCGGCGAATTCGTGTCGTACATACGGGTACTTCCCGAAGGCCCGAGCGCGAGAACACCCGTTGCAAGCCCCAAACCGTCCGCCTCAACGCCACAGCCGCTCGAAATTCCGCCGGGAAAGACCGCGCGGCCGGAAGCAGTTTCTGCGACTCCTGACCCCGCAGCCAGCGCTGCCCCCAAGAAGGCCGCAGCACCAAGACCGGCCACCGTCCCGGCCGCCACGCCGGGCGTCGTGAATGCTCCCGGGAGCGGGCGGCAGATTTACGTCTCCAAATGTACTGCCTGCCACTCGAAGGACGGCTCAGGCACGGGCACTATCGGCAGGAGCATGCGGATTCCCAGCCTCACCTCGCCGCAGGTGCAAGCGCAGAGCGACGAAAAGCTGGCCAGCGCCATCAGCAACGGCACTGGCAAAATGCCCACCTACAAGAAGAAGTACAGCCCGGCGGAGATTCAGCAATTGGTTGCTTACATTCGCGAGCTGGGCAACAAGCATTGATCGGTGTCGAAGCTTTATCGGCCCCATTCCCCTTACGTAATAACAGGAGCCCCCGATTGTGTACGATGTGGCATGACACAGCCTACGCCACAAGAGAGCGAAAATCGTAGCTTGGCCCGCTCCCACTGCGCCCGAATCGCACCCTATCTAGGCTTGGAGCGCCACGCTCACACGGGCGCCCAGAAACGGTTCTTTGTGAGGCGGGCCGCGGCGCACTTGTGGGCAAGTGACTTTTCAACGATTCCGTGACCCTGAGAAATGAGGTTTCTGGGTAGGGAGGATTTTTGGGCAGCCTACAGCACCGTAGGTTTGACACCGTCCCGTTGGGGCCGAGAAACGCTTCTTGTCTGCGATCCTTCAAGCCGAGGCACTGGATGAGACGCCGACTGCACGGTTATGTGGCGGCTGGTCCGGCGACAAAACCTGAATGCGCACGCTAGTTTCCGAGTAGGCGACGATTCGCCTACAACCTCAGCTTTTGCTTCCCAGAACGCAGCCTTAATCAGGCGCTAGGCTGACACGGAGACAGAGTTCGGCGTGCAGACAGCTCGGTTTCGTTGACTTATCTCATCTCGCCGCCTAAGATGGCCCCATTGTGTCGGACTCCGGTGCGGTTACCGACCACACCATTTCCCACTATTGCATCATCGAAAGCCTAGGCGGCGGGGGGCATCATGAGACCGAAGCATTTCACGATCACAGTGATTCTCGCGGCGCTGTCGTGTGTCGCCGCTGCGGAGAAGGCGCCCGATACGGGGAGGATGGAGCAGATCGTGCAGTCTTACGTTTCGGCGAAGCAATTCATGGGCAGCGTGCTGGTGGCGCAAGGGAACGACATCGTGCTCGACAAAGGCTACGGGTTTGCCGACCTCGAGTGGAACGTCCCCAATTCGCCGACGACGAAGTACCGGCTGGGCTCGATCACCAAACAATTCACAGCGGCTTCCATCATGTTGCTGGAGGAACGCGGGAAGCTCAGCGTGAATGATCCGGTAAAGAAGCACATGCCCGACGCGCCGGGAGCGTGGGACAAGATCACGATTTTTCATCTGCTGACGCATACATCCGGGATTCCCAACTTTACGAGCTTTCCGGACTATGCGTCAAAAGAGCCGTTTCCCGCGACGCCCGAGCAACTAGTGGCGCGGTTTCGCGACAAGCCACTCGATTTCGTGCCGGGCGAGAAGTACAGCTACAGCAACTCGGGCTATGTCTTGCTGGGCTACTTGATCGAGAAGATTAGCGGGGAAAGCTACGCAAAGTTCGTACAGGAGAATATTTTCACTCCGCTGGGCATGAAGGACTCGGGCTATGACTCGAATTCCGCGATCATCTTGCGCCGCGCGCGAGGGTATTCCATGGGGCCCAGCGGAATCGTGAACGCGAGCTACGTGGATATGAGCACGCCGCTATCAGCAGGAGGGCTCTACTCCACGACGGAAGATCTGTGGCGCTGGGAACAGGCGCTTTTTGGAGGCAAGGTCCTTTCGGCGGCATCGCTTGCGAAGATGACGACCCCAAACACGGGTGATTATGCGTTTGGTCTGATGGTGCATACCGTACGCGGACGCAAAGTAATCGAGCATAACGGCGGCATCGAGGGATTCAATACCGCCCTGCGGTACTTCCCTGAAGACAAACTGACCGTGATTGTCCTAGGAAATCAGAATGGAGGCGTGCCTGATGCTATCGGGGGAAGCCTTGCGTCGGTGGCTCACGGCGAGAAAGTCACGCTGATATCAGAGCGGAAGGAGGTTCATCTCGATCCGAAGGTATTTGACGGTTACACGGGAAGGTACCAGCTGACGCCGGATTTCATGATCGCGATTACGCGAGTGGGAGATAAATTCTTTCTGCAGGCGACAGCGCAGGCACAAGTCGAGATTTTCGCGGAAGGCGAACGCGACTTTTTCTTGAAGGCGGCGGACGCACAGGTCACATTCGCCACCGACGGAACAGGCAGGGCAATCGAGCTGATTCTCCATCAGAATGGCCGGGACCAGCACGGCAAGCGCGTGGGGGATGTGCCGCCGGTGAAAGAGCACCAGGAAGTGGCGGTGGACCCAAAGCTATTCGATGGTTACGTAGGACAGTATGATTATGCGCCGGGTATGGTGATGAACATTACGCGCGAGGGAGATCGTTTGATGGCGCAACTGACCGGCCTGCAGAAGGTCGAGTTGCATGCCGAGGGGGGCCGCGATTACTTTGTGAAGGAGGTGGATGTACAGATTACATTCGTGCCCGGAACGGACGGGCGTTCCACGGAGATCGTGGTACACCGGAGTGGACTCGATGAAAACGCGAAACGCATCGGCGACGCGTTGCCACCAAAAGAAGAGAAAGAACAGAAAGTACTGACGATTGATCCGAAAGTATTGGATGGGTACGTGGGCACCTACCAATTGGCCCCGACTTTCGCGATTACGATCTCCCGAGAAGGAGGTCGCCTGTTCGAGCAGGCGACCAACCAGCCCACATTCGAGATTTTCCCGGCGAGCGAGAAAGAGTTCTTCTTGAAGGTCGTGGACGCGCAAATAACGTTCGTCACAGACAGCAGCGGCCGCACCACGAGTTTGATTCTTCATCAGGGCGGTCAAAACGTGCCAGCCCGCCGCATCGAATGAAGGGTTCGACGCGAAGGTCTTCTGCGACGCCCAATGGCCGTTGCTGGAGACCTGTTTCAGATGGGACCGGCTGTGCCTAGCCAGGCCGTGATCGCATGCCTCGGAACCCGTAGTGGCTTCGTCAGTGCTTGGTAAGTCGGATTACCGGACATCTCTAACAAAGTCGGCTCTTCATGTATCGACTGCGATTGCGTAGCGTCACTCCGAACCATCAGAGATATGTTTTGCCATGCAGTCAGCTTCGAACCACACGGAGTCGCCCACTTGTCGCTCCGCCTTGCGAAACGGCGTCCCGCAGCCAGAACAGACCAGCACGCTTTCGACGGGCATCCTGCGCCATTCGCCCGGACAGTAGACGATGCGCATGAGACTCCCGTCCTTCATTTCTTGCCACGGATATAAGGTTGGTGGGAGAACCAGGTCCACCTCAGAGACAGGTCGTCCCTGAGATGGGCGTGCCAGGTGAGCCTCCGGCTAACGGTATTCCAAGCCGAGTTCCTTGATTTTGGCGCGCAGGCCGTAGATGTCCAGACCCAATTCGCCGCGCGCCAGACGTTCCCGCGTCTTCTCTTCCTTCAGGACGCGCTGCTCGGAGGCCGCCGCCACTGCCGCCGCCTCGGCGCGCCGGACCACGACGACGCCGTCGTCATCGGCGACAATCACGTCGCCCGGATCAATCGAAGCCCCCGCGCATACGATCGGCACGTTCACCGACCCCAGCGTGGCCTTCACCGTTCCCTGCGAATGCACCGCGCGGCTCCACACCGGGAACTTCATCTCCGTCAGCGGCCCCACGTCCCGGCAACCTGCCTCGATCACCAGTCCCTTCACCCCATGGGCGCGCAACGAGGTGGCCAGCAACTCCCCGAAATAGCCGTCGGTGCACGGCGACGTCGGCGCCACCACCAGCACCGATCCCGGGACGCACACCTCCAGGGCGACGTGGATCATCAGATTGTCGCCCGGGGGCAGCGACACCGTCACCGCCGGCCCGGCAATCGCCGCGCCCGCATAGATCGGCCGCATGTAGGAGGCCAGCAGCCCGCAACGCCCCTGCGCCTCGTGCGCCGTTGCCACTCCGTACTTCTCCAGCGCCGCCACCGCATCCGCCGGCGGCTGTTCGATCCGCCGCACCACCACAGGCTTACTCATGCCAGCACCTCACTCAGTTGCGGGAATATCCGCTGATACGCCTCTGATCCGTACAACAGGCGCGATGCAAGTCCTCCGCGACCATGCCACAACATACGTCACGCGGTCGCGATTTCCGGAGTACTCGATGCTTCACACCACCGCTACGAGATGAGCGCGGCGGGGTTCGTGACGGTCATGCGGCGCACATCGGCCGCGCGGAAGCCCGCGTCGAGCATCTTCTGCGCGAACATGGCAAAACCCTCCGCGACGGGCGGATTGATCGTCTGCCCCAGATCGGTGGAGAGGACCACGCGCTCCGCGCCGACCTTGCGCACGCTTTCGAAATAGACATCCCAGGGCGCCTTGCCGGTGTGCATGGTGGTGAAGCAATGCTCGATCGTGGCGCCCAGATCCGCCAGTTCCACCTGCTCGGCTGGAGTCAGGCTTTGCGAAGGAAACTCCGCGTGCGTGACCAGCACACGCTTCAAGCCCATTTCCTTGCCGGTTTTGACCAGGGCGTGAATTTCCTTCTTTCCCAGGTGGCCGGTGGCGAGGATCATATCGTGCTTTCCGATCAGCTCCAGGCAGCGGCGCGCCGCTTCGTTCAGCTTGCCGTCGTTGCCCAACACGGTGAGGGGCGGCGGTGCAATCCCGGTGGCCGAAAGCTCGCGCTGGATTTTCGCCCAAAAGGGCAGCTTGTCGGTGGGACCGTCGGTGCGGCCCGCGGTTTCGTTCACCGCGTCTACGGTGGGCATCCAGACCATCTTGTTGCCGGAGCGGCCCGCGATTTCCAGCGCCACGGGATTCAGGCCGCCGACGCTGTGGTTCAGAGTGATCGCGCCGAAGGCGGTGATGCCCGGGCTGGCCTTGGTGACCACCTTGGCGCGCTCGTAGGTGGGCACGTAGTGCGACTTCAACACGAAACCCTTGAGCTTGCGCGCGAGGAATTCTTTCGCCAGATCCAGATCGTCGATGCGCCGGGCAATCACGTCGGGCGCGACGTGGACCTGCAAATCGTAGCCGCCCTCAATCGCTTGCCATGCGGCATCGGTCACGTGGATGGGGGCAGCGGCAGTTTCCGCAGTCATAATGGTAGTGTCCTTAGAGTTTCTCGTTTGATTTTACAGGCGGCCAATAATATACACCAGACCAGGGCCACAATACAGATCCGACCCGCGATCCGTCCTGCGGTCCGCTGTTCCCGGATCATCGCTGCAGCACTCCTCTCACACTATACGCGTCTCCCTAAAGGCGCGGACCCGGCGCAGCCGGCTTCCGATGGGCAGGCGCAGGACGAAGTGCGAGGGAATCGAATTTCGAAGTACAATTCTGGGCCTTGGTACAGGATGCGGCTGCGCAGAATGCCGGTGCCTGGACCGCGAAAGCCGCCGATGACTACTACGACTGCCGAATCAGAACAATCCGGCCGCCCGAAGCGCTGGTACCGACAGCTCTGGGTTCACGTGCTGGTCGCCATGGCCGCGGGGATTCTTCTGGGCCAACTGGATCCCCGTCTCGGCGTGCGCATGCAACCGCTCGGAGACGCGTTCATCAAGGCGATCCGCATGTTGATCGCGCCCATCATCTTTTGCACGGTGGTTCATGGAATCGCGCGCATGGTCGATGTGGCGCGGGTCGGGCGCGTCGCTCTGAAAGCGATCATCTATTTCGAAGTGCTGACCACCATCGCCTTGGCGATCGGACTCGCCGCGGTCAATCTGTGGAAGCCCGGGCGGGGGATGAACGTCGATCTCACACATATGGACACCTCCGCCGTGCAGGCCTATGTGACGCACCCAGGAAACGGGAGTGTCACCCAGTTTCTTGCCAACATCATTCCGGGGACATTCCTCGGAGCATTCGCCGAAGGGAACATCCTTCAGGTGCTATTGCTTTCGGTGCTCCTGGCGTTTGCGCTCACGCAAGCAGGAGACCGCGGCAAACCGGTCGTGGCCGCCATCGAAGCGGCGTCGCGCATGCTGTTCTCGGTCGTCGCCATCGTCATGTGGGCCGCGCCTCTGGGGGCTTTCGGGGCGATTGCCTTCACGGTCGGAAAATTCGGCGCTGGATCGCTGGTCTCGCTGGGCAAGCTGCTCGGAGGATTTTACGCGACCTGCCTGATCTTCGTGTTCGGCGTTCTGTGGCCCATCGCGCATTGGTGCGGCTTCAGCATCTTCCAGCTGATCCGCTACATTCGCGAGGAGCTTCTGATCGTTTTTGCGACGACCTCCTCGGAAACAGTCCTCCCCCAATTGATCACCAAGCTGGAGAATCTGGGCTGCGAGGAAAGCCTCGTTGGCCTGGTAATTCCCACCGGCTATTCCTTCAATCTGGATGGGACTTGCCTGTACCTGGCCACGACTGCTGTGTTTTTGGCCCAGGCCACCAACACACGATTGGATCTCTGGCAGCAACTCGGGCTCCTCGCGGTGTTGTTGCTATCGTCGAAAGGGGCGGCGGGCGTCTCCGGCGCGGCGTTCGTCGTGCTGGCGGCGACGATTGCTTCGACCGGAACGATCCCGGTGGCGAGCGTGGCGCTCGTGCTGGGAATTCACCGGCTCATGTCGGAAGGCTTGACCCCGACCAACGTGATCGGCAATGCGGTCGCCACGATTGTGGTGGCCAAATGGGAGGGCGCGCTGGATGAAGAACGGCTCCACGCCGTTCTCGCAGGCAGGCGGGAAGTCGCGCCTTTGCGCTAGCCCACAGTTCTTATCCCTATCCTGAAGATGGTGAAACACAGTGGGGGTGGCGGCCCGAACTCGCGACACAGGCGCCGCCACGGCAGAGCGGGCACGGCGGTGCCGTGCCCCTATGGTATCGAAAGCGGTCCGCGAACCTAGATCGTGCTGGCTTTCGCCGCGGAGTTGAGGATTTGTTCGAGCCGGTGCAACACCTGCATGGCGGTGAAACACTGGGCGACGCTGGCGTTGGGTTCGCGCTTTGCCTTGATGGCGGCAAAGAACTCGCGGTCCTGCAGCTCGATGCCGTTCATCGACACATCCACGTTGGACAAATCGATCTTCTTGTCCTCTCCATCCACCAGGTCGTCGTAGTAGGCCACGTACGTGCCGTTGTCGCAGATGTAGCGGAAGCGCGTGCCCAGAGGTCCCTTGTTGTTGAACGAAAGCGAAAGCGTGCAGATCGCTCCCGAGGGCACCTTCATCACAATGCCCATATCCATAGCGATCTTCAGCTCCGGGTGCATCGGGCCTTGCACGGCGTAACAGTCGGAAACCAGTTCGCCGGTCTGATATTGGAACAGATCCACCGTGTGACAAGCGTGGTGCCACAACAGATGATCGGTCCAGCTGCGGGGCTGCCCGGCGGCGTTCATGTTCGTGCGCCGGAAGAAGTAGGTCTGCACATTCATCTGCTGGACCTTGAGTTCGCCGGCCTTGATCTTCTTGTGCACGAACTGGTGGCTGGGGTTGAAGCGGCGGGTGTGGCCGCCCATGCAGACGACGCCGGTTTCCTTCTGCACCTTGACCAGACGCTCGGAATCCGCCAGGGAATCGGCGATGGGAATCTCGATGTGCACGTGCTTGCCGGCGCGCATGCACTGCTCGCCCTGCTTGGCGTGCATCCCGGTAGGCGTTGCAAGAATCATGGCTTCCAGGCCGGGTTGCTTCAGGCTCTCGGCAAGATCGCACGTCCAATGCGGGATCTTGAACCTCTTCGCCACTTCCTCAGTGGGAGCTGGGCGCCCGCCTGCCAGGGTGACGACCTCGATGCCCGGAATGTTGGCCAAAGCCTCCAAATGCTTGACGCCAAAAGCGCCTTGTCCCGCAACGCCGACCTTCATGTTGTCTTCCTCCGTCAGAAATTCTCGGCAAAGAGTCCTATCAACATCCGCACGTAGCGCGAGTTACTGGGCGGCGCCTGCTTTTCCGCCTTCTGCCTTGGCGGCACGCAGCTTGCGCAACTCGGCATGCATCCGGATCACGGCCATCCACATGCCCAGCGGATGCGCACCCGCGGTTACGAGCGGATGGACCTGTCCATCCCGGAACTTCTCAATGTCATCGTCCTGGAGAGTCTCCAGCACTTTCGCTTCCTCGGGCGTCATGCCGTACTCCTTGGCCACGGACGGAAGATCGTGCACCAGCCGGAGCCGGAGTTCGCGATTGAAGCGGCTGTCGTAGAGAACCTTATTCAGCTTGTACGCCGAAGGAGACGGGTGCTTGTAGAATTCATACCCACCCTTGAACTCATACTTGGCCACCGCCTCGGCCCCTTCTTTGGAAGGCCCTGTTCCCTTGAGCGGGAGGAAGCGCATGACCGCATGGCCGTGGTGCCACGTCGGCTGATAAGTGACCAGCTCGCCCGGCTGATTTCCGATCGCTCCGAACATGATCATCCACGACAGCATTTCCGTGTTGCCGACCTCATCCAGCTGCTCGTTCGTCAGATTGATGAGCGCCTGATGATTCCCCTTCTCCATTTGGGCTATGGCCCAGTGGTCAAACTCGAAGTCCGGCTTGGGGTACTTCCACGTGCCGGGAAAGTGCGACATCCCTCCGCTGGCGACAATGGCGACGCGTTCGGGACGGTCCGCGATCACCTTCGCAATCGCCTTCCCCAGATCCGCGCAGCGCCGCGCCGTCGGCAGGGGTGGGAGGTAGGCATTGACGAAAATCGGGACCACCGGAATGGGACGCTTCTCGATCACCCATTCGTAGACCGCTGCGAACGCGTGTCCGAGGACGGCATCCTGCGAGTAGCCCAGGTCGAAGCCGGCGTGCATGAGCTTGGCCAGCAAGTCTTCGGTGAGGGCTTCGTGGATGGGCAGCTCGTATTTCCGGCCGGCAAACTCAGCGTGGGAATACTCGCCGGAGAGAATGGCGAAGGTTGGAACGGAGCTGAGAAAGAATGTCTCGAGATGATCGCTGGCGATCACGATCACGGCATCGGGTTTCGTTTCCTCGAGTTCGCGCCCGATCTGGCGCATCGCGGCAATATCGGCGTCGAGTTGCTTGGGGTCCTCACTGGGCGGCCGGTCGAAAAGCTGCGGGGCATGAACGGTAGCATATGCTGCCACGATTTTTCCCATGTCTAGTTACCTCATGATTTCGATTGGAATGCCTTCAGTCGTTCTTCGGCGTCCACACGTTGTGCTCGGAGCGCAGCGCTCGATCGCGAACCTGATGGTGTAATTGTTGCGAAAACCGCCGGACTTCGTCAAGAGAAACTGTCCGGCCACGCCGCGCGGGCCGAGCGTCACGTCGTGAGTGGATCAGCCTTTTCGACATCGATGTCGAGGTCCCGGATCGCCTGTTGCACCACGGAAGCCTGAATCTTCCCTTCCTGCTGCAACTCATGGAGAGCGGCTAGCGTGATAAAGCGCGCGTCCACCTCGAAGAAGTCGCGCAGGGACGCCCGGCTCTCACTGCGGCCGAATCCGTCGGTGCCGAGCGCCGCCAAGCGTCGTGGCATCCAGCGGCTGACGAGATTCGGCAGCGCCTTCAAATAGTCCGTGGCGGCCACGAGAACGCCCGGCGCTTCAGCCAGGCACTGGGAGAGATACGGCAGGCGCGGCGTTTCGCCCGGATGCAGCAGATTCCAACGCTCCGCCTCAATCCCATCGCTGTACAACGCCTTGTAGCTGGTGACACTCCAGACGTCGGCGGCCACGTCGTATTTCTCCGCCAAAATTTCCTGGGCGCGCAGGACCTCGCGCAGGATGGCCCCGCTGCCGAACAGTTGCGCGCGCAGCTTCGACTTGAGGTTGCCGGCAGGCTTGCAGAGGTACATTCCCTTCAGAATGCCCTCGCGCGATCCGGCGGGCATGGGCGGCATGGCGTAGGGTTCGTTCATCACCGTGATGTAGTAGAAAATGCTCTCGCCCTTGTTGTACATCCGGTCGATGCCGTCCTCGATGATCACGGCGATTTCGTAGGCAAACGCGGGATCGTAGGCTTGCAGCGTCGGTATGGGAAGCGCCAGCACGTGGCTGTTGCCGTCCTGGTGCTGCAGGCCTTCCCCTGCCAGCGTGGTGCGCCCGGCCGTGCCTCCCAGCAGGAAGCCGCGGCAACGCGTGTCCGCCGCGGCCCAAATCAAATCGCACACCCGCTGCAGCCCGAACATCGAGTAGAAAATGAAAAAGGGAATCGTGTTGATTCCGTGCGTGGCATACGCGGAACCGGCCGCAATGAACGAGGACATCGAACCCGCTTCCGTAATGCCCTCTTCCAGAATTTGGCCGTCCTTGGCCTCTTTGTAATACAGCAGGGTGTTGATATCGACGGGTTCGTAGAGTTGGCCCTGGCTGCTATAGATGCCCACCAGCCGGAACAGGGCTTCCATGCCGAACGTGCGCGCTTCATCGGGAACGATCGGGACGATCAGCTTGCCGATTTCGGCATCGCGCAGCATCTTGCGCAGCATCGCGACAAAGGCCATCGTGGTGGAAACTTCCCGCCCTTCGCTGCCGACCAGAAATTCCTCAAAGAGCTCCTCGCGGCGGCCGACCAGCGGCTTCGAACGCACGCGGCGACGCGGCATGTAACCACCGAGCTTTTCCCGGCAGGCGCGCAGATATCGAATTTCGGGGCTATCCTCCGGCGGGCGGTAAAAGGGCACCTCGGCAATTTGATCCTCGCGGATGGCCAGGCCAAAGCGCTCACCGAAGTGCCGCAGCGCGTCTTCATCCACCTTCTTCTGCTGATGGGTGACGTTCCGCCCCTCGGCCGCTTCCCCGAGGCCGTACCCCTTAATGGTGCGGGCCAAGATCACGGTCGGCGAGCCCTTATGCTCCACCGCCGTCTTATACGCTGCATAGACCTTCTTGGGATCATGCCCGCCCTGGCGCAGGGTGCGCAGCTTTTCGTCGGGAATATTCTCGACCATCTTGAGCAGCCGCGGATCGGGCCCAAAGACGTGCTCCCGAATATACGCGCCCGACTCGACCACGGCTTTTTGATATTCGCCGTCGACCATTTCGCCCAAGCGCTTCGTCAGCACCCCATCGACGTCCTGCTCGAAAAGCGGATCCCAGTCGGAACCGAAAATGACCTTGATGACATTCCAACCCGCGCCGCGGAAGGCTGCTTCCAGTTCCTGAATAATGTTGCCGTTGCCGCGCACCGGCCCATCGAGCCGTTGCAGGTTGCAGTTCACCACGAAGATCAGATTGTCGAGGTGCTCCCGGGAAGCCAGCGTGATGGCGCCCAAGGCCTCCGGCTCGTCGGTCTCCCCATCCCCCAGGAAGGCCCACACTTTGGCGTCGGTGCGCGGTTTGAGGCCACGATCTTCCAGATAGCGGTTAAAGCGAGCCTGGTAGATCGCCATGATCGGGCCCAGACCCATGGAAACCGTGGGATATTCCCAGAATTCCGGCATCAGCCACGGATGGGGATAGGACGACAGCCCTCCGTTGGGTTTCATTTCGCGGCGGAAATTCTCGAGTTTCTCGGCGGAAAGGCGGCCCTCGAGGAACGCGCGCGCATAGATGCCTGGCGCCGCATGGCCCTGGAAATAGACGGTGTCGCCCTCAAAATCATCGCTACGTGCACGGAGAAAGTGATTGAGCCCTACCTCGTACAGCGTGGCGGCCGACGCGTAGGTGGAGATGTGACCGCCGATGTTGTGCTCCACGCGGTTGGCGCGCACGACCATGGCCAGGGCGTTCCAGCGGACCAGGCTCTTGATCTTGCGTTCGAGCTCCTGGTCGCCCGGGAAAGGCGCTTGTTGGCTGACGTGGATCGAATTCAGGTACGGGGTATTCGCGGTAAACGGCACGCGCACGCCGGTCGCCAGTGCCCGGCTGCGGAGTTCTTCCAGAATCCGGCTCGCCAGCTGCCGTTTGCCGTCTTTGACGACGGCATCGAATGACTCAATCCATTCAGCGATCTCGTCGAGCTCATCGACTTCCAATGAATGGATGGCAGGCTCCGTAACCATATTCTCTAGCTTTCTCCGATTGGATTCTCAGGCGATCCCTTCACAATCCCACTCTATCTAATATACACCTCCTTTTTACGGTGTGCTTCGCGAATACGCACTCGAATTTCTGATCGCCTCGATATCTTATTGGAATCGGGAGCCTTACGGCGACGAGGCCAGTTACCATGCGAGCACCCGAACACGTACAACGCATCAGCGCGGACGCCAGCGCGCCACTCTTTGGGCGCCTCTGCCGGACCGACTCTGCGCGAGCTGCCCGCGCCTACATTTCTGTTGCAAAGGATGGGATGTTGGCATAGAAACACCCCATGCCAACGCTCGTGCTCCGGGGGTTACGGGGCAGAAACGTCATCCGTCTGGCTTGCAGAGCTATGCGGCCCAGCAGCGGACGAAGCTAATCCTGGCAGGTTCGAGGAGGAGTACAGCGATGCGCGGACTCACTCGCCGCTTGGTTGTGATTTCTCTGTGCGTGCTGGCACTGCCTGGGGCGCGCCGCCTGCCGGCCCAAGTCAACACGGTGAACCTGTCGGGGACGGTGCGGGACCCCCAGGACCTGGCCCTTCCGGGCGCCAAGCTGACGGTGAAAAGCGTGGCGACCGGCGCCGAACGCACGGTCACCAGTGACGCCAGCGGCCGATACGAAGTCGTCGGCTTGCCGCCGGGCAATTATTCCCTGTCGGTCGAGGCACAGGGCTTTGCCACTCTCACCATTCCCTCGATCACGCTGACCCTGGGCGCCGCGGCGGAATACAGCCCCCAGTTGCGATTGAAGACGGCGGCGGAAGCCGTGACCGTGTCGGCCGCGCCGGAAATGGTGGAGACCAGCAAGACGGATGTGTCGACCACCATCACCGAATCCAAGATCAACAACCTCCCCATCAACGGGCGCAACTACATCAACTTCACCCTGCTGAACTCGCAAGCGGCGCGCGACAACACGCCCTCGATCGGAGCGGCGCCGACCAGCGGACTGAACTTCGGCGGGCAGCGCGCCCGGTCGAACGAAGTCTCCGTGGACGGCGCCGATGCCGTGGACAATTCGGTGAACGGCGTGCGCGCTACGGTCTCGCAGGAGGCGGTGCAGGAATTCCAAGTAATCACGAGCAACTACATGCCCGAATACGGCCGGGCCATGGGCGGCGTGGTCAACATCGTCACGAAGTCGGGATCGAATCAAGTGCACGGAGACGTCTTCGGCTTCTTGCGCAACAGCGCGATCCAGTCGCGGAATCCCTTCTCCGTGAATGCGGTTTTCAACCCGGGAAACGGAACGACCATCCCGCCGTCGTTCAGCACCGTTCCCGTCAAGCAGTCCTACACGCGCGCTCAGGGCGGCGCGACAATTGGCGGCCCGATTCAGCGCGACAAGACCTTCTACTTCTTCAGCTACGAAATTACGCGGCGGCACGAGGCCGGATTCACCAATATTGGCGCCAACAATTTCGACTTGCAGCCGTTCTCCTACCCGGCCGGGGCTTTGGGGTGCGGACTGTCCGCCGGGCTGGTGACGAAAGGCCAGGCCAATTTTCTGACTCTCTTGCCGGCACCGCTGACGGCGGCAGTCGGCGTGCCGTACTTTTGCGCCGCGGCCGCCAGTTCGTTCACCGCGCTGTTTGGAAACACGCCCTTATACCCGGGCGCGGTCTTCCCCAGCAGCCTGGCTCCGGTGCCGGCGTCGTTCGCAGGACTGGTCACCACCATTGGAAACTACCCCATCACGGAAGGCACGAGCCTGTGGTCCCTCAAGCTCGACCACATCTGGAATTCGAAGAACAGCTCGTTTATCCGCGCGAACGTGGTGCCCTCGACCGTGAACGGCATTCAGGTGAACACCCAGAACCAGACGTTTGGCCAGAACGCCGGATCGCGGACTTCAGTGCAGCAGACGCGCGATCTCTCCATCGTCGGCCAGCACACCACCTCGCTCCGCGATAACCTGTTCAATGAATTCCGCTTCCAATTCGCGCGGCGCGGCCTCCATTACGGATTCACCAATCTTCCCGGGGGAAGCCTGCCCGCCGTCAACATCGCCGGGTACGCATTTTTCGGGCGCGAACCTTTCACCACGGAAGATCGGACGGAAAAACGCTACGAGTGGACCGACAACCTGACCTGGACGAAGGGCACGCACATGTTCAAGGTGGGTGGCGACTTCAATTTCGTGAACTTGACGTCCGCGAAGTCCCAGATCTTCACGCTGAATTATGGAGGCGTCTACAATTTCGGCAGTCTGAATGCAACTTCGCTCGGCTTTCCCGCGGCGGTGGGACCGCTGCCGGTCCCTGGCTTCAACGCTGTGCAAGCCTATGGACTGGGTTTGCCCACAATTTTCTTCCAGGGGATCGGCCAATCTCACCGTCCGTTTGATAACAAAACGCTGGGCGTATTCGTCCAGGACACCTGGAAGATCAACCGCCATCTGACGCTGAATTACGGCGCGCGGTACGACATCGAATGGCTGCCGACGTTCCCGCCCAGCGGGAACTTCAACCCGGCGGCCGAAAGCGCGTTCGGCGTGAAAGAGGGAATCCCAGTCGACTCCAACAATGTGGCGCCTCGCATCGGCCTTGCATGGGACCCCTGGGGCAATGGCAAGACCGTGATTCGAGCCGGCTACGGCTTCTTCTACGACCATCCGGCACTCGCCCTGGCCTTTCTCTCAACGGCGGAAGATGGGGCTCTGTCCGCGCTGCTCGAGTCGGCCGGTGACGTCCCTGGCCCGGGCAACTTCAACGCCAGCTCGATCTTTCAGGGGATCCTGGGAGCACCTTTCACCAGTTGCGTGACGGTGGTGCCGACGGCGTGTTACCTCCCCAACGAGCAGCGGTTCAATGCCTTTCAGCCCAATTCCATCTTCACGAATCAGAACTTCATGACGGCCGGGTTCCCGATGCCCCTGTTGCCGTTCACCATTCCCATCAAGAAGAATTTCCAATACGCGCTGGCCCAGCAGGCCAACCTGACGGTTGAACGAGAGATCTCCAAGAATTGGAAGATCAGCGCGGGTTACAACTTCACGCACGGCACGCATCTGGATCGCGCGGTCAACATCAACACGACCAACCCCGCGCTGCTCATTTCCAATGACAACAATGCGGTGCTTTCCGGCCTTGTTCCTCCGGGCAAGAATCCTCTAACCGTGGCGGTTCCGCTGGGCGCGCCGGGCAGCTGCCAGCCCACACTGGGTGGCGGCAGCATCTTCCTCATAGCCCCCGGCATCCTGGGAACCGGCTATGCGGCCCCATCCTGCGTGGGACCGGTCGGCTTAGTCGGCACACCGGCGGTGTTCAACTATTTCCGGCCTTCTGGACCGAATCCCTCGTTTGCGGCGCTCGTTCCGGGCGGATACGCCACTCTGGTCGGGCTGGCTGGCGCGGCCGGATTCCCGACCGGTTTCGCGGGCGTGCAGGTCCCCTGGAGCGATGTGATCCCCCAGAGTTCCAGCGGGAACTCGCTCTACAACGCCTTCACGGTGACGGTCACCAAGCGCTTCTCGCAGCACGTCGAACTGCTTTCCGGTTGGACGTGGTCGCACACGATTGACGACTCGACGGACCTCTCGACGCTTCTGGCGCCGCAGGACAACAACAATCCGAACGGCGAGCGCGGAAATTCCAGCTTCGACCAACGCCATCGCTGGATCACCAGCGCCGTGTTCGTCAGCCCGCACCACCAGGCAGGTTCCGGATTCTGGAACGCCTTTTTCGCGGACTTCACCGTCGCGCCTGTTATCGAAGTGGCTTCCGGACGCCCCTACAACGTCCTGATCGGTTACGACTCGAACCTGGACTTTGGCTCGGCCACGGGCCGGCCGTCGTTTGTGGCTCTGCACGGCGGCACGCCGCCACCAGGCTCCACGACGTCACCGTACATCAAGGGGGTGGCCTTCACCGTGCCGAACAACTGCGTCGGAAGCCAGGGGCAGACCTTCGGCCCCTTCCCGTCCGTGCCGTCGCCCCCCTACGGCTGCGTCGGCACGCTGGGGCGGAACGCGTTCACGCGCCCGGGCTTTTTCCAGACGGACCTGCGCATTTCGCGCACCATCCCCATCCATGAAGGCTGGAATCTGCAAGTCATCGCGGATGGCTTCAACATGCTGAACCGCTTCAACCCCAGCGATGTGAATCCGGTCTGCGATCCGACGGCCGGCTCCCCCACGTGTTCGGCGGGGCAACCTACGGCGGCGTCCGACCCGCGGACGTTCCAGTTCGCGCTGAAGATCACCTTCTAGGCGGTCCGCAACGGCCGCGCCCGACGCGGCGCGCCCGCTCTCCGGAAACTTTTGGGAAGCGGGCGCGAAAAAAAACCCGCACCCTTACAGGCCCGCAGAATCCGTAAGAGTATTGCTTGACAAAATGACGATTATGGATTAAAAGGTACGAAATGCTTCTATTGGGCGATGGCGGGCCCAAGGCATGAGGCACGGCTTCGGGAATGCAGGCGGCCGTGCTGCGGAAGCTGCGGTGTCGGTAGGCTTCCCCGGATTCCTGCGGAGACGCGATACATGCGACCAGTCCTCATAAAGACCTCTTACGCGCAGATCGGCAAGGGCACCACGCCTCCGTTCGGATCCAGCCTGAACCAGACACAAATCAATCAAGTGATCGCGTACATCCGGGAGTTGGACAAGAAACACGCCACCATGAACCCGCATTGATGCGGCGGTGACGCGCAGGTCCGAGGTGAACGGCGCTCGCGGGAAGGCGGGTGATCCTTTGCACACGAAACAGAACGGGCAGTGGCGGAATCTTCGCGCATGGAGAGGCTGGTCGGCCGTTTTGATGGCGGCCGCACTCGTCATCGTCGCCAGCTTGTGCGGCGTCCGTGCAGTAAGAGGACAAACTTTCCTGATTCTGGCAGCGGGCGCGGAGCCTGGCGCCGGGCCCGGAGTCCCGCCGGACTCCTCGGTTTTCACGCCCGCCCACCGCTCCTTTCTGGATGCCGTGAAGGAATACTTCGGTATCCAATCCACACCGGTGCAGCCGATTGCCTTCACCCACAAGATTCACCTCCAGAACGGCCTGCAGTGCACGAATTGCCATGCGGGCGTCACGCAGGGCCCCAATGCCGGATACCCCAGCATCACCTTCTGCATGGCCTGCCACCAAGCCATCGCCGCGGACAAGCCTGAAATCAAGAAACTGACCGCGTACGCCGCGAATGGCCAGGAACCGCCCTGGCAACGCGTCTACTGGTTTTATCCCACGGCACACGTCCGGTTCCAGCATGCCCCCCACATCCGCAATGACATTGCCTGCGAGCAATGCCACGGCGATCTGGCCCAGCAGACCGTGGCGGTAAAAACCAAGAATCTCAACATGAACTTTTGCCTGACCTGCCACAAGGCCAAGGGAGTTTCAGTGGACTGCATGACGTGTCACTACTAGCGCCTCGCTGCAACGCTGGCGCTTACGACGCTCGACACGAACGAGCCGAGGAGATCTGAACCGATGAAACGCCGAACGTTCCTGAAACTTTCCACAGTGGGCGGTGCTGGCGCCGCGCTGGCCGGGTGCGGCGAACAGACGAATCAGCTGATTCGTTTCATCCCGGACGAAACGCTGGTGCCGGGCGTGGCCACATGGAGACCCGGCATCTGCACGCTATGCCCCGCGGGTTGCGGCCTGCAAGTGCGGATCATGGAAGGCGACGCCGAGGTGATCCGGAACGGCCAAGCCGGCGTTGTGAAAATGGGACTGGCCAAGAAACTGGAAGGCAACCCGCAGCATCCCGTGAATCACGGCACGTTGTGCGCTCGTGGCCAGGCCGGTCTGCAAGTCACCTTCAATCCCGATCGTGTGCGGCATCCCCTGAAGCGCGTGGGACCGCGCGGCTCGGGAAAATTTGCCGAGATCAGCTGGGACGAAGCCCTTCAGGAACTTCTCACCCATCTCTCCCCGCTGGCTTCCCCCGGCTCCGCTCATTCGATGGCCTTCCTGGCGGGCCCGCTCCGGGGACAACGGCGCGTGTTGATCGAGCGATTTCTCTCCGCGTTTGGCGCCGCGCAGTTTGTTCCTTTCGAGTTGTTCGACGATTCGGTGTTGCGGGCGGCCAACCAGCTCAGCTTCGGCCGCGACCAACTGCCGACATTTGACCTCGCCGAGTCCAATTTCGTGATGTCGTTTGGCGCGGACTTCCTGGGCACATGGAATTCCCCGATGGCCCAAAGTGTCGCGTACGGGATCATGCGCCGGAATCGTCCGGGCGCCCGCGGAAAATTCGTGCAGGTCGAATCGCGCATGTCCCAGACCGGAGCGAACGCAGACGAGTGGATCCCGGCCCATCCCGGCACCGAGGGTCAACTGGCCCTGGGGATCGCTCACATCATCCTGAGCGAGCACCACCGGTCGCCAGAGGCCGCCGGCGCCGCCGGATCACGCATCGAAGGATGGCACAACGGTTTGCCGGAGTATTCCCCCGAGGCGGTTGCATGGAAGACGGGAGTTCCTCCGCAAACGATCATGCGGTTGGCGCGCGAGATGGCCGTGCAAACACCGGCTGTCGCCATCGTGGGAGGCGCCCCTCTCGCCCAGACCAATGGATTGTTCACCGCGCTCGCAATCAACGCTCTCAATGCCCTCCTGGGCGGCGTCGGAAAGCCTGGTGGCCTTCAGTTCACGCCTCGGCCTCCGTTGCCCGGCCATGGATCGTCCGAGACGAATTCGAAGGGACTGACTGGCACTTCGGTTCGTTCGCTGGCGCAACATATTCTCTCCGGCCAGGCGCGCACGGTCGAATCGCTCCTGCTGTACGAGGCGAATCCCGTGTTCGCCACACCAGCGACGTGGCACGTGAAGGAGGCTCTGGAAAGCGTCCCCTTCATCGCCAGCTTGGGCCACTTCATTGATGAAACGAGCGTTCTCGCCGACCTGATTCTCCCCGACCATTCCTACCTGGAGTCGTGGATGGATGACGTCCCGGAATCCGGGACCACCGCGGCCGTGGTGAGTGTGGCGCCACCGGCCATGCACCCTTTGCACAACACGCGCGCGATGCCGGACGTCCTTCTCGACGTCGCCCACCGCCTGGGGGGACGGGCAAGCCAGGCACTGCCGTGGAAGAGCTATGAAGAGATGCTGCAGGCGGCGCTCGCTCCTCTCGCGCATTCTCCTAGCTCGATCACCGCCAGCAGCCCGGACGACTTCTGGACAAAAGTAAAAGACCAGGGCGGCTGGTGGAGCGCGAAAGGCAGCGCTGCACCCGAACGAGAGAGTGCCGCCCATGCCGTCCCTGCGCTGAAGAACGAAGAGGCACAGTTCGATGGACCGGCTCCTGGGTATCCGTTCTACTTTCTGCCTTACGCTTCGCAACAGTTCTTCGACGGGCGGCACGCCAATCTTCCCTGGATGCAGGAACTGCCGGAAGTTCTTTCGACCGGAATGTGGGGCACCTGGGTGGAGATCAACCCGCAGACCGCGGCGACGCTGAAAATCGAACAGGGCGACCTTCTGGAAGTGGCGTCGCGGCACGGCTCGGTCCGCGCGCCCGCTCTGCTGTCGCCGGGCATTGCACCGGACGTCGTCGCCATGCCGGTCGGCCAGGGACACGTGGAATACGGCCGCTATGCCAGCGGCCGCGGCGCGAACCCGATCAAGATCCTCGCGCCGGACGTTGAACGTACCACAGGCTCATTGGCCTGGGCGGGAACCCGCGTGAGTGTCGCAAAGGCAGGGACCGGCGAGCTAATTCTGCTGTCGGGCGGCCCCACCAAGTGGAGCCAGGAGAGAGTGAGGCGGTAATCAGGAACCGCGCACAAACGGCCATGAGGAGAAACGCTGATGGCGCATAGATGGGGAATGGTAATCGACCTCGACCGCTGCACCGGCTGCGAGGCATGTGTGGCGGCGTGCCACGCCGAAAACAACATCGCCACCGTTGACGCGGCGCAGGCCGCCAACGGCCGGACCATGCACTGGATCCATGTGGAGCGCTATTGGGAAGGCGAGTTCCCGAACGTGCGCGCGAGGTTTCAACCGGTCCTCTGCCAGCAGTGCGATGCGGCTCCCTGTGAGCCGGTCTGCCCCACGTATGCGAGTTATCACAACTCGGACGGTCTCAACGCCCAGGTTTACAACCGGTGTATCGGCACTTTTTATTGCGCCGATGCCTGTCCTTATACGGCGCGGTACTTCAACTGGTTTAATCCGGTTTGGGACAAGCCGCTGAATCTCCAGCTCAATCCCGATGTCTCGGTCCGCGGGGTCGGCGTGATGGAAAAATGCACGTTTTGCATCCAGCGCATCACTGCGGCAGAGATCCAGGCGAAGGCAGAGAACCGCGACGTGAAGGACGGGGAGGTCAAACCGGCCTGCGTGCAGTCCTGTCCCACGGCGGCCATGGTTTTCGGGGATCTGGAGGATCCGAGCAGCCAGGTCTCTCGCCTGGCGGGTTCGATGCGAGCCACCACGCTGCTTGCCGAAGTAGGCACGTTTCCCAAAGTCATCTATCTCGAAAGAGAGTCTTCGCATGCCAACGAATAGCATGGCGCAGGCCAATGTGATTGATATTAAAGACGAACAGGTCCGCGAGGATCTGCTGCGGCCGTTATTCCATACGTCTCGGCGATTCTACGTCCTCGTATTTCTCCTGGTGGCCATTGGCCTTCCCGGCATCGTGACCTTTGTATATCAGATCTACACGGGGATGGGCGTGTCGGGGCTTACGCGCCCTATTTTCTGGGGCTTCTATGTCACGAACTTTGTTTTCTGGATCGGTATCAGTCACGCGGGAACGCTGATTTCCGCCATTCTTCGCCTGGTCAACGCCACTTGGCGGCGTCCGGTCACTCGCTGCGCCGAAGCGATCACCGTTTTTGCCCTGGCGATCGGCGCTCAGTACCCGATCATTCACCTTGGCCGCTCCTGGTTGTTTTTCTGGCTGGTGCCGTATCCCAGCGAACGCGGCATCTGGCCGAATTTCCGATCTCCTCTGGTTTGGGACTTCTTCGCCATCAGCACGTACATCACGGGCAGCTTGACTTTTTTGCTTCTCCCGATCATTCCGGATTGGGCCATGGTGCGGGATCGGGCGACGGGGTTGCGCAAACGAATCTACACCGTCCTTGCCTTCGGCTGGCGAGGCACGCCTCGGGAATGGCATCGGCTCGAAATGGCCATGAAAATCATGGCCGTCACCATCCTTCCTGTCGCGGTCTCCGTTCACACGATTGTGTCGTGGGACTTCGCCATGGCGCCCGTCCCCATGTGGCACTCCACCGTCTTCGGCCCGTACTTCGTGGCGGGAGCCATCTTCAGCGGGATTGCGGCCCTGATTATCGCCATGGCCCTGTTGCGCAAGACCCTGCATCTGGAGGCTTACCTGAAACCCAGCCACTTCAGCAATCTGGGGAAGCTTCTGCTGGTGATGAGCCTGCTGTGGATCTACTTCATCTTCGCCGAACGGCTGACCGTGTGGTACGGCAACCAGCCGGCCGAGATGGCTGCCTTCTGGTCCATTCAAAGCGGGAGATTCGCAATTCTGTTCTGGACGATGGTCACCTGCAATTTCCTGATTCCGTTTCCGATTCTCGCGATCAAAAAACTGCGGACCATCACTGGCACCGTGATTGCGGCCTCGACGATCGTCGTGGGAATGTGGCTGGAGCGCTTTTTAATCGTGGTTCCTCCCCTGGAGCACAAATACCTCCCCTACGACTGGGGAAGATATCACCCGAGTTGGGTCGAGATCATGATTACAGTCGGGACAGCGTCGGGCATGGTCCTGCTGTACGTTCTATTCGCAAAGTTCGTGCCGCTGATTTCGATTTGGGAATTGAAAGGCGGGCAGCACACGAATCCCGTTCCGCATCAGGCGCAGCCCGCGGTGGCCGGGACCCAGGTTCGCCTGGACCCCACTTTGCCGGCAGCCAATAGCTAAGGATGGATGGACTTTATGAATGCTATCTATGGGCTCTTTCCTGATTCACAGAGTGCACGACGCGCGGTCGCAACTCTCCGTGCGGAGAGCTCTCGCCTCCACTTCGTCCCCGAGGCCATCGTCATTATTTCTGCCGCGCCACTCGAGGAAGAAGGCTTCGGTTGGGAGGAGCAACACTCAATCATGCCCTGGCTCGCCCCGCTGGGCGCCATTGTGGGAGGCACATGCGGGTACCTGCTTTCGGCTTTTACCCAACGCACCTATCCCCTGCCCACCGGCGGCATGCCCATCGTGGCGATGTGGCCCACGGGAATCATCATGTACGAACTGACGATGCTGGGAGCCATTCTCACGACAATCGTGGCGTTTCTGGTCAGTGCGCAGCTGCCTCACTATGGAAAGCACGTCTATGATCCGGAAGTGACCAACGGAAAAATTCTGGTGGGCGTGGCCGATCCGGACCCCAATTGCCGGGGCGAAATCGAGAAACACCTTCACGCAAGCGGTGCCGCGCAAGTTAAGGAATTCTCGAAGGAGTAGGCCGGAATCGCAGGGCTGGCTGCGCGATTACGAATCTCCAGACGTTTGCACGTCCTCGATGGCATCCGCTGCCGGCGGTCCCTCACGTTCAATTCGTACGCCGTTCGAGCTGCTTTGATCGAAGGAAACTGCCGTCCGCTATTGATTCAGCAGCGGGATGTTCTTGGCCTGCGGTGGCGGGGGCAAGGTTTTCAGAAACGCGTAGATATCCGCGAGATCCTGGTCCGACGCAACCTTGGCGGTATAGGGAGGCATCGTGCCCGCCGGATGGCGGACATATTGCAAGAACGCTGCAAACGGAATCGCGTCCGGGCCCAGACGCGGGCCCACGCCGCCGTGAGCGGCGCGGCCGTGGCATTCGTAGCATCCATAGGTGGTGAAAAGCTTTTTGCCCGCCTCGGTGTTCCCGGCCGGCGCGGAAACGGATGGCGAAGGCTTCCCCGCCTTCTGCGCCTCCACGCGAAAGCACACCAGAAGCAGCGTCACGGCCATCGCCGCGAGGGAGATGAATCGCACGACGCTGAATGCCAGCAATCGAGTGGCCCCCATTCCCTGCGAAGCGGTCTTCTCGGCCCGGCGGCCTGCAAGCATATTTTTCACCTGCCTATCCTCCTCAGCGCGGCTGCGTGAGCACATCGACGAGCGCCGGTTCCCCGCGCTTGACCACTTCGATCGCTCGCCGGATGGCCGGCGCGAGATCCTTGGGATCGCTGATGGGGCCTTGCCCGAAGATGCCCATGCTCGCCGCCAGCTTGGAATAATCAATGGGCGGATCGGTCAGCGTGGATCCGATGGGCCCGCGCGTGATGCCGCGATTGTGCTGGCTGGCCATGCGCTGCACTTCCATCACTTCCTGATGGTAGGCGCGATTGTTGTGCATCATGATCAAGATCGGGATGCGATGGTGCGCCGCGGTCCAGAGCACGCCGGGGGCAAACATCATGTCGCCGTCGTTCTGAATACTGACAGTCAAGCGGCCGTGCTTGCGGTTGCCCAGCGCGGCCCCAATCGACGCCGGCGCGCCATACCCGACGCCGTACGCACCCTCGCCGCCGATATACTGATAGTGCTTGTCGAAATTCCACAGGCGCAGCGGCCAGCGGTTGACGAACTGGCAGTTCGACACCAGCGACCAGTCTTCGTCCTTGAGCTGCGCCCACAGCTCCGCGGACATCCGCGCGGTGCTGATCGGGCTGGCGTCCCATCCCGAGGCCGCAGCCTCGCGCGCCTGCTGCATGGCCTGCTCGTGGACGCGGGCCAGCTTGGCGCCTCGGTCCGCGAACGTCCGTTTGCGGTCATCGGTCAGCTGGCGCTTCACGGCTTCCAGGAGTGACGGCAACGTGGCTTCCGCATCCGCCGCAATCGCCAGATCCAGCGGCTGATACCTTTGCACCTCCTGATAGTTGCTCTTCATATACAAATCGTTGGCCGTGATGCTGAGGAGCTTGGTCCCGGGTTTGGTGACCACTTCCCCACTGCGGTAGACCTGCCCGCGAACTCGGTGGACGGTGCCCCAGAAATCGGTGAGTTCGAGGCCGGCAATCACGTCCGCCCCGGCGATGGCCGCGCCGCCGCGTTCGGTCTGGTTGAGGGGATGCCGCGTGGGGAAATTCATGCGGTTGTTGCGGTCGATCACGGCTGCTTGCAATGTTTCGGCGAGTTCGATGGTGAGGGCCAGGCCCGCCGGGGTGCGCGCGGAACGGTCGAGAACGAGTACTGGGTTTTCAGCCGCCACCAGCAAACGAGCGGCCTCCGCCACAGCGTCGGGATCACCCGCGGGAGGCGACGTCATCGTCAGCTTCGGGACCGCCGGATCCGGCCATTCTGGAATGGGCCGCTCCTGCAGTTCGTGATCAGCGACCAGGGCCACCGGCATGGTCGGCGGAGTCATGGCGATCTTGTACGCCCGCACCGTGGACTCGGCGAAATGCGTGAGCGAGACCGGCTGGTCGTCCCATTTCACGAAATCCCGAATCGTGGCGGCGGGGTCCTGCGCGCTATGGACCCAGTCCACGAACCCGAAGCGCGCGGCGGCATCGCCAAAATTGCCCAGCATCAGAACCACCGGCACGCGGTCGCAATACGCGTCGTAGATGGCCATGGCGGCGTGTTGCAGCCCCACCGTGCCGTGGACGCAGACCAGCAGGGGCTTGCCCTCGATCTTGGCGTAACCGTGCCCCATGGCCACGGCCGACTCTTCGTGGCAACAGGTGATGAATTCGGGGCTCTGGTTGCCGCCGTAATTGATGAGCGATTCGTGCAGGCTGCGAAACGTATTGCCGGGATTGGCGCACATGTATTCGAAACCGAGCGACTTGATGACGTCCACCATGAAGTCCGAGCCGGGCCGCTCGACGATCTGCAGATCGAGGTTCGCAATCGCGGCCGCCTCGGGAGTTCTCGACGCGGGGGGCGCCAGAGGCGCGGTGGCGTTGCGGCTTTCGGCGGACGCTTGCGCCTGTGGGGTCTCTTGTGCGTTTCCGGCCAGAGGACTCGCCACCAGGGCGGCCGCCCCGACGGTTGCATTCCTCAGGAAATCACGGCGATCAACGGAGATTTTCTTTGGCTTCTTCATGCTCATCTAGGCAACCTCGGCATGGGCACACAACCAGTCGTCCGGCCCGCAGTATACGACGAATACGATGAAGCGCAAGCCGCCGGACCGATGCAAAATGCAAGCACCGGCCCGGCAGCCGCGAATCAGAAGATCAACTTCAGCGCGAATTGAATCTGCCGCGAGGTAGTGGCGGCAGTGGAAATCAGGCCAGCACTCGCGCTGGCGAATGTATTGGAAGTAGTCCGAAGAGCCGCGGTAGGGGCTGTCGTGGCAAACACGCTCCCCGATGGCAGCCCTAAATTCGTGTGATTGATAACGTTGAAGAATTCCGCCCGGAACTGGGCGCTCACGGCCTCCGTAATTTTGGTGTCCTTGACTATGGAGAAGTCCACATCCAAGAGGCCGGGACCGATGACTGAATTCCTTCCCACGTTACCAAGCGTATTCAACGGCTGAAACGCATAACAGGCTGGGTCGAACCACTCCACGAACGGGCCAACGACCTTATCCACTATATGACCGGGGTGGCATCCCGCTGCACCGGAGTAATTCGGGCGATCCGATGTGATCCCTCCCGTGTTCGCCTGCTGCGGAAGTAGTCCGTTCGTCACGTTGACGGGATAGCCGGTATTCGTGCTTAGAATTTCCCCGATCTGCCAGCCCGAAACCAACCGGTTGCCACGGAACGGCAATCTATAGATGCCGTTGACTCGCAAGGAGTGGGTAACATTAAAGGTGGACGGCCCGCGATCATAACGCTGGTTGTAGGCATCCACGATTTCGGCGGTGGCTTGCTCGAGACCCGAACTGCCGGAACCATCGTCAATCGATCTCGAGTACGTGTAGGACACCTGACCTTGCAAATTCTTGCTGATCTGCCGCGCGAGGCTAGCCACCAGGCCATTGTAGGTCGAATGGGCGGTGGGGGCTGCGTCGTCTAAACCGAGCAAGGTCGGGTTCGGCTTGGCACCCGTAAAGAAGCACGCCGAGTTGGTACAGATAGTGCTGGTGGGGACGGGATTCCCCAAGCCGTTGACTGGAGCCGGAGTGTTCAGATTTCGTGGGGAATACAAGTGGACGCCTTGCGCCCCCACATATCCCAGCGAGGCAACCATGCCGCGCCCGAGGTCACGCTGTATCGTCAGATTGTACTGCATGACGTAAGGAGAAACGTTCGAGCGATAATCGAGCCCATAGACCGTGCCGAACGGTGGATTCAGGCACGGTGCAGGCGGTGGCCCAGCCGGTCCACACGCTGCCGGATGCGGGAAGAGCAGGAAAGAGGTAGGAGGAGTAACCACCACGGTTTGAGAGGGGGGATTCTGCGAGTACGCGTTGAGGTACGTGCGCGCGGCCAGTGGCTCGTGGAAGATTCCGAAGCCGGCGCGGACGGAAGTCTTGTGATCGTTGAACGGGTCCCAAGCGATGCCGATCCGGGGATCGAAATTAAACGCGTTCGGGTTCGCGTGGAGAACATGATGGACCTGCGTAAACGTCGGCGAAGACAAAGGGTCGAGGAGCATGAAGCATGGTTGAGATACGCAGACGGGATTGGTCTCAAAGTCGTACCGCAGACCGATGTTGACGGTCAGGTTGGACCTCACCTTCCAGTCATCCTGGATGTAGGGGAAGTACTGCATCTCGCGAGAGTAGCGCGTCCTGGTGAAACCCGGATGGGGATTAACCTCGCCTTGGAATTGGACCGGGGTAGCTGCGAGAAAACCTGAGAGGCTGCCGAAAACGAATATCCCGCCCTCCCGGCCCACGGCGATATTGTTTTGAACTCTGGCTACAGTGACACCGACCTTGAAACTGTGGGCCCCGTGGCTCCAAAAAATATCATCCCCTCCGATAAACTTGTTCTGAATCAGGTGCCACCGTGCTGTCGCGCCCGGACCGACGTTGGAGGTGCCGCCACTGACGATGAGGTTGCCGTCCTCGCGATCGCCAGGACTGTAAGCCGGCGATCCGTTGTAAAGTGCTCCCAGGTAGAACTGCAACGGATCCGTGGCCGGATCCGACAGGAATTGCTGATCCGAGCGCTCATTGGTTCGTGAGAAGCTGAAGCGGATCTGGTTGATCGACGTCGCCGAAACAATGTGCTTTTCTTCGATCGTGAAAAACTGGTCGCCCCCGTGAAACCCTGCCGGCCAATAGGCGAAGTTCGAGAAAGGCATGGGCAGGAGCATCTCGGCCGTGTCGGAAATGTACCGGCCGAACAACGAGTCTTTCGAGCCGAGCGTATAATCGATGTGCCCCAGAAGGTAGTTCTCGCTCGTCGGCTGGCTCGCAATCTTCGTCATGAGCTGGTTGCCGGACAGTAGGCCCTGGAACGGTCCCGCAGGCACTTTCTGTTCGTTTGCCGTTGCCGAGGGAACGTCGGCATAGAGATTCCCCGGTAGATACGGGAGGATTTTCGGGCTAATCGCCACCGATACCTGAGTGTAATTTGGGTTGACGGCGTGGATGGCTGTGCATGCCGCGAGTGAAACAGTGTTACAGGGAACGCACCCAAATACGTAGGCCGCTTCTGGCTGGAGCGTCGATGGACTCGCAAGAACCGAGCAGCTGTTGCTGGTATTCAAGCCGATCGCATCGCGGTCCGGAACGTATTGATTTCCCGTAACGCCCAAGGCTGCTCGAAGACCCTCGTAGTTCACGAAAAAGAAGGCCTTGTCCTTCTTGACCGGGCCGCCCACGCTGCCTCCAAACTGGTTCCTGCGGAAGGGCGGAATCTTCGGTCCATCGAAGAAATCGCGCGCGTCCAGAGCACTGTTGCGCAAATATTCGTACGCGGAGCCGTGAAAAGCATTCGTGCCCGATTTGCTGACGGCATTCATCGCCGCGCCAGTTCCACCGAACTGCGCGCTATAGGTGTTGGTCAGCAACTGAAACTCCTGGATGGCCTCGACGCCCAGCGAATTGCCGGTAATCGACGCGCCCGCTCCCTTCTGCCAGTAGCCCTGCAAATCCTGGTTATCGAGCAGGAACACTTGTCCCACGGGTCTCGATCCGGCAACCGAGTAGGTGTCCGATGGCCCGTAGAATCCCGAAGAGATCCCGCCGCCGCCGCCGCCGGTGATGAAAGCCTGTTTTATGGTCAGAACACCGGGCGCGAGCGACAGAAGTTGCTGGAAATTCCGGCCATTCAAGGGTAACTGGCTTATCTGCTGCGAGCTCACCAGAGAGGAAACCGCAGCGGTTTGCGTCTCCACGCGCGAGACTTCGCTCTCTACGTTGACCGTCTGCGTGATTTGCCCGACGGGCAGCGACAAATCGACGACGAGGTGGGCGCCCACCGTCAGGGTAATGCCCTTGTGGACCACCGTCTGGAAACCCGACATCGAGGCGCGTACTTCGTAGTCGCCCACGGGCAGGTTGGGAATCCGGTATCGACCTTGAGTGTCGCTCACGGTCGATTGCGCAATGTTCGTTCCGACGTTCTTTGCCTCAATGTTTGCGCCGACCAGCGCCGCGCCCGAGCTGTCAGTGGCCGTGCCGGAGATCGTGGCCGTCTCCACCTGCGCCGCAACGCGAGTCACACCCGCCACCGCCACCAGGATCAGCGCGCAGAGCGCGCACGCAAAGATATCCGTAACTCTTTTTACGAAAGTAGTTTTCATGGCCCTCTCCCTCTCACCCACGATTCGCACAGCCTTTGCGGGTCCAAGTTAGACGTTACTTATTGCAATCGGGAATCCCCTGTCAAGACAAAACTCATCGTTCAATTAGTTGCAATGGGTACGATGCGGGAATTACGGGCGAGTGGGATACGCCGCGACCTGGATTTCGAGGTGCGAGACTTCCGTTGTTCAGAGGCTTGCGCTAGGACGAAGCAAGGCGGTCCTCGCCCGCGATGGCCTTAGGTTGAGGCATCGTGGCGAAGGCCAGCGTGGCCATGGCCACGATTGTGACCACGCCAATCAGTTCAAACGCCGGCGCGTAGCTGCCGTACGCGTCAAATAACTTTCCGCCGATCGCGCTCGAAGGCGCCGCAGCCACCGAGCTGATGAGCGCCATCATCCCGCTCAGCTTCGGATAGGCCGCCGGGCCATAGAAATGGCCCACCACGGTATAGACAGCGATGAACGTCCATCCGAAGCCGAGCCCGAACAAAACCGCCGCCGCGTCCGCCACCAGCAAGGCGTGGGCGCTGACTCGCAGTGCCAGGCCAACAGCTATCAGGTAGCAACAGAACCCCAACATGAGCGCGTAGCGGGCCGCCATCTTGTCCATCAGCCATCCGCCCAGTAATCGCCCGCTGAGCCCTCCCAACGTGAACAGACCCAGAGCCATCGCGGCATTGGCCGCACTGATCCCCGCGCCTTTCAAATGTAGTACCCAATGGGCGGTGATGAAAAAGTATGGATACTTGCACGCGATGCCGCTGATGCACACGATCCAATACGGCCGCGTCCGATAGGCCTCGGAGGAGGTCCACAAGTGGCTGGTGACCAGCGACTGCACGCCGGGCGCGAGTTGCGCCGAAGCCGTGTCCGATGCTCCGTCGACGGCCTGTCCCACATCTTCCGGGCGCTCCCGGACGAACAGGAGAGCCACAATCCCGGCGGCAAGAGTGATGACGGACATGATCTCCCAGGCTTGGCGCCAATTCCCGCCGTTCGCCGCCAAAATTCGATTGACCACGGGCGAGCACAGAAATCCGGCCATCCCCGAAGCACTCAGGGCAATGCCCATCGCTCTTCCGCGGTAGCGCTTGAACCAGCGCGTTACCGCCGTGGCCACGGGAATGTTCGTGGCGAAAGCAAGGCCCGTGCCGATCAGCACGCCGAAACTCGCCAGATAGTGCCACGGTTGAGACGCGAAGAAGGACAGCCACACCGTTCCGGCCAGGAGCAATGCCGCGCCGATGCCGAAACTCGTCTTCAGGCCCCACCGGAGGATGACGACCGCAACGAGCGTCGAAGGCAATCCGACGAACAGGTTGGTCAAGCTGAACCCCAGGCCGTAGACGCTGCGGCTCATGGGGATCTGCTTCAGCATGTAGGTGTTGATTACCGAGCCGCCGTAGAAGTTGAACCCCATGAACGAAAAATCGAGCGAAAAAAGCACGGCGACCAGCGTCCATCCGTAGAAGCCTGCTTTTTTCGTCATTGTCTGGGACCCGAGCCGCCGGTCGTCCCGCTCCGTTCGATCTTGGTTCGCGCCGGAATATGGAACACGCGTTCGGCGTTTCCGTGAAAGATTTTCTCTTTCTCCTCGTCCGCAATCGGCGCCGTGTTCATCATCCTCCAAGGGAGTCAAGCGAAACCGGTCAACACATCAGGAAAGATGCTGATCGTGACGGCTGCGAGGCGACGTTGGCGCGACGATCATGGCCGAAGTGATCCGCGTTGGTCAATTGAAAATACGTGCGGAGGCAGGAAGCATCGCTAAAAGAAGCGTCCTCGAAGACCGCGGCAAATCAATCGCCGGCTGCGCCCTCTGGAGGTTGGGTGGGGGAAGATTCCTTCCAGGGCGGAAGCAGTTTCACAAAAATGTAGAGCAGGACGAAGGGCACCGCCAGTAACACGACCGACACAAACAGCCCTTCCATCCCCGTCAGCGCCATCTTGTACACCGTCAGCCCACGCAGGCTCTTGGAGAACAACTGGCCGCCGATCACCACGTTCCACCGCGTGCTGAAGATGCCGATCTGGATCAGGACGGCGCTGCCCAGATAGACAAGTCGCCGCAACTCCTCTGGAAACCGCACCAGAGGGCGGCCAAACGCGGGGCTCACGAACGCAAGGCAGAGTAGCGGTAACACCGTCCCGGTCAGCGCCTGTAACACAATCAAGCTGAGAAATAAACGCGTCGAGATCAGCGTAGACAATATCTTGATGGATTCTTCAGCTTCGTAGAGCCGGTGAATGAAATCCAGGATCTCCAGCGAGAAATCCAGGATCAAGGCGTAGAACAGAAACGATGCCAGCTTGTCCAGGCAAGCCATCTCGAACCCGCGGCGAACCAATCCAGTCAGCAGATACAGGATCAGCACCAGGGCAATACCGGAGACAATGGCGGAGAACAGAAAGACGATGGGAATCAGCACGCTGCTCCACCACGGATTCGCTTTGACGGAGCCGAAAATAAAGCCCACGTAGCCATGCAGCAGGAAGGCCGAAGGAATGCCGATGATGGTGATGAAGCGCACGGCCTTGCGATCGAACTCCACCGCTGCTTCGGAGATATCCGTGGCTCCCAGCGTCAGGATCAAATGAATCCATCTGCGCAGCCCGTGCTCGTTCCGCGCCCACAGAACCAAGTCCCGCCGGTAGTCGAACCAGATCTCCAGCAGGAGCACCACGGCCAGATACCACGCATAGATGAAGCCGAACATCGCCATCGCCGAATGCGTGTTCGGAGTGAGGAAAATCTCCAGGGAGCGCTCCGGATGCCCGAGGTGGAGCAGGAGCGGGAGAGGCGCAATCAGCAGGAATGCCAGCGCCGTCAACAGCGCCAGCCGGTACGTGGGCTCCACTTCCTTGACGTTGAAGACGCGCTCGAGCGAAGCCAGAATGAACGCTCCCGCCACGAGCCCCGTGATGTAGGGATATACTACGATTAGCAAGCTCCATTGCAGCTCGACTTCGTTGGGATAGATGTAGCCAGACACCTGCTGCAGCACGTTGTTCAATTGCTCAGTGAGCCCCTGCACGGCTAGCGTACCTCCCCGTCCAGATTCGCGTAGTAGACTTTGGGCTCGGTATTGAGCTGCGGCTTGAGCACCTGAATTTCGTTGAAGCGCACAAAGCGGGCCAGCGGACTGCTACGCGCCGTCACATCTCCAAACACTCGCGCCCCGGTGGGGCATACCTCCACACAGGCCGGGACTTTCCCCTGCACCACGCGGTGATAGCAGAAGGTGCACTTCTCGGCCGTGCGCGTGACGGGATTCAGGAAGCGCGCCCCGTACGGACAGGCCTGGATGCAGTAGCGGCATCCAATGCAATAGTCCTTATCCACGAGCACGACACCATCACGGGTGAGGAAGGTGGCGCCGACCGGACACACCTGCACACAGGGAGGGTTGGCGCAGTGGTTGCAGAGCTTGGGCACAAAGAAGGTGCGCAGGATGCCCTTTTCGCTGACCGTGGAGGGAAACCCTTCGATTCCGCCATTGGGACTGGTTACCACGGTTTGTCCGTCCGTCGTGATCACGTAGCGCTCCACCCAGGTGCGGAAGTAGAACGGCTCGCGCGGGACATTGTTCTCGGTCTTGCAAGCATCCACGCAACGGCCGCAGCCGATGCACTTGTTCACACTGATGCCCATCCCGTAGTAGTGCTCTTCCGGCTTGTAGTTCGGCTCCTCGGCGCCTGCAGCCACGCCTTCCGCCACGGCGATGGTCGCCAGCAGTAACGGAGCCGCCGCCGCGCACTGCTTCAAAAATTCCCGCCGCTCCTGGGAGACTTGCTCCGGTGCGCCGGCAATAGCTTGAGGAGGCTTCGCTTCAGGGGTCATGGGACCTCCGGAAAATGGGCGTAGTGGCATTGCCAGCAGACGTAGCGCTCCCCATGAGTACTTAGGTCCACGCGCGCAACGTCGGGAGCTCCCTTCGCTCCCTGGGCATGGCACTGCCCGCAGAATTCACGGGTCTGCGGCTTCGTGGGGGTGCTCAACAACGGATTGATCTTGTGCGTTTCCTCGACGTGGTGGCACGTGGTGCAAGGAACCGTGGTGTGCTTCGACAGAGCCTTGGTTCTGGCGATTTCACCGTGGCAGGCGCTGCACTCCTGGGGCGTGTGCGGAGGAACCGGCGCGTGCGGGTTGTGGCAGGTGATGCAGGGCCGCCCGGGGTTGTGGCTGACGGGATCAATTTGCGGAAAGCCGGTCGGCCGCGACGGGTCATAGCCATGGCACAGCGGGCAAAAACCACGCTGGCGAGGGGCCGGGGGCTTGTGATCCGCGGGGGATTCCACATGCGCCGCCTGAGCGCCATGGCAGACCTCGCACGCCACGCTCCGGTGCCGCGCCTCGTCGTGAACCTTGGCGATATCCGGATGGCATAACGCACACGCTTCGTGCCCCGCATAGACTTCGGGCTTGGAAGCATTGGCATCAATCGCGGCGGCTCGGTAATGACCCAAAGCGCCGAAGGTCTTGGGGACCATGTAATGCCGGGCAACGGTCAAGCTCCCACCCAGGATCAGGAAGACAACCACCAGACGATTCACCTGTTGGGGCATCGCGTTCGCCGCCTCGGCAGCATCTCGCGAGCATTTTAGGAGGGTTACGGCCGGCCTTCCGTGATGCCGGTCACAGAAAGAACGTGAGCTTTATCACAGCGGTGCCATGGTTCGATCGTACGGCGAAGAATAGTCGTAACCGTGGCAGTTATAGGTACCTGTGCCGGAGTCGTGCTCTGAGCACCAACATGACATCTACGGGGTTTTCTTCTTATTTCGTTTCGCCCGGCTTGGGGGCCTCGATCTTCCGGATCAGGAATGCCAGAGCGATCAGCACGAGCACGATGGCCACGATGGAAGCCACCAGCCCCTGACGGCGGTACTTCAGCTCCTTCATGGCGGCCAGTCCGGCCTGCCAGGTCTTGTCCGTGACCTTCAGCCCCGCCTGGATATTCTGGTCCACGGCGTCGGGGCGGGCGGAATGAATCGCGACGCGCGCCTTGGTCAGATCATCCTGCGCTTCGGTCAAGGCCATGGCGGTCTGACCGACTTCGACGCCCGAAACCTGCGCGCGTTTCAGAATCTCCTCCGAGCGCTGGATCTCCCCGTCCAACTTCACCAGCCCGGCGTGCATGCCAGCAGCTGCCGTGTAGCCCGCGTCTCCTTCCACATGGCATCGCACGCAAAACGCGGTGTTTCCGGTCCCGATCGAGCCGTCGCTGGGGTGCTGGATGGCGTGGTTGCTATGGCAGGTGATGCAGCCCGGAAACCCCATGGCGCCAAAAGCGGCCTTGTGCGGGCCGGAATCGAACAATTGCTGCTGAAAAACATGACAGGTCGAGCAGACCCGCTCGACCGAAGCCACCCCGGGAGGCGCGGCGCCATGGCTGCCGTGGCAGGTCGAACAGGTCGGCGCGCTCAAATCGCCGCGGACCGCCAAGGCCTCGTGATGGACGCTAGTCGAGTAGAGCGCGAACTGGTTCGTGGGAATCTTGTAATCCTTCATGTACTCGGCGTTGGCGTGGCACCTCGCGCAGGTCCGCGCGACGTTCGCCGGGTACACCGAGGAGCGCGGATCATTTGGCGGATGAATGTTGTGCGTCGTATGACAATCGATGCACACGGCGACGTGGCTATTCCCTTTGGCCAGCATTTTCCCGTGCACGCTGGTCTGGTACTGGCTGAGCTGATCGGTGCGCACCGAAGGGTTGAATCCGCGCATGTACGCGGCGTCGGAATGGCACTTGCCGCACAGCGCCGGGATTTGCGCCCGCTCGATGTGTCCCCGGAACCCGGCGGCCTTGCCCATGGCCTGGGTCATGTCGTCGCTGGACGAATCGCCGCCGTGGCAGCTCGTGCACAACAGCCCCTTCTGCGCATGAATGCTGCCGGCAAATTCCTCGGCGTTGATGCCGAGCGGCGGATCGAACAGCCCGTGACAGTTGATGCAACTATTCTTCGCCTGCGCAGGAAGTCCCGGTGCCGCGAGCAGGAACAGGCAGCAGGACAGCGCCACCATGATCAGCGCGTTCTTCGCGCCCCGGCAGACCATCCGGCCGCTCGCCCTCCCGCTCTGTGCCTCCGGCCTTTTCATGTTCCGCTCCGGCTCCTTCCGGGCTCTCTCCATCGATTATTTTGCGAAATATGCGTATACCGTCATGACCACGACATAGCCCAGCGCAAACACGCCGGCGCCGGTGACCCATCGCTGCGCCCGGCCGCCCGGTCCCCGGTCGAAAAACGGCAGCAGCACCCACACGACAAACGCCGCGTTGAAGCCGAGCACGCCCAGCAGTTCGCCGTCAAAAATCCAGATCTTCGGGGGAATCATTTTCAGAGTCTGAAACATGAACATGAAATACCACTCGGGCCGGATGCCCGGCGGCGCCGACGCAAATGCATCCGCCTTCGTGCCCAGCTCCCAGGGCTTGAAGGCCGCCAGCCCTCCCAAAATCGCCAGGGCGACATACCAGGCCATGAGCTCGCGCAGCAGAAAGTTCGGGAAAAACCGCATCTCGCGCCGCTCGGACGGCCGGGCCTCCCACTCGGCTTCGACGCTGGGCGGCACGCTCATGCCAAACCGCTGCACCAGGAGGACGTGGAGGGCCACCAGCGCGGTGGCGATCCCGGGCAGGACGGCCACGTGAAAGCCGAAAAACCGCGTCAACGTCGCGCCGGTCACGTCTTCCCCGCCCCGCAGGAACACCGAAATCCATTTCCCGATCACCGGCACCTGCCCCGCAATATCCGTTCCCACTTTGGTGGCGAAAAACGACAGCGTGTTCCAGGGCAGCAGGTATCCGCTGAATCCGAATCCCAGCAGCAGGAACAGCAGCAGCATCCCGCTCAGCCAGGTCAGCTCGCGCGGCTTGCGATACGCCTTCAGGAAAAACACGCTGAACATGTGCACGGACGCGGTGAGGATCATCAGATTCGCGCTCCAGGAGTGGATCGAGCGGATCAGCCACCCGAACCGCACCTGGGTCATGATGTATTCCACGCTCTCGTAGGCTTCGTTGGGACTGGGGCGGTAATAGAGAAGCAGCAAAATCCCGGTCAGCACCTGCACGCCGAACAGAAACAGCGTCATGCCACCGAAGAAATACCAGTGGGAATAACGGTGCTGCGGGACCTTCTTGTGCTCCATGAATTCAACGAGCCCGTGCAATCCAATCCGCTCGTCGAGCCATTTTCGGACGGTCCCCAGCACATCCATCTCAGGCGTTCCCCTGGCGGCGAACGTAAATCTCCTCGCCCTTCAAGAACACGTCGTACTTGTCGAGCGGCCGCGGCGGCGGCCCGCTGATATTGCGCCCGTCCGGCGTGTACATCCCGTTGTGGCAGGCGCACCAGACGCTGCGCAGATCGCTGCGGTATTGCACCGTGCAATTTAAGTGCGTGCAGACCGCCGAGATCGCGGAATATTGACCGTCGGGGGTAAGAATCAGGAGGGCGGGCCGGCTGCCAAAACGGAAGATTTTCCCGGTGTTCGGCTTCAGGTCTCCGACGCGTCCGGCCAGCACCGTGTCGCTGGTGGCCTCGGCAGTCTCCGGCGGGAAAATGTAACGCAGCACGGGGTAGAGGAATGACGCCAGCGACGCGGCCACGCCGGCACCCAGGAAGATTTCGACAAAGAGCCGCCGCTTCGGCTGACCCGGCGCGTTCAGGGATTGCTCGCTCAACGCCTTCCTCCTCGAACGGGGTGAATCGCGCCCTGCGATCCCGTGCAGACTGCATGATAACGTCTTTTCAGGATCGGCCGTCAAGCCGTGTCAAAACGCACCGGCGAAAACATAACCGCGCTGCCGGTGAAGCGATGCACCCCCTCGTTTCGTCTTTCGGCAATCAGCTCTTCTTCCCGAGCACCTACTTATCACCCTTGGTTACGTTGTGTGGGTTCCTGGCGTTTCACGCTGCTGCGGCACGTCCTCGAGACAGAAGCGGGGAGCCGAGAAGGCTCCCCGCCCGCATCAGAAGGCGTAACGAACCGAGAAGATCGCCGCATTCCCGTTGAAATCCGGCGCCGGAATCGGAGCCAGCGTGAGATACGACGGATTCGGATAGGACGCCCCGGCGGCGATCGGCAGACTGACGTTCATCGGCGTCTTGGAGTTGTACCCGTAATAGTTCCACTGCACCTTGTAGCTCAGGCCCTTGTACGCGTTGATCTCCACCGAGGCGAACGGCTTCTGGTACGTGAAAGCCAGCGTCCCGCCCGGCTGCAACGGATTCAGAAACAGCGTGCTGCCGCCCGCAAAGGCCCCGGAATATCCCACGCGTGTGGTGACTTTCTTCGTCGGCTTCCACATCACATCGCTGTAGGCGTAATGCTGCTTGTTGGTATAGAACGCCGTTGCGCCCAGATTGATCGCCGGCACCCCTGGGTCGAATATACTGGCGGGGCACGCTGCCCACGTGGGCAACGACGTTCCCGAATTGACGTTCGTCATCGTCCCCCAAGTCTCGCGGAAACAGACGAACGTCTGCGCGGACAGATCGGTGAAGTTGTATCCGAGCGTGTAAGCAAACTTGGGATTCGGCGCCAGCACGGTCGTAACACTGTACGTCCGGCCGTGCTCGAGGTTGTTCACGGTGCTCACGTTGTCGCGGTTTTCGTGGATGTCCACCGCTGCGTCCACCGTCGCCCAGGACCGGGGCGTGTACGTCGCGTGCACTTTGTAGCTCTGGATTTGCCGCGGCCAGATGCGTGTGTACGCGAAATCGTTGTAGCCGAACTGGAAATCGGCGTTTATCCGCAGCGTATCCATCGGCCGCAGCGTCACGCCGGCCAGCCCCACGTGTTCACTGATCGTGGAAACATCCCGCGGCGTCGTCAGCTCGGAGCTGAGCTGGGCAGGATCCACAGTCCATGTGATCGAGCCGTCGATGGGACTCGGTGTGCTGCACGTGCCGCCGGCAGAGGGACCACCCACGTTAGCGAGCGGGCAGTACCCGCGCGCCGCCAGGTAGTCATTGCCCGCCGCGGCGGTCGAGCCACCGGGATAATAGGTCAGACTCAGAATCTGACCTACCGCGGACGCACCTGTATTAGTGACTGAATCGAGTTCGAATTCGCTGATCTTTTTGGTCTCATACATATAGCCGATTCGCCCGCTGATGCGCGGGGTGAAATCAGCCTCGACCTGAATCGTGTTCGAGATCAGCCTCTGCCCCCAAAACTGCGCGTACAGCGTGTTCTTATAGTCCTCGGACGCCGTGGCGGTGTGCTGCGGGCAAGTCGCCGCCGTGTAGGGGCTCGGGCAAATGGCCGTGAATGTCGGCATGCCCGGTCCGGCCGGAGCCAGGGGCGCGAACGCCGCCACCGGCGACAGGATGTTGTACGTTCCGGTCGCTGCGGCAAACAGGTTCACGCCCGAATAGTTGAACACGCCGGGCGAACGCCAATTGTCATAACGAACGGCATCGCGGACGCGAACTTTCTGGGTCACCGAATAAACTCCGGCCCAATTCGCATGCACGAACACTTCCTTGGCCTCGGCCGGACCCATGACGATCGCGTCGCGAACAAGACTGGCGGCGGAATTGATCCATTCGTTGGCGATGTCGTTGAGACTCTTGATCTTGTTGTCGCTGGTGCTGTAGCTGGCCGATCCTGACATCTCGAAATTCGTGAAATAGGTGGACTGGAGACTCACCCGCTCGGTCGGCAGAAAATTCCGCGCCGGGGCCGTCCTCGAATACGACACGTACTGCTTGCAAGTCGGATTCGCGTAGCCGGTTGTCAGGAACGGCGCATTGCAGGGCGCTGCCGACGTGACGCCTGGCTGATAGTACCAGTTGAGCCCCATATCCACCTTCAGCGGGGGATATTGGGCTGTCGAGACCGTAAACGGGGTGTTGGCCAGCGTGTCGATGGTGTCCTGCTTGTTATATTCGAGAAACTGATCGTAGGAAATGGTCGTCTTCGGCAGGACACGGAAATCCACCCCGACGTGGTACGCGTTCGTGGTCATCCGAAAATTCTGCGCCAGCAGAAAATCCGTGGTGCCGTGAAACGAAGTGAGCGACGGGCCTTCGTCCACATCGCGCGAATATCCCACGCGGAAGCGCACGCGGGATTGTGGCAGCAGCGTCAAATCGTAATCCTGCATGCGCCGCACCAGATTGAGCGAATGCGGCGACCGGGTAACCGGATAGACCGGGTTGGTGATCGGGAACGTCAGCGGATTTCCCGCCGACGGCATGATCGGAACCTGGTTCAGCGGATTCGCCAGCAGGTTGTAATCCCAAAAATTCTTGTGCCGGCGGAACACGCCTGAAAAATCGAACCACTTGTTCTTGTCCGCCCGCAGGCGCGAGACGTTGTCCGGGTCGCCTCCATATCCGAAGTTGGTGAAATCGAGCCGGTCGAAGAGCAGCCCCTGGTGATTGAGCGACCTCACGTGCACGCTGTAATCGAGCACGCGCGGGCCGGTCCTCAGATTCACGAACGTGCCATACGTGTCCTGGTTGCCGTCGATCCAGGTTCCCCGGTAGCCCAACTCCACCGACTGCTGGATATTATAATTCCCCGTATCGATTCCCTTCACCGCCTCGGAGTCATCCTGGGCCCGGGACACGGGCGCCAGGAAGAGCGCGGCCACCACCAGCAACAAACCAAGCGGTCTAATTATCAAACGATCTCTCATGATGTTTTCACCCCGCCGATTGAGACTTATGATTTCTGTTAGCCAGTTCCATGACTTGCCGTGCCTTCCACATTGGCCGATGGTCGTCATAGTCGGCCTACCGGAAGAAATAATTGCTGAAGTTGGATCCGTGAATTTGCACGTGACACAGCGTGCACGCTTGCTGTTGGGTCGCGTTCTGGGCATCCATGACTTTGTCCATCGATGGCCCGTGTGGCAACGCGGCTGTGGTGTGGCACTGCAGGCAGAGCAGGTTGACGTTGCTGTACTTCAGCATGTGCGGATTGGCTCCGCCGTGCGGAATATGGCAGGTCGCGCATCCTTCCACCTTTACGGAGGCGTGTGCGAACACGAACGGTCCCTGCTTGTCGGCGTGGCACTTGTAGCAGACAAAATCTCCGGAGTCCGAAGTGCGGAGTTGCCGTACCAGATGGTCGGACTCCCAGACGCCGCCCGTTCCGTGCTGGTTGTGGCAGTCGGTGCACTGGATCAGGCCCTCGTTTACCCGATGGTGCTCCGGCATATTGAATTGGGATTTCTGCTGCAAGTGGCAGGAGTAGCAGAGCGCCGGTTGTGACTTGACCAGCAGGCTTTCCTTCACAGTCGCGTGGTGCGGCGAGTGGCAGTCGATGCAGCTGACGTCGTTCTGCCGGTGGAACGAATTCGGGCTATTGAGGTGCGTGGGGCCCGAAGCGTGACAGGTCAGGCAGCGCGCGTTCACCTCGCCCGGCGAGGCCTTCTTGAACAGGAATATTTTGGACTTGTCGCTGGGGTCGGCGGCATGGCTCGCCCCGGCGCCGTGGCAGGCCTCGCACCCCTGCTTGGAGGGCCCGCCGCGCGTGTCGAGCGTGGTCCTGAAATGGACGCTCTTGGACCAGCTGTCGTAATTTTTCTCGTGGCAGGTCTTGCACCGCTCCGCACCGACGTACTCCGAGTCGGCCGGACTCGCAGCGGACTGGCCCGGCTGAGCCGCCGCACTCGGCGTGTCGCCGGCGGCGCCGACGGCTGAGCGGACGAATGTCAGCGGAACAACGCTTATAGCAACGAACAAGAAAATAATAGTGCCAATATTATTCAAGCGTCTCATAGGCTCCTCGCGAAGCTTCATTGCATTCCCCTGTTTGACTGGAGCTGGGCCCTCGAAAGACGTTGCACGTCCCATAGCCATTCCAAACACCCTCTCACCCTAAGAACCCCATTGCGCGGCAATTGTGCATTGCGGTACTACAATTGGCAGTGACCGTTATCACACATTTCCTGTGATCCTTATCACACGGAATACTTCGCCCCGTTCTCGATTTCACCGCTGTTTTTGGCTGCGGAATGAAAGCCCATTCAGGCTCCGCGGACGTACATAACGGTGGCGAAAACGGACAGGCGGCGGACGACTTCGCACCACAGACGACCCTGCCAGTCGCAGACTCCCGCGGGGCGTACCCCTTGGGAGACGAGAAAGATAGTTGCTTGTTTTTTCTGGCCGTCGCTGCTACGATTCGCCATTCTTCGGACCTATGACGCCAGGTCTACACCGCGCTCCGAGAATGACGCGCCCCCGCGCCTCCAGTTGGATACTACCCACGCTCGTTTTAGGGCTGGCCCTTTCCGGCTGTCAGCTCGGCACCGCCAGTGTCGCCATTCGGGGCAAAGAGCTTTTCCAAACCTGCGTGCCGTGTCACGGCCCGGCGGGGGCGGGCCGCCATGAAGTCGGCGCGCCCGGCATCGCGGGAATGAGCGATTGGTACATCCAGCAGGAACTCCGCAAGTTTGTGTCCGGGGCTCGCGGCACGAATTTCGATGACCTCGAAGGCATGCACATGCAGCCGATGGCGCTCAGCCTGGCCAGCGACGACGATTTGAAGGCCGTTTCGCAATATGTGTCCAGTCTTCCCCAGCCCAGGCGCATTGCCACAATCCACGGGGACGCCCAGGCAGGCCAGGCCCTCTACGCCACTTGCATCGCCTGCCATGGCGTGAACGGCCAGGGGAACGAAGCCATGAAGGCGCCGCGCCTGGCCGGCGTGAAGGACTGGTATCTGGTGGGAACGTTGAAAAAGTTCAAGTCCGGGGTGCGCGGCTCGAATCCCGCGGATCCCGAGGATGTGATGATGCACAGCATGACCGCCACCCTGGCTGACGACAAGGCCATTCAGGACGTGGTCGCGTACATCGAAACGCTCAAGCCTTGACGGAACGATTTCGGAGCTAGGTGCGCCATGGATCAAGCGGCCTCATCCTCGGAACAAACGGCGAAAACGGTTTTTTGGATCATCGTGGCCTCCGCGGCGGGGTTCGTCGCGTTGGTGTGGGTCTTCTTGCGGTAGCGGGAGCTAATAATGCTGGAGCGTTTTTTAACCGGTGCGTCAACCTATTCGCAAAGCATCGACCACCTGATTTTTCTGATTGCGGCCCTGGTGGGCTTCTGGCTGGTCGTCGCGGAAGGGTTTCTCTTCTGGCTGATTTTCCGGTTTCGCCACCGCGAAGGCCAGCCCTCGCAATACATCACCGGCGAAGAAAAGCATCTCAAGCGCTGGATTACCATTCCCCACATGCTGGTGATCGCCTGCGACGTTTTGATTATCGTCGGCGCGGTCAAAGTCTGGATGAACGTCAAGCAGACCATGCCCCCGGCCGAGCAGACCGTGCGCGTGTATGCCCAGCAGTGGGCGTGGAGTTTTCAAGACGCGGGCCCCGACGGCATGTTGGACACCGGCGACGACATCCGCACGGTCGGTGAACTGCACGTGAAGGTCAACACGACCTATCACTTCGAACTCGTCTCCCGCGACGTGGTGCACAGCTTCTGCGTCCCGTCTTTCCGGCTGAAGCAGGACGCCGTGCCCGGCCGCACCATCGCCGGATGGTTCCGCGCCACCCGCCCCGGCACCTACGACATTCAGTGCACGCAGATGTGCGGCATCGGCCACTCCGTCATGGCGGGGCGAGTCATTGTGGAGACCCCGGAACAGCACGCGCGCTGGGTCCAGGCGGCCGGTTCGCCCTACACCGCCCAAGCCGCGAATCCGGCAAGCCACACACACGCATCCCTGGATCTTTCGACGGCGCCGGGCGCCGAATTTGCCGAGGTGAGGCCGTGAGCGCAGAGGCCCATCACGCCGAGCCTGGCTTCTTCCGCAAGTATCTGTTCTCGACCGACCACAAGATGATCGCCATGCAGTATTTGTTCACTGGCATGATCATGGCCGTGATCGGCGGCTATCTGGCCTACGTGTTCCGCATGCAACTGGCCTATCCGAGCCAGCAAGTGCCCGGCTACGGAGTGGTTTCACCGAACGAATACAATTCGCTGGTCACCATGCACGGCACGATCATGATCTTCTGGGTGGCCATGCCGGTCCTGCTGGCCGCCTTCGGCAATTTCCTGATTCCCCTGATGATCGGCTGCGACGACATGGCCTTCCCGCGCATCAACCGCCTGTCTTATCAAGTCTTTTTTCTCAGCGCGGTTGTGCTGCTCGCTTCATTTCTAGTGCAGGGCGGCGCCTTTGGAGGCGCCTGGACCTCGTATCCCCCGCTCTCGGCCAAAGGCGCGTACAACCTGACCCCGGTGGGAGCCTCGATGTGGCTGGTGGCGGTGGCGCTGGAATTTGTGGCCTTCCTGCTGGGCGGCATCAACTTCGTGGTCACCACAATGAATGGACGCGCCCCGGGCATGAAGATGTACGACATCCCCATCGTGGTGTGGATGATCGTCTTGGCCACCATCATGTTCATGTTTTCCGTCGGGCCGCTGATTGCCGGCGCGGTGATGCTGCTGTTTGACCAATTGCTAGGGACCGGTTTCTACGATCCCGGGCGCGGCGGCGATCCCCTGCTCTGGCAGCACCTGTTCTGGTTCTTCGGCCATCCCGAGGTGTACGTCGTGCTGCTGCCGGCCCTGGGCATCGTGGCCGAAGTGGTGGCCGTTTTCGCGCGCAAGAAGCTGTTTGGCTACAAGACCATCCTGCACACCGCCTGGGCCGTTTGGGTTTTGAGCTTCGTCGTGTGGGCTCATCATCAGTTCGTCGCCGGAATCGATCCGCGCATGGCCAATGTGTTTTCCATAACCACCCTGCTCATTTCGATTCCGCTGGCCGAGATGGTTTTCGTCTACATCGCCACGCTCTACGGCGGATCGATCCGCCTGGCCACGCCCATGCTGTGGGCGTTGGCGTTCATGGCGGAATTTCTGATCGGTGGCGTCACCGGAATCTTCCTGGGGGCCTCGGGGACAGACATCTATTTCCACGACACCTACTTTGTAGTCGCGCATTTCCATTACACCTTCGTCCCGATCGCGATTATCGCGGTCTTTGCGGGTCTCACCTACTGGTATCCCAAGATGTTCGGGCGCATGCTCAACGAGACGCTGGGGAAAATTCACTTTTGGGGCTCCATCATCACCTTCAACGTGATTTTCATTCCCCTGTTTATCACCGGCACGGCCGGCGATCAGCGCCGCATCTACAGCTACGCACAATTTGCCGAGCAGGCACGGCCCGCGTTGCAGCACTTGCGCGTGGTCTCCACGCTGGCGCTGCTCGTGTTCATCGCCTTTCAGCTGATTTTTGTGTTCAATTTTCTCTGGAGCCTGCGCCACGGCCAGCGCGCCGAAGCCAATCCTTGGATGGCCAACACGCTGGAATGGACCGTGCCATCCCCGCCCCCGCACGGCAATTTCGCCGACATGCCCACCGTGTACCGCGGCCCCTACGAATACGCCACACCCGGCCGCCGCGAGGATTTCTGGCCGCAGAACGTACCGAATTAGGCCATGGGAGACCCTAACCATGAGTAGCAAGCCCATTGCGACGTCCCGCAGCGCCGCCGGACTCCCCACTGCGCGCCTGGTTACCTGGTGGGTGATTGCTTCCGAGATTTTTATTTTCGGCGGCCTGCTGGCTTCGTACGTCATGCACCGGCTAGGCCATCCCGAGTGGGCGGCCCAGGCCGCGCACACGCATACTTGGGCCGGAGCGCTCAACACTTTCGTGCTGCTCACCTCCAGCTTGTTCGCGGTCCTGGCGCACAAGGCCGCCGACTCCGGGGACGGCGCCCGCGCCGCCCGGTTTCTGCGGCTGACGGCACTGGGTGGCACCACCTTTTTGTGCATCAAGGCCTTCGAGTGGACGCACGAAATCGAGGCGGGGTTCGTCCTGTCGTCGGGCGGCTTCTGGTCCTTCTACTACACGGCGGCGGGACTGCACGGGCTGCACGTGTTGGCGGGCGTGATTATCATGCTGTTCTTCGCCGCCGACGCCGCCCGGAATGAAGAGTTGCAGCGCGTCGAGTGCATTGGCATCTACTGGCATTTCGTCGACATCATTTGGATTTTTCTGTTTCCGTTGCTATATATCGCTCGCTGAGGACGCCTATGAGCTCGCCAACCCACGCGCATCATCCCGCTTACGTCAAAATCTGGGCCGTCCTGGTGGTCCTGCTGATGGTCAGCGTCCTGGGCCCGCTCACGGGCATTCGCTGGCTGATGCTCCTGCTGGCGTTTGGGATCGCGGTGGTCAAGGCCTACCTGGTGGCGAAAAATTTCATGCACGTCAATATCGAGCAGCGCTGGATTGCCTATCTCCTGATCGTTAGTCTGGCGCTGATTGTGGTCCTGTTCGCGGGCGTAGCCCCGGACGTGATGAAGCACCGCGGCCTCCATTGGGAAAATCGGGCCGCGCAGCAGGCCGTCGAGGCCGGGGCGCACGCGGCCGGGCCGGCCCATGAGTAGCCCAAGCCCCTCCGTGGATGCCACCGTGATTATGTCCATCGCCCCAGGCGCGCGTCGCCCTTCCAACGCCGTGCTCGGTACGGCTATTTTCATTGCCGCGGAGACCATGTTTTTCGCCGCCCTCATCAGCGCCCACACCATTGCTCGCGCCACGGCGCCGGGAGGCCTCTGGCCGCCGGCGAACCAGCCGCGCCTCCCCGTGCAGCAAACTGCGGTCAATACCGCGGCTCTGCTGCTGAGCGGCGTCCTGCTGTGGGTGGGCGCCCGCATCGCGGACAAGGCCTCGGAAGTGGCCAAGCGCTGCGTGCTGGGGGCCATTTTTTTGGGAGTCGCGTTTGTGTCGCTCCAGGGCGCGGAATGGATTCGGCTTCTCCGCCAGGGACTCACGCTGACCTCCAGCTCCCATGGCGGTTTTTTCTATCTGATTGTGGGCACGCATGCGCTGCACGTGGCGGGCGCGCTGGTCGCCCTGACCTGGGCTTATTTTGGAATGCTCCGCAACAGCGTCTCGCCCGCCGTGTATACGGCCAGCCGTCTTTTCTGGTATTTTGTAGTCCTGCTGTGGCCCGTGCTTTACTTGCGCGTCTACCTGTGAGGGAGGCTTGCAGTTCATGAATTGCGCCACTCGACTGCTGGCTCTGACGGGGCTCTTGACGCTGACCGCCAAGGCGGCCTCGGCCTGCCCCGCCTGCATGAGTACCGACCCGAAAACAGCAGGCACCTATTTGGGAATGACGCTCATGATGAGCGCTTTGCCCTTGGGCTTGGTCGGTGGCCTGGCCTACTGGCTCTGGCGCCACTACTCCTGAAATCCGGCAGTCCGCATACCCCGCAGGCTGGACCGGTGCGAACTTATTCTGGCCATTCCGACTAACCATCGAAATACCTTTTCTTTACGGCCCGCTTACCGCAAGACAAGTCGTTTGTGCAATATGTTGAAGAACATATAGATGCTCTCTGGAATATATGCAAAGGGCTGCAACCGGGATCAAAACGGCGTTATACTGACATTGAGATAGACCTGCAGCGTGGGTCGTGCAGTCGCTAGGCGAGGAACACCAAACATAGGGCTAAAGGCACTTATCCCTCTGGAAGCTCGGACAAGCGCCCGATTACATTTTCATACGGGGCGTGTGCCACGTTCCGTTCCAGAGTAAAACAGGAGGCTGGGCATGGAAGAGAAAAGCAAGCAGTTGGTGCAGCTGATCGCGGACATGCAGGAAGAAGACGCGGTCCAGCTGGCGCGGCAAATGCTCGATAGCGGCTACGACGCGGTGACACTTCTCGGCCATTGCCGGGAAGCCATGGAACTCGTAGGCAAGCGCTATGAGGAAGGCGAATACTTCCTGCCCGAGCTGATGCTGGCCGGCGAAATGCTCACCGCGATCGGAGACATGGCCAAGCCCCTGATCAAGCAGGATCCGTCGAAAGCCAAGGAAGGCGCCAAGGTCATCATCGGGACGGTCCACGGCGATCTGCACGACATCGGCAAGAACATCGTGACCTTTATGCTGGAAATCAACGGTTTCCAAGTGATTGATCTGGGCATCGATGTGCCAGCGGCCGTCTTCGTCGACAGCATCAAGACCCACCAGGCGAAAGTCGTGGGGCTGAGCGGGTTTCTGACCCTGGCCTTCGACTCCATGAAGAACACGGTCGAAACCATCAAAGCGGCCGGCTTGCGCGACAACCTCAAGATCATGATCGGTGGCGGACAGGTGGACGATGCCGTGCGAACCTACACGGGTGCCGACGCCTTCGGCCTCAATGCCATGGAAGCCGTGTCGCTGTGCAAGAAGTGGATTGCAGCTTGAGTGGAACGGCCCAGGTAACGCCCGCGGCAGAACTCTACGCGCAGCGCGAGAAACGGCTGCTCGACGCCATCGAACTTCGCCAGCCCGATCGGCTGCCCACGATCCTGTTTTCGCATTTCTGGGTCGCGCGCTATGCCGGAATGAGCTTCCGCGATGCCATGTACGATTACGAGGGCCTGGCCGCGGCCATGCGCAAGGCCGTCACCGAACTCCAGCCGGACGGCTTTCATCCGGTGCATCCCATGATCGCCATCGGCCCCGCCATGGAGATCCTGGACTACAAGCAACTGGAATGGCCGGGGCACAACGGCTTGTCCGAGAACGTGCCCTTCCAGTATCTCGACCGGCAGTACATGGAGGTCGCTGAGTACGACGAGTATCTCCTGGACCCGACCGGCTTCGTGCTCCACAAATATCTGCCGCGGGTCGCCGGGGCATTTGAGCCCCTGGCCCAACTGCCATCCTATCCGACAACACTCCACACACGCATCGTGCAGTCGATGGAGGCTTACGCGCGGCCCGAAGTGCGCGGCGCGCTGGAAAAGCTGATCAAGGCCGGCGAGGAAGTGCAGAAGATGCGCGGCACGCTGTCCCGGCTGAATCAGCAGCTCAAGGAACTGGGCTTCCCGTGCATGAACCATGGCACGAGCCACGCTCCGTTCGATGTGGCCTCCGACTACCTGCGCGGCTCCAAGGGAGCCATGCTGGACCTGTTCCGCAACAAGGACCGGCTGGTGGCGGTGATGGACCGCCTGGTGGCGATGCTGCCCAAAACAGCGATCGCCACGGCCCAGGCGACCGGCGGCAACATGCTTTTCATTCCTCTCCACTGGGGCCTGGACGGCTTCATGTCGCCCAAGCAGTTCAGCACGTTCTACTGGCCGCAATTCCAGAAGGTGCTGCTGGCGCTGATCGAGGCAGGGCTCTACCCCCACGTGCTGTGGGAAGGAGACTGCACATCCCGTCTGGACGTGATCAAGGACATTCCCAAGGGCAAGTGCGTCTATTTCTTCGAGCGCACGGACATGTTCAAGGCCAAGCAGGCGCTCCGCGACCAGGTGTGCATCCGCGGCAACGTTCCGGCGTCCATGTTGATCGCCGGAACGCCGGACGAGGTGCGCGCATACTGCAAGAAGCTGTTTGACGTCGTCGGTGAGGGCGGCGGACTCATCCTGGACGCCAGCGTCGGCATTCCCGACGAAGCCAAACCGGAGAACGTGCAGGCCATGTTCGAATACGCCAAGCAGTGCGTCTACTGACCACCCCATGCCGGTGCTTTCCGATCTCCGCGTGTCGGTAACCGCCGAAGACCTCACGCGTTCGTGGGGCCCCCAGCGCGCGCGACTGGTCTCTCCAAAGATGCTCGCGCGGGTCTCCGAACTCCTGGAACGCATCGAGGCGGAGCGCTGGCTGCAACCGCAGATCAGTTTTCAGTTCTGGCCGGTGACCGCGGTCACACCCGAGGGAATCGAACTGGCGACCGGCTCGCGGCTGCACGCTCCGCTGGCTTTTGATTACTTCCGGGGTGCCATGCAGGTCGGCATTGGTGTCTGCACCTTGGGGGGCACGCTCGAAAAGCACGTCGCGGAAGCATTCGAAGCGAGGGACCGCCTGCGCGGCGTGCTCCTGGACGAGATCGGCACGCTGGCGCTGTACCAGCTCAGCGATCGCCTCGATGAGCGCATGCAGGAAGATGCCCAGCTCCTGGGTCTGGATATCAGCGGCATCCTCAATCCGGGCGATGACGGCTTCGATTTGAGCGAGCACGGATTGCTGTTGTCCCTGTCCGGAGGAGCCGAAATCGGCCTTTCCGTGACCACCCTGGGCATGCTGCGGCCGCAAAAGAGCATTTCCCTGGTGGTCGGCCTGGGCAAGGACATGCCCAAATGGAATCGGGGCGACCGCTGCGAGCGCTGCGCGATGAAGGACCGCTGCCCGAACCGGCGCTCACTTCTCCAGGAAGTGGCCACATGAGCCGCGCCCTGGAAAAACCCCGCACGGGCTTTTTGGTCACCTTCGATGCGGCGAAGGAGCCCATCTGGAGCCTGCCCGGCGAAACGATCCTCGACTGCGCGCGGCGCGCTGGCGTGCGCGTCTCCAGCGTCTGCGGCGGCCGTGGACTCTGCAAATCCTGCGTGATCCGTATCAAGGAAGGGCCCGCGGAAGAAGCCTCGCCTCAGGACGTCGAATTCTTCTCTCCCGCGGAGATCGCCCACAACTGGCGGCGCGCATGCCAGACGTTTCCGGTGGGCAATTGCACCGTGGAAGTCTCCGCCCGCGCAGGGGCCGCGCCGCTGCGCACGCAAATTCGCAGCGAGGACGTGTGGGTCCATCCCGACCCCGCCGTGCGCCTTTGCCCCATCACCGTCACGGAAGCAAGCCTGGAGCATCCCGCAGCCGATGATTACCGCCTGATGCGCGCGTTGAATGAAAAATGGCCGGGCGCCGGCTCGCGGATCGACGTTGAAGTCTTGCGCACCCTGCCTTCGGCGATGCGCGCGCCCGACGGCCAATTGGAAGCGGCCGTGCGATTTGGCGAGGTCGTGGGCGTGCTTCGTCCCGAAAAGAAGCCGTTTCTGGGCTTGGCCATCGACCTGGGTACGACCAACATCGCAGGATTGCTGGTCGATCTGCGCACCGGGCGCACGCTCAAGAGCGAAGGCATCGAGAACCCGCAGGCCACCTACGGCGCCGACGTCATCAGCCGGATTGCCCACGCGCGCAGCTCCCCCGAAATACTGCGGAACTTGCGTGATCTGGCCGTGCGCGGCATCAACGATCTGGCCCGCACGCTGTGCGCGGCAAGGTCGCTCACCACCGATCGCATCGCCGAAATCGTGGTGGTGGGCAATACGGCGATGCACCATCTCTTTCTCGGATTGCCGGTCACTCACCTGGGCACCGTGCCGTTTGCGCCTGTGGCATCGAGCCCGCTGGACGTCAAGGCCCGCGATACCGGGCTTGAAGCCATGCCCGGCGCGTACGTGCATCTGCTTTCCAATATTGCGGGGTTTGTCGGCGCCGATCATACCGCCGTGTTGCTCGCCATCGGCAGCGAACACGAGCGCCGCACCATCCTGGTCCTGGACATCGGCACGAACACTGAAATATCCCTGCTCCACCAGGGAAAACTGACGAGCCTGTCGTGCCCCTCGGGACCGGCCCTGGAAGGCGGGCATATCCGCTGCGGGATGCGCTCGGCTCCCGGGGCCATCGAGGCGGTGAAAATCACCGGCGAGGAAGTGCACTTCGAAACCATCGACGGAGCGCACCCGGTCGGCATCTGCGGCTCGGGAGTTCTGGACGTCACCGCGCAACTCTACCTGGCGGGGATCGTTAATTCCGGGGGCCGTATGCGAGAGGATCATCCGCGCGTGCGGTCTCGGGCCGGCCAGCGGCAGTTCGTGCTGGCGGACAAGAGCCAAACGCACGGCCGCTCGGTCGTCTTCACCCAGCACGACATCCGCGCCGTGCAGCTGGCCAAGGGAGCCATCCGCGCCGCCATCGAGGTGCTGCTCCACGATGCCGGCCTGCAGACCGGGCAAATCGATCAGATCATCATCGCCGGGGCGTTCGGCGCCTACATTGATCTGGCCAACGCCATCGCCATCGGCATGCTGCCCGACGTGCCGCTGGACCGCATCGCGCAGGTGGGCAACGCTGCCGGCATCGGAGCCAAACTCGCCCTGGTGTCGCATCCTCACCGGGTCACAGCGCAGAACATTGCCGCCAGCAGCCGCTACATCGAAATGTCCGGGCTGGCGGCTTTCAATACGGCTTTTATGCACTCAATTGCATTTCCTAAAACACGAAAGAACTGAGAGGACTCCATCATGGCTATTCCAGGCGTAATCATCATCGGTGACCGCATGAATCCCGAGGGCTTCAAGGCCACGCGGGCTTTGCTGGAAGCCGAGGACTTGCCGGGCATTCAGGCGCTGGCAGTGCGTCAAGTGCAAGCTGGCGCGCAGTATCTGGACGTCACCATCGGCCCGCGCGGCTACAAAGACTCGAAGTTTCTCACCGAGGTGATCCGCGCGGTGCAGGCCGCCGTGGACGTGCCGCTGTGCTTCGATTATCCCAGCGCGCCGGTGCAGGAAATCTGCCTGAAGGCCTACGACCCGGCCAAAGCCAAGGGCCACCGGCCGCTCGTGAACTCTCTGGCCGAGACCCGGCCGGAGATCCTCGACCTGCTCAAGATCCGGCCGTTCAAGGTGGTGGTGATGGGCTCCGAGCGTCTCGAGGACGGCGCGCCCAAATCCAACAAGAAGCCGGAGGAAGTGATCGCACTGGCCAGGCGGCTGGTGACGATCCTGCGACGCGATCACCACTTCGATCCCAGCGACATTTTCGTGGACATCACCATTCACAGCATCATCTCGGACACCGAGGGACTCTCCCGCATGGCGCTCGATGCCATCCGCGGTATCCGCCAGGAACCCGAACTCAAGGGCGTGCACATCATGGGCGGCATCACCAACATCGGCAACATGATGCCCCCGCTCAAATTCGACGGCGTCTCCTTGCGGCAGATGGTGGAAAACGCCTTCCTCACCCTCGCCGTGCCGCTCGGCTTCGACACCATCATGGGCACGCCCTGGAACAATTTCCAGCTTCTGCCCGACGACAACATCGTCCTGCAAACCTACAAGGACTTCATCGAACTCAAGGGCCTCGACGCCATGCGCCGCCTCCGCAAACTCTGGGCCCAGGGCGGGGCTTCTGCGCGGCTACAGATCGAGGACGGTGGTGACTTCCGAGGGGCTGCCGCCGGGTACGGTGCGGAAGCCGAAGCGCTTGGCGAGGCCGCGCATGGAGGCGTTTTCCGCCAGGGTATGCGCCACGATGCGCTCGATCTTTTCGGCGCGGGCGATGTCGATCAGCCGCGCCAGGAGTTCGGTCCCGAGCCCCAGATTCTGGCAGCGGTCGGTGATGAGCACGGCCACCTCCGCCTGCCGTGGATCGCGATCGCGGGTCAGCCGCCCGACGCCCAGGATCTCGCGCTTGTCCGAACCGCCGTCGGGGGTCTCCGCGACGAGAGCCATCTCGCGGTCGTAGTCGATAAAACATTTGCGCATGAGCCGGTCGTGCGCGATGCGCGTGCTCAGCTTCTCCATGTGAAAATAGCGGAGGTAGACAGCCCGCTCCGAAAGGGTTTCGTGGAACCGCGTCATGGCCGGCTCATCTTCCGGGCGGATCGGGCGAATCAGGACCTCTTCCCCATTCTTCAATCTCCCGCGCGAAATGTACTCGGCCGGATACGGCCGGATGGCGGGGCGGGGCAAGGCCGTCTCGGCCACGCTCGGATCAAACAGCACGATGCGCGCGTCCAGGGCCAGCAGCCCGCCGGGCGAAGCCAGCAGCGGATTGATGTCGATCTCCTTGATCGCCGGCAATTCGACGACCAGATAGCTGAACCGCACCAGCAGGCTCTCGAGCGCCCGCACGTCCACCGGCTTGCGCCCGCGCGCGCCCGCCAGCGCCTTGTAAATCTTCGTTTGCTCCATCAGGCGCTGCGCCAGCGTGGTGTTGAGCGGCGGCAGGCCCAGGGCCCGGTCCTGATAGACCTCCACGAGCTGGCCGCCCGATCCGAACAGCAGAACGGGCCCGAACTGCGCATCCACGCTGCTTCCCAGAATCAGCTCGTAACCCTCAAGGCGCACCATGGGCTGCACCGTGACGCCCTGAAAACTGTCCGCGCCGGCCCGCACGGTGACCGCGGATTTGATGGCCTCGTAGGCTTCGCGCACCGCATCGAGATTCGCCAGGTTGAGCTTCACGCCACCCACATCGGTCTTGTGCGTAATCGTCTCGGAGTGCAGCTTGAGGACGGCCGGCAAGCCGAGTTCCCGCGCAAGGGCCACGGCCTCTTCGGCGCTGTGCGCGATTTTCGTGGGGACCGTGGGAATATCGTAAAGCGCCAGGACTTGCTTCGACTCGAATTCGGTGAGCAGCGTGCGGCCCTGGGCGCGAATGGAGTTGAGCAAGCCGAGAGCCTTGCGGCGGCGCTCCTGGGCCACGGCGGGATCATCGGCGATGGCCGGGGTTTCGTAGAGCCCGCGCAGATGGTAGCTATACAGCCACATGTAATCGAACGCGCGGGCGGCGGTATCCGGGTAGTCGAAGGTCGGGATGCCCGCGGCATTGAGGATCGACACGCCCTTTTGAACGTTTTCTCCGCCCATCCAACTGGCCAGCACGGGTTTTCCGTGCCCGGTGGCGAAGGGCCGCAAGCGCTCGGCGACGCTGGCCGGATCGGTCATGCCCTGCGGCGCCAGAATCGCGAGCAAGCCATCGCTGTTGGGGTCGTTAATGGCGATCTCCAGCGCGCGGACGTAGCGCTCGGGATCGGCATCGCCCAGGATGTCGATGGGATTGGCATGGCTCCAGTGCGGCGCGAGAAACCCGCTGAGCGCGTCGCGCGATGCCTCCGAAAGGGGCGCCAGTTCCCCGCCATTTTCGATCAGGGCATCGGTGGCCAGCACCGCAGGTCCCCCGGCGTTGGTCAGGATCATCAGACGCGGCCCGCGGGGGCGCGGCTGCTTGTTGAGTACTTCCGCCATGTAAAACAGGTCGGCGATGCTTTCCACGCGGAGGATGCCGCAACGCCGCAAAGCCGCGCTGAATACCTCGTCGCTGCCCGTCATCGCGCCCGTGTGGGACGATGCCGCTTTGGAAGCGGCCTCGGTGCGGCCCGCCTTGATCACAATGATCGGCTTCTTCATGGCCACCGACCGCGCCGCCGACAGGAAAGAGCGCGCGTCGCCCACCGATTCGAGGTAAATCAAAATACTCTGCGTGTTCTCGTCGTCGCCAAAGTAGTCGATCAGGTCGCCCCACCCCACGTCGAGCATCGAACCCGTCGAAACGAACGCGCTGAATCCCACCTGTTCGCGGAGACTCCAGTCCAGGATGGCGGTCAACAGGGCCCCGCTCTGGCTCAGGAACGCCACATTTCCCGGACGGGCGATGGTCTGCGCAAACGTGGCGTTCAGCCCGATGATCGGGTTCATGATTCCCAGGCAGTTGGGCCCAATTAAGCGCAACCCGCCTCGCCGAAGCTGCTCGGACACGCGGATCTCGATGGCCACCCCTTCCGCCCCGCGCTCGCGAAATCCGGCGGAGATCACCACTGCGGCGCGCACTCCGGCGTCCACGCATTCTCCGATCACCGCGGGCACCGTCGCGGCCGGCGTGACGATCACGGCCAGATCGATGGGCTCGGGCACCTGCCCGATGGCGGGATAGGCGGGAACATCGAGAACCCGGGAATGATGGGGATTTACAGGATAGATGCGGCCTTGAAAGGATGCCTGGAGGAGATTAGCTAGGGTAACGCGCCCGACGCTGCCTTCCCGATCCGTCGCGCCGATCACCGCCACCGTGCGCGGTTGAAAGGCGCCGTCGAGGGCGCGCCCCTGGGGTTTGTGGATGTCGCGCGAAACGTCTTGAGTATCCACGACCAGGCGATTATCGCTCACATCCACACTATCGGCACGCACGAACCTTTTCTAAAGGCCCTGGGGCAGGCGCCCGGGGGTCACCCACAGACGGTGAGGACCGGGCACGTCGCATGGGCCACAACCTGGTGTGCCGTGGTCCGCTGGACATGCGTGGCCACGCCGACGTGGCCGCCCGCGCTCCGCACGCCCAACACGATCAAGTCGGCGCCGGTTGCCTTCGCCGTATCGAGAATCCGCTCCCCAGGCTTTCCGTGCTGCACGATCGTTTCCGGGCGGCACCAGAGCTCCGCCTCGGCGGGCACCAGTTCGTGCAGCCGGCGCGTCACATCGGCAGCTACGTCTTCCGCGCGTTTGTCGCCCGGCGGCTGTTCCGGACCCGGCACGACGTGCAGCAGGATGAGCCGCGCCTGGTTTTCCTGCGCCATGGACATGGCGTAGGGCGCCGCCGCCAGGGATGCCGGCGAAAAATCGGTGGGAAAGAGCACCCGGCGAAATCGCGCCGCCTGATGCAGGCCTTTGCGCGCCCACGGACCGATGGTCATCACCGGCACATGCGAACGCCGGAAAATTTCCTCGGCCACCGAACCCAGCAAGAGCCTTGGTGCTCCCGTCCTCCCGTGCGTGCCCAGGACGATCAGATCGATGCGGTATTCCTTCACGGCATGTTCGAGAGACGGCCAGACGCCAACTCCCCGTTCCACAATGGTTTCGTGCGTCAGGCCAACCAGCGCCGCGTCCACCTTCTGCATGTTGGCCTGTGCCGCCTCTTCTTCGGCCACGATGCCCAGCGCCGTTCCCTCCGGCGTCGCGTAGATCAAGGGGGATGGAATGAGCACATGGAAGGCGTAAATTTTCGCGCCAAATCCCCGGGCGACCTCGGCGGCATAAGGCAAGGCAGCGTCGGACGGCTCCGAGAAGTCCGTCAGGTACAAGATGTTCTTGAGCGCAATGCGCGCGCCAGCTTGCACGGTTGCCATATGTGCCTCCTTGGGCTCCATCGCGCTGTGGGTCAGCCGACGGGCCGAGCCTGTGCCGCTTGGAATCAGCCGCCTCGGACCGTCAAGACCGGACAGGACGCGTGCGTCACCACCTGGTGTACCGTCGCCATGGACAAGTGCGTGGCGGCTCCGGGCACGCCGGTGGGCTTCCGTGCGCCCAACACGATGAGGTCGGCCCGATAACGGGCGGCCACGTCGAGGATCTTTTCGGCAGGTTTCCCCCGCTCGACCACGCAGCGCGGCTCGCACCAGAACTTCGCTTCATTGGGCACCATGGCGCGGAGCACGGTTTCGGTGGACGTCGCCAGATCCGCCGGCACCACAAGTTCTCCCGTCTTCGGCTCCTCCAAAACGTGCAGAAGAGTCAGGGCAGCCTGATGCTCCTGGGCCAGGGAGATGGCATAGGGTGCGGCGGCTTGCGATTCCGGACCAAAGTCCGTGGCATACAGCACGCTCGATAGCCGGGCTTTTTCCGGCTGCGCATGCGGCCCCACCGTCAGAACCGGACAAGGCGCTCGCCGCAAGATCTCTTCGGCCTGGGAGCCCAGCAGAAGCCTTCCGAGGCCGGTCCGGCCGCGCGTGCCGAGCACGATCATGTCGATCTTGTATTTTTCGAGAACACCAGCCAGAACATCCCACGCGGTACCATCGGCAATCACGCTTTCGCTCTGAACCCCGGGGAAGGATGTTCCCAGCGACTTGCGCACGCCCTGCATCTCGATTTCGCAGGCTTCGTCCACGGTGGTCTGCCAGGCTTGGGCGGGCACCGCGTAGTTCACCGGCGTCTTCGCGTGCACGACGAACAACTTGGCGCCGTAGCGGGCTGCCAGATCTCCTGCATACGGAAGGGCGGCATCCGCCGAGGGTGAAAAATCCGTGGCAAGCACTATATTATTCAACGTGATGCGCGTGCCGGTTTCAGCGACTCTCATCGTCTCCTCCTCTCCCCGATTCTCATCATGCACGCCTTAGGACGCGGCGGCTGTGACCCTCATCACGCTTCGCCGGCATGCGCTGGGAGTCCCGTTGCGGTGCACCTGCTGTACGCATGGCACTCACGGCTTCCCTCCGTTGGGCATGGGATGGTGCTCGATGCTCTGCCCCGCAACCCCTTGCTGCAAAATAAGCTCCATAGCCTTGGCCATTTCTGTGGGCTGCGCCTTGTCTACAACGCAGAACATGCCCGGCCCGGCGAAATTGTGGAGATTGGCCCGTTTATCGTGCGGTTGAACCAGAATTAAACAGGGGTGCGACGGAATCCTGGAAACCTTTTCGATGAACTGGCCGACGTAGAGATCCGGCACATAGTCATCCACGACCAGCGCGTCAAAGTGTTTGGATACGATTTCCTGCAGCGCTTCCCTGCCGCTCCAGGTTGTCCACACTCCATAGCCGTCGTGTTCCAGGAGTTCGCGCAGCGGCGCGAATTGCTGTTCGTCGTTGCTCACAATCAGAATCCGTCTTCTTTTCCCAGCAGCCATGGGAGGTAGGAGCCTTTTCGCGGATAGAATGGAACGAATCGCCTGCTAAATCCGTGATCTGCATCACCCTTGCTTGTGACGTGTCGGGGGCCAACAAAATGGGCTGCCGGAAAAACCCTCGGCAGACCCGTGAATCGCCTTAAATCATGCAGGTCAGTGACGTGGGTCACAGCATCGATCGCTGCAAACAATGATAATGGTTTTAAGTTGGATGACATGCAAAAGGATGAGCGCAACTTGCTGGATGTCTTGAGAGCAGAGCTGGAGTTCCTGGAAAAAGGGGGCTATCAGCACACGTCGCTGTTTTCCTGCTGGCCGCCGCTCATCTTTGAGGATTCGCCGACGTGTCTGAACTTCCACGCCTTCGACCGCCAGAGACCCTGCTCGGAATGCGCCTTGCTGGAGTTCGTGCCTCCGGATCGCCGGACCGCCAAAACTCCCTGCCGTTATATTCCCCTAAACAGCGAGGGGGAAACCGTCGATAACCTATATCGATGGGCGTCCACGGAAGAAACCGAAGCTATTCTTGCCGGCTGGCTGAAGGCCACGATACGCAAACTTGAAAGCGAGCAGTTCAAGGGGCAGCCTCCGGCAATCACCACTGCCCCGCGTGCGAAATCCGCTTCCGGACAGCTCTAAACGGTCCGCGTGAAAGAAATGAGGCACCCCGGTGTTGTCACAATGCGCGAATCCCGCCTGTGCAAGAGAATTTGACCACCGGCACGGACAATTCTTCCGATTTCCGAGAAGCACCCGCGACGGAGAGCCGCCCGCCAATACCCATTCGGTTCAGCATTTCTGGCTTTGCGGCCACTGCTCCGAGCTTTACACGCTCAGCTACCGAAGCGATTGCGGCGTGCTCATGACGGAGGCCTTCGCCAACCCGTCCCGCAGCGAAACACCTCGGCTCATCGCGGTCGCCTGAAACCAGAGCGGCAATTGGACGAGCCGGCGCATTCGGCCGCGCCGGTGCCGAAATTTGTCTTCCCCAGCAGCCTACGGCTCGTCCGCGGGCACCCATCGGTTCCCAAACGGGGTATTCTTGCTTCCCAAGGGCGAACAGTGCTAGCTTGGTCGCATGGAACGGGTAGCGCTCACGCCCGACCGTTCGGAAGTTAGTCCCGCCGAGGAAAAGCTCCGCAAACTGCTCAACGGCATACCCGCGGCCCTGCTTCTGGTGGATCGCGAAGGTCTCATCGCCTTGGCCAACGCGCAGGCCGAGCGCATATTCGGGTATGCCCCAAATGAACTTGCGGGCCTGGCCATCGAAGTGCTCGTCCCAGAGCAGTTTCGCGAAGCACATCTCCACCATCGCGCCAGCTACTTCCAGACCCCTGACCTCGGGCCGATGGGCGCGAGGCTGGAACTCAAAGGCCAGCGCAAGGATGGAACTGTTTTCCCCATCGAGGTCAGCCTGAGCCCGGTGGAAGGCGACAGCGGCTCTGTCCTAAGCGTGGTCCGGGACATGACCGGCCGCAAGCGGATGGAACAAGCGCTTCTGGTGAGCGAAGAGCGGTTCCGCCGGATTGTTGCTGAAGTGAAGGATTACGCCATCTTCATGCTGGACCCGCAGGGGCGCGTGCAGACTTGGAATGAAGGCGCGCAACGAATCAAAGGATATGGCGCCGAAGGAATCATCGGCCAGCATCTCTCGCGCTTTTACTCCGCCGAGGAGACCGAACGCGGCCAGCCCGAGGAAGCTCTGAAAACTGCCGCGATGGCCGGACGAGTCGAGACCGAGGGCTGGCACATCCGCAAAGACGGATCGCGCTACTGGGCCAACATTGTCATCACGGCCATTCACGACCAGGACGGCGAACTCCTCGGTTTCACCGTCATTGAGCGAGACATCACCGAAGGAAAGCGTGCCCGCGAGGCGTTTCTTCTGGAGATCACCAACACGCTGTTGTCCCAACTGGACGTTTCCGAACTCTTCTCCGCGATCGCCTCGAGCATCCGCCTGGTGAAGGATTTCGATTATGCCACGCTGGCTCAGTACGATGCGGAAACCAAGATGTTCCGGATCCAGCGGCTCGATACTTCCACGGACGAGGACGACCCTCCGATCGAAGTGCTGCTGCCAGTTGCCGGATCTCCCGCCGGCTGGGCCTATGCTTCCGGCAAGCCTCTTTTGTTCAAAGGTGAGCCGGGCGAGCGATTGCCGGTCGAAATGCCGCCTCATCTGCTCTGGCAATCAGTGAAATCCGGCTGCTGGATCCCGCTGCGAGGCCGGGAAGGCATGCTCGGGACGCTGAACCTCTTCAGCCGGCGCCCAGGCGCCTTTTCCGCCGACGACGTCGGGGCCCTATCGCAATTGGCGAACCAGGTGGGCATTGCACTCGACAATGCCATGGCCTTCGCGCGCATCTCCGATCTCAATAAAAGCCTGGCGAAAGAAAAGCTCATCCTCGAAGGCGATCTTCGGACCGAACACACCTTCGGAGAAATTATCGGCGAGAGCAAGGCTCTGACCAGGGTGTTGAAGCAAGTCGAGACCGTCGCGCCGATCGATTCCACCATCTTGATTCTGGGAGAGACGGGCACGGGCAAAGAGCTTCTGGCGCGGGCCGCTCATGATCTCAGCCCCCGGCGGGAACGCGCCTTCGTCCGCGTGGATTGCTCGTCCATTCCCGCCGGACTCCTGGAAAGCGAACTCTTTGGCCATGAAAAGGGTGCTTTTACCGGAGCGATCGCCCAGCAGATTGGAAGGTTCGAGCTGGCCCATCGCGGAACGCTCTTTCTCGACGAAGTCGGGGAGATCCCCCTCGAGTTGCAGTCCAAACTCTTGCGCATACTCCAGGACAAGCAGTTCGAGCGTCTGGGAAGCGGCCGCACGATTACGGTGGACGTACGGATTGTGGCCGCCACCAATCGCGATCTTTCCAAGCTGGTGGCGTCGGGGCATTTCCGCAGCGATCTGTTCTACCGCCTCAGCGTGTTTCCGGTCGTCATGCCTCCGCTCCGCGAGCGGCCCGAAGATATCCCCATCCTGGCCCACCACTTTCTGTCGAAATTCGCGTCGCGATTAAAGCGGAACATTCGCTCCATTCCGCCCGAGTCGCTGGAGGCTCTGCGCCGCTATTCATGGCCCGGCAATGTCAGGGAACTCGAACATCTCATCGAGCGAGCCGTCATACTTTCCCCAGGCTCGACCCTGCGGATTCCCCCGTTTGAACCCGTGCATGCCGATCAGGCCTCTCCCGCGGGGGGTGCCACGTTGACCGAAGTCGAGCGGGATCACATCCTTCGGGTGCTGCGCGAAACGAAGGGAAAGATCGGAGGGCGGGGCGGCGCCGCCGAGCGCCTGGGGATGAATCGCACCACCCTGAACTCCCGCCTGCGAAAACTGGGCATTTCTCGCGCCAGCCTGTGAGGATGCCCGGGCGCGTCTCGGCCCGACCGCATCACACGCCCTTGTGACAAGCGTCACTGCACTAGTCCATCCCTTTTTGAGAGCCTCCTTACAAGAGGCGCTGGCGCCCTGGTGATCTGCCAGACCACGCCGCAATTTATACCTCGCGGGCAGACCCGGCACCGCCAGCGCCACCCCTTGCGAGAGCGGCAAAGGCCGCCCACAATCTTTTCAGGAACCGCGCCAGAGGGCGCCGTCCGTAGCAGAGAGGGGACTGGATTTCGGCAGCGGAGGTAGCGCACATGCCAAGAAAAGCAGCAAAACGCAGAACGAAGAAGGGTCGGGCAGCTCCGCCGGCTAAGGCACGCCACCGGCGCCGGCGGAAGACGCGCCTGAACGAGACCGCTATCATCCACCAGGATCTCTATCCTGTTGGGGAGTAGTTTCCTTCAATAACTCGCCGCCGGAACGCGCGACGCCTTCCTTCGCGTCAGAGAAGGGGCAACGTGACCGTCGCCAGTTCGTGCCTAATTTGCCGCCGAACGAATGGGTGACTCTGGCACCGGGGCCTCCGGACGTCGCACTTCCTCCAGGATCTGCTGCACCGACATTCCCGGCCGGCCCGAAAAGTAAGCGTTCATCACATACTGCGCCATCATCCTCTGCGCGTTGAAGAACGATCCGTTCAACGCAATGGCATGGCGCATGACCTCCAGATACGACCTCTGGCGCCCGTAAAACATCGGCAAAATCCGGTGTTCGAGCTTGTCGTAGAGCGAAGCGATTTCTTCGGTGGGCACGTCGGGAACTTCTTCGTGCCCGATATCCCATCCCGTGGCGGACTCGACATGCCCTTCAATCCACCACCCGTCGGGCACGCTGAAACTGGGAACACCGTTCAGAGCCGCCTTCATGCCGCTGGTCCCGGATGCTTCGTGGGGCCTCTGGGGCGTGTTCAGCCAGAGATCCACGCCGCTGGTCAGCAATTGAGCCCAGCGCATTTCATAATTCTCCACATACACCACGCGAACCAACTCCTTCACGGTGGCCATCACTTCAAACACTCGCCGGATCATGTTCTTGGCGGGTTCGTCGCGAGGATGAGCCTTGCCGCCGTAAATCACCTGGAACGGGCCCACATGCCGTGCCATCCACTTCAGGCGATCAATATCGGAGAATAGAAAGTCCGCTCGCTTGTAGGTGGCGGCACGGCGGGCAAACCCGATGGTGAAAATGGCGGGATCCAGCGCCACGCCGGTTTTTTCCTTGATCGTATCCAGAAGCGCTCGCTTGGCGTGCTCGTGCGCGGCGTGGATTTCCCCCAGCGTAATGCCGATGGCGTACCGCAGGTAGTTGTTGTCGCGCCGCCATTCGGGGATGTGCTTGTCGTAGAGCTGCTGAAACGCGGGAGAGGTCCACGTCGCCGCATGCACGCCGTTGGTAATGGCATGGATGGGATACTCGGGAAACATGCCGCGCGATACTTCCCCGTGCTGCATGGCCACTCCGTTGATGTAGTGGGAGCCCCGCAATCCCAGATAGGTCATGTTCAGCACATCTCCGCTCAGGCCGTTCATCCGTTCCAGTGTCGCCAGACGCTCGGGGCCCAATACCTGACGGACCAGGTCGCCGGGAAACTGGTCGAACCCAGCGGGAACCGGCGTGTGGGTGGTAAAAACGCATTTTTTGTGCAGAAAAGCGAGATCCTCGGCGGTGACCTGTTCAGCGGGGCGTCCCTGGAGATGGCGGTCGAGGATGGCGAGCGTCAGCAGCGACGAGTGCCCTTCGTTCATGTGGTACGTCAGGAGGTGGTGGTGACCCAACTCGTGCAGCATTTCCACGCCCCCGATGCCCAGCACCACTTCCTGGCACAGGCGATAGTGCTCGTCGCCGCCGTAGAGCTGATCCGTCAACGCCTGATCGAAAGGGCTATTCTCGGGCAGGGCGGTATCAAGCAAGTACACCGGGATCACGTGTCCCCCGACCCCGCGAATCAAATATTGCCATGCGCGGATTTGCACCGTTCGCCCGTCGATCCGGACCTTCGCCCGCACACCAGTGGGTTGCAACACGGCTTCGGGACTCCACACCGAAGGGCTCTCGGTCTGGTTGCCAGTGGCATCCAGATGCTGCTCGAAGTACCCCTTGCGATGCAGCAGCGTGATCCCCACGATCGGCAACCCCATGTCCGCCGCGGCGCGCAGCGTGTCGCCGGCCAGAATCCCCAGGCCACCGGCGTACGTCGGCATGGCGGGCTCCAGCGCAATTTCCATGGAAAAGTATGCCGCGAAGCGCGGATGAAGATTCAGCGTCATTTCGCTTTCCGATCCCTTTCGCGGGTCTCGCTCGGCTCACCGCTCCCGCCGTCATGGCGGCAGGTCATCTCTTTCCAACAGCATCAAGGTTCGGCCGCCGCGGGGCAGTGAGGCGGCTCACATCCGACCGTGACTCAGATCACATAGGATCAGGATGGGGCCCAGAGTATTGTGAGAAAGCACTGGACTTTCAACTTCGCCAGGAAGCCGGGCACGCATCCGAGGATTTCACGAAGGGGGTAGAATCGGTGAGGAGAACCCCGATGGCGAACCCGGCCAGAACCCCCGAAGTCGCGGCGGTTACCGCCCGCATACCGGGCCGCGTTTCGTATGCGGGGTGGAAGCTTGGTTCCGCCATTACTGCGGTCGCGGGCGGCGGGATCGTTCTTCATCTGGTTCTGCGGTTTGCGATCCCTGTTTCACGCCCGGTCTCGCTCGTCCCCCTCTATGCGGTGCTCGTCGTCGGCGGGCTGCCGCTTTTGTATGGCCTGGCACGCAAGATTCTGGCGCGCGAATTCGGCACCGACCTGCTGGCGGGAATTTCGATTCTGACGGCCGTGGCCGAACGAGAGTACCTGGTCGGATCCATTGTGGTGTTGATGCTCTCCGGTGGAAGGGCGCTGGAGGACTACGCCGCGCGCCGGGCCTGCTTCGTCCTCGACGCTCTGGCCAAGCGGATGCCGCAGCACGCGCATCGCCAGAGCGGAGCGGAGGCCGTCGATGTGGCGCTGGACGAAATTCGCGTCGGCGACCGGTTGGTCATCTATCCCCATGAAATTTGTCCAGCCGACGGAATCGTCGTGGAAGGCCAAGGCATGATGAACGAAGCCTTCCTCACGGGAGAACCCTTCGAGATACCCAAGGCGCCGGGCTCGCAAGTGATCTCCGGTGCGCTCAACCGCGAGACCGTTTTGACCATGCGCGCCGAAAGACTGCCGGTCGACTCCCGCTATGCGCGCATCATGCGCGTGATGGAAGATACGCAACAGCGCCGGCCGCGACTCCGGCGTCTGGGAGACCAACTGGGCGCCTGGTATAGTCCCGCGGCCGTCGCGGTCGCGATTGCCGCGTGGTTGATCGCGGGAGACCCGCATCGCTTCCTGGCCGTGCTCGTCATTGCCACGCCGTGTCCGCTGTTAATCGCCATCCCTATAACGCTGATCGGAGCCATTTCCCTGGCGGCCAGCCGCGGCATCATCATCAAGAATCCCGCCGTCCTCGAACAGATCGACGCGTGCCGGACGTTTATCTTCGATAAAACAGGCACGCTCACTTACGGCAAACCAGAACTCACCGAAATCGAATGTGCCGCCGGATTCGAATCACATGACGTGCTGCGCGCCGCCGCCAGTCTGGAACGCTACTCGAGACATCCTCTGTCGAGCGCCATCCTGGACGCCGCAACCCGCGCCAACCTGCGCCTGGAACCGGCTTCCGAGATCTCCGAGCCGCCCGGCCAGGGACTCCGGGGGGTCGTCGGCCGCCAAGAGATTGTCCTGACGGCCCGAGGCCGGTTGCGCCAGCAGGACCTGAACATTCCCCCGATTCGACCGGGGCTGGAATGTGTTGTGCTCATCAATGGCCGGATTGCCGCCGTCCTCCGCTTTCGCGACGAGCCGCGCAAGGAAACGCGCGTCTTTCTCGATCACCTGCATCCCCACCACGGGGTCGCGCGCGTACTGTTGGTCTCCGGCGACCGCCTGGAAGAGGCTCGCTACCTGGCCTCTCAGGTAGGGATCCGGGAAGTGCATGCCGACAAAAGCCCGGAAGACAAAGTGCGGATTGTCCGCGCGGAAACCCGGAAGGAAAAGACGCTGTTCGTGGGAGACGGCATCAACGATGCCCCCGCCATGCAGGCCGCGACCATCGGCGTGGCCTTCGGCCAGACCAATGAAATTGCCGCGGAAGCCGCCGACGCCGTGGTCCTCGAATCTTCCCTCGCCAAGGTGGATGAACTGATTCACATTGGCCGCCGGGCGCGCTCGATTGCCCTGCAAAGCGCGGTGGGCGGCATGGCTCTGAGCATTATCGGGATGTTGGTCGCCGCCACGGGCCACTTGCCGGCCATCGGAGGCGTCATCGCGCAGGAGGTCATCGACTTGCTCGCCGTTCTCAACGCGATTCGCGTCGCGCTTCCTCTCCAGGCGCTCAAAGACTTCTAGAAACAGGGCTTCCGCGCGGCGTCTCCGCCTCTCGCCGGGAGACTCCCGACCGCAAATCTCCCGGAGTATGACGGGTCGTATAAGTCGCGGTGACGCGTGTCACAGCCGCCGGCGTGCCCCCTCCGTTAAATTACGTTATAGGAAAAGCACTTGGAGGCTAGGGGGAGGTCCGCAACCATGCGGCCTAGAGGCGCGATCCTGATGGCAGGACTTGTCCTGTCCACGCTGGCCATGGCCCCGCCGGCAGTATCACCTCGCCCTACTGCCGTGTCCCAGGCGCCGTCCGGGCCTCAGCCACCTTCCGGGCCGGCCGGACAGCAACCAGTCCCAACGCCTCTTCCCAATGAACAGGCTAGACCCAGCGTAATCACGGTTGAGTCGGCGCTGGTGACCGTGGATGTGCTGGTCACCGACGACAAGGGGCGCGTGCTGACGGCCCTGAAGAAGGACAACTTCCGCATCCTGGACAACGGGCAACCACAACGAGTCACAACGTTCGCTCCCGTGAACGCGCCCATCACCATTGTTCTCCTGCTGGAATACAGTGAGGCGGCCAGCGATTACTTCGCGTATAAGTCTGCTTCCTGGGGATCGGACTTCCTCCGCCATTTGGAAAGCCAGGACTGGGTGGCGCTGGTCACCTATGACATGAACCCCGCCGTCCGTGTGGACTTCACGCGCAACAAAGCCGCGGTCCAGGACGCGCTCTACAGCCTGGGGTACCCGCCCTTCCACGAAACCAACCTGTTTGATGCCGTCATAGATACACTCGACCGTCTTCAGCCCATCCAGGGGAAGAAGTCGGTGCTGCTCATCACCACCGGTTACGACACGTTCAGCGAACATACTCTCGACGCCACTTATAAGCGCCTCAAAGAAAGCGATGCCACGGTTTTCTGCATCGGCATGGCCGAGAGCGAATACGGGCTGTCCGAAGCGGGAGGACTCAACTATCTTCAGGCGAAAAATCAGCTCGACACGTTTTCCAGGCTGACTGGCGGGCTTGCCTGGTTCCCTCGCTTCCAAGGCGAACTCCCCAGCATCTTTAAAAGCGTCACCGGCTTCCTGCGCAATCAGTACGCCCTCGGCTTCTCGCCGCTCGAGCCGGCCCGGGACGGCAAATATCACAAGTTGACCGTGCAAGTGGTGGGCGCAGATGGCCGGCCGCTGACCGTCGTGGACGAAAAGGGGAAGCGCCACAAAGTCGAAGTCCACGCGCGGGAAGGCTACACGGCTTCCAAACGACCTCCGGAAAATAGGGCCCGAACATGAGGACAACCGCGATGCCAGCTCTTGCACGGCCTGCGGTGAATGCAACGAAGGGAGAAACACCATGAGAGGACTTGGCCGGCGCATCATGGCCATCTGCCTGTGCGAATGTCTCATCATCCTGCCTGTCGAGAGCGGCCCTCGCCGCAATGCACCTCCCACAGCTCCCGCCGAGGCGACCTCGCTCCGGGAATATCTGCAGAAGCCCTATCTGCAACTGTTCGAGCTTGCACCCAAGCTGGAGTTCGGTGCGGGAGAGATTCAAGCCCAGCGGAACGCACTCGAAAGCGGAAAAAAGCTCTGCGTGAATCGATTCAAGGACCACTCCAGGAAATATGACAACCAGATCAAAACGGCGCAAAAGGACCTGAAGAAAAAGACCTCTAGCCTGGGCGAGACCGAGCGGAAGCAACTCCACTGCAACATTCAAAATCTCAGCTTTTTGAAAAGCGAAGCCGACGTCCTGGCCGGGCACGCCATCCCCACGGCGTACGACAATCTCTATGCCAAGCTCGACCTCATCCAAAAGTGGCCGGCGGCCTACCACCAGGCGCAGCAGGAGCTCAGCAGCGGGGCATACATGCAGCGCCGATGGTCTGACGTGAAGGACATCGGATTCCGCGAGATTGCCTCGGGGCAGCAGGATGATATCAAGCGCGGCCAGCAAGCCATCGAGGAATTGAAGCGCTCGGGCATGTTGCCGCCGGAATTGGAAAACAAGGCGATTCAGGCGTACGTGAATTCGGTCGGCCAGCGCGTGGCGAAGTATTCCGATCTCAAGGTCCCCTTGCACATCAGCGTCTTGCAATCGCGCGAAATCAACGCGTTCGCGCTGCCCGGCGGCTACCTCTTTATCGAGCGCGGCCTGCTCGAAGCCGCCGATGACGAATCGGAGTTGGCGGGCGTGCTGGCGCACGAAATCGCGCACGATACCGCGCGCCATAGCGCCAAACTGATGAAGCGCGCCACCATCGCCAGCATTTTGTACCAGGCCGCTCAGGTGGCCGCGATTATCTTGACCGGAGGCGTCGTCGGCATCGGCCTGTACTACGCGCTGCAGTACGGCTTCTACGGCCTGGGACTCGTGATTAACTTGAAGCTGCTGGGCGTGAGCCGCGACTACGAACTGGAGGCCGATCAGCTCGGCGTGCAGTACGCCTGGAACGCGGGATACGATACGACCGGATTTATCCGCTTCTTCGACAAAATGGCCACCGAAAAGGGCTACGTGAATAGCGTGAGCTGGTTCCGCACGCACCCTCCGTTCTACGAGAGGATGGTGCAGACCGAACGCGAACTCCTCTTCCTCCCCTCAAAACCCAGTGCGATTGTGCAAACCTCGGCCTTCGAGGAAATGAAGAAGGCGCTCGTGCCCGTCACGGCGGCTGCGGAAAAAGAGGAGGTCGGAAAGCCAAGCCTGCTGCTCACCCGGGAAGAAGGGTGCGAACCCCCGCAAAAACTGGAATACAAATCCGGACAACCCGTCGAGGAGCTCTGCGCCACGCCGGTTCGGGCGACGACTCCGTCAAAGTGACCCGGCCGGTCCCGCACCGTAGGACGCAACAACGCCAGCGGGAAACCCGAGCGCCCTGCAACCGCCGCTCCGGCTTCCCGCTGGCTATATGAAAACCACCACTGCCGCTCTACTTTCGGTTTCCGAATTGCTACGCGACCGCCAGAGCCCGCAATTCGGGCTCATTCCGAATCAGCACGACCGGCCCGCTGGTAAGGATGAGCTTCTTGTTTTTGAAGTCCGAGAGCGTGCGCGTGACGGTCTCCCGCGAAATACCGATCATCTGGGAAATTTCCTCGTGCGTCAGGCCCAGATGAAAGCGTTTGCCCTGGTTGGTCTCCTGGGCGCGTTCCGACGACTCCAGCAGAAACTGGGCCACCTTTTCCGTAGCCGTGCGCGAGAGCCCCAGATAGCGGATCTCCTGGCAGGCCTGGCGGTAGCGTTCGCTCAGCTGACGGATGACGGCGGACGACACGACCGGGTGTTCCCGCATCAGCCGCAGAAAGTCGTCGCGGCGGATAAAGTCGATCTGGCAGGGCTGGAGAGCCTCGGCCGTCAGTTCGTAGGGGTGCCCCGACAGCGTGGCGTGCAGCCCCAGGATTTCTCCCGATTCGCGGATGCGCACGATCAGCGTCTTCCCTTCCGCGGAGTTCATCGTCAATTTCACGCGGCCCCTGCAGAGCACATAGACCCCGCGCGGCGACTGCCCCTCCACAAACAGCACGGCGCGAGCCGGATACGCACTGGCATAGGTAACCTTGCCCAGCGCGTCCATCGCGGGGTGGGGCAACTGGCAGAAAAAGCCTTCTTTTCGCATATGGCAAGCCATGCAATTCTCCACTAGATCCAAATCGTAAGGCGCGTGCATGTCAGTCTCCTTCCTCATTCGCCGTTCAGTGAGCTTCGCCCGTGGCCCCTTGTTCCAAAATAAACCGCAGAAACGCCGAAGGCTCGATAAAGGCCGCCCCTTCCTGTTGCATTCGCAGAAGAAGGGCTTGCCCCCGCGAGTCGACAAAACGCACTCCTTGCAAATCGACGAGAATCTTCTCACCCAGGTTCTGCCGGGCCGTGCCGAGCCAGACCTTGCTGAGTTCGTCCACCCAGGGGCCCTTCACCGCACCTTCCAGTTTCAGTACAAGCGCGTCTGCTTGTTCATTGGTTGTGATTTTGAGCATGTTCTGTTGGTCCAATTGTCACAGTGCAATGTGATGACCAATTCGGATCCGTCAGGTAGGAAATGTCCAAGTGATTACGAAGATTGGCAGATAAATTGAATTTTCAGCAATAATCAATTGTTTCGGCAAACATAATTGGGACGAAATATCGTCTTGGGACGGTCTATCACCACGTTCTAGTACCGTTTCGGAGTTGATTTTCCTCTTTTTGATTGCTATCAATTCCGGACTAATCCCTCACCAGTCAAAACCATGAGTTCAATATATTAGAGCGCTTTAAGGAAGACTCTTCGAACTTCGGGGAGAAGCCAAGAATATAACCAAACAAGTGAGATGGCTCGAACGGAGATGCCTCAGTCCTGCTAGGCTTCCGCCATTTCGTGAGGAATATGCTCCTTCTTTTCTTCAGGGATTTCTGTCAGGGTGGCTTCGGTCAATAGCAAGACGCTGGCTACAGAAACGGCGTTCTCCAGCGCCACCCGCACAACTCTGGCGGGGTCGATAATGCCTGCTTGGACCAGATCGACGTATTGGCCCCGGGCCGCATCGAATCCATAGTTTCCCTGGCCCGACCGCATGCGGTCGACTACCACGCCCCCGTCAAACGCCGAATTCTCGGCGATCTGTCGTGTGGGCGCCTCCAGGGCTCGTTTCAGGATGGAGAGCCCGGTGCGTTCGTCGCCGCCGCAGTTAGCTTCCTCCCGCTCAACGGCCTCAATCACACGCAGAAAGGCCAGCCCACCCCCGGGTACTAGACCTTCGGCCACCGCCGCCTTGGTGGCGCTGATGGCATCCTCGAAGGCTTCTTTCCGGTTCTTCATTTCCGCCTCGGACGGCGCTCCCACGCGAATGACGGCCACTCCGCCAGCCAGCTTGGCGAGCCTTTCTTCCAATTTCTCCCGGTCGTAGTCTGACTTGCAATCTTGCATCTGCTTCCGAATATCGTTGCAACGGGCTTCGATGGACTCCTTCGCGCCAGCGCCTTCCACAATCGTGGTCTTGTCCCGGTCAACGACCACTCGCTTGGCCCTTCCCAACTGTGCGAGCGTTACATTTTCCATCTTGATGCCGAGTTCTTCGGCAATCACCTGTCCGCTCGTCAGCACCGCAAGGTCCTGCAACATCTCCTTCCGGCGGTCACCGAAGCCGGGCGCTTTTACGGCGACGGAAGCAAGCGATCCCCGCACCTTGTTCACCACCAGCGTGGCCAGGGCCTCGCCGTCGACATCCTCGGCGATCACGACCAGGGACTTTCCGGCCTTGGATATTTCTTCCAGCAGCGGCAGCAGGTCCTGCAGATTCGTGATTCTTTTTTCACAGATCAGGATCACCGGATCGAGGAGCACGGCCTCCATCTTGGCGGCATCGGTAATGAAGTACGGGGAGATGTACCCTCGATCGAACTGCATCCCTTCCACCAGGTCCAGCGTCGTCTCGGTGGTCTTGGCTTCTTCGACGCTGATCACTCCCTCGGCCCCCACCTTCTCGACGGCATCGGCCACCATTTCGCCGATGGAGCTGTCGTTGTGAGCCGCGATCGTGGCGACCTGGCTCTTTTCCAGCCGGCTGGTCACTGGCCGCGCCAAGGCTTTGAGCTCCTGCACGGCCGCGCGGAAACCGCGCTCCAGGCCGCGCTTCAAATCCACGGCGCTGGCGCCAGCGGCGATGTTGTGCAGCCCTTCTCCGAAAATCGCGCAGGTCAGGATCGCGGAGGTGCTGGTGCCGTCGCCAACCACGTCGCCAGTGCGTTCCGCCGCCTCGCGAATCATCTGCGCGCCGAGGTTCTCTTCGGCGTTTTCCAGCTCCACTTCTTTCGCAATCGTCACGCCGTCATTGCAGACAACAGGTTTGCCCCACTTCTTCTGAATCAGCACGCATTTCGACTTAGGACCCAGCGTGATGCGAATAGCGTCGGTGATGGCCGTCGCGCCCCGGAACACTTTCTCTCGGGCCGCCGATCGAAACAAAAGCTGCTTGCCTGGCATGAACGTGCTCCTTGCACACTCAACTCTCTGGGCCTCGTGAATCCTCCCCCTATGCCCGTCAAGACCGGAATACCGCGGCCAGCGACGCTCCTTCCCGTAGTTCCTCCGGAGGGACGACGTAGACCGGCCCTTCGTGGCGAAGGGTCAGGACGGCGGCCAGATTCAGCAGTTCGTCGTCGCCAGGCTCTGCCCCTCTGTGCAGATGCACCGTTTCCGGCAGGACCAACGAACCCCACTGCTCGCCCGCCGGCGGCACGAATAGGTACCGGACGCGGCCCCGTTCCGCCGCCACCAGGATTTCCCGCAGGTTGCTGGAGGTCCGCTCGGTGTTGACGAGTTTCCTGTACATGTCGAGCGCCGAAACTTTCGCCTCTTCCAGATGCGATTCGACCAGTTTCCACGAGGCCGCATGGAGCGCGTCCGGCGAAAGAATATCCGGGTTCGCGTCGATGCCGTTCTCCAGAAGATGCGCGTAGGTGTTCGCGGTCTTATACAGCGGGAACAGATACTCGAGGGCCGCCACGACCAGGGGTGCTGACTGCCCTTTCAGCACTCGGGCCACCGTGCGGTCGACGGTCCGGAGGAAGTGAAGAATCCTTTCCTTCTGGTTGATATCCGTGCCGTAGAAGACCGATCCTCTCTTGCCGGTGCTCTTGGGCGCGGCCGAATGAAACTGAGACTGCCTCTCGAATTCCTGGCCTTCCAGGTCTTCGTGGAGGCTTGCGGGAACCATTTCGATATTGAGTTTGTGAATGCCGTCCCGCGAGCCCTCAAATAGGGCCACATGCTTTTGACTCACCGCCAGCAGGAAGAAGTGCCCACTGGCCCCCATCACAGGCAGCAACGGCCGCACAAAAAATACCCGCCCGATCACAGCGCGCTCGGCGACCGGCTCGGCCAGGTGATGACAACCGAAGAAGTTTCCCGCTAGAAAGATGGCGCGCCCCCGGGCATTCTTGTGAGCCGCGGCGTTTTGCTCCACCAGAGGCCACTGCGACTTTAGTTGCTCTTCGGCCTTCTCGATCGTCATCGACGTGCCTGCCAAGCCAGCCTTGGCCGTTCGCAATAGCTCCAGCAACTGTGCGAACTCCCCCTTTGCGGATCCTGTCCCGGCAGGCGCGTACAGCGAAATACACGGCGGCTCATGCCCGCCTGTCAGCGCGGCGAACTGCGATGTCTCGATTGTGCCGGGTGCCGGTGTGGCTGGAGTTTCCGTGTTCATGGTGGCGCTACCTTTCCGCCGGACAAACCACAACCCGGCTCATGCGATGTTACCGCGGGCCCATCTGTCGCGCCGGGCCCGCTACACTGCACACATCCTCATTACTGCGCTGCGGCAAGCGGTTGCTGAAACAACGGACGGACCGGAGTTCCCGCGGCGCCCGCCTCGCCCACTCTACCGAGCCGTCGCCGTGCGCGTCTCCACCAACTGCGGAACCCGCGGCCCATAGATCCTCTGTAGCGTGACGACAATGTCTCGGGGGGCCAGCTCGGCCGTCTTCCCTGTTCCTGCCGCATCTGCATGCAGAACGATATTGTCCATCGAGAGAATCCCCTCCAAGCGGCCCTCCTTGTTTACAACCGGCAGGCGCCGAACCCGGTTCCGGGCCATGGTGTCCAGGGCTGCGTGGATATCTTCTTCTGGCCGGCAAGAAACTACGTTTTGACTCATCACTTCACCCACCTGAACTTGCCCAGCCAACTGATTCCGCGTCCCTAACGCGATGCACAAGTCACGATCGGTAATGACACCGATCACCTTTTGTTGTGCGTCAACGATGGGAAGGATGCCGCAATTGCGGCTCCACAGTAGTTCCGTTGCCGTCCCCAAGTTGCTCTCGGGACTGCAACACGCCGGCGTGCGCATCATCACTTCTTCGACTCTCATGACTGGTCTCCTCATTTCCAGAATAATCGGCTCGCGGGCCCTCCCTCATGAACTCCCTCAACGGTTGGCTGCGGCAAAAGGCTCAGGACCCGCTGGAAGCGGCCCATTGCCGGAGTCGGACGGGCCGGGCACATCACGAATCCGCTTCTCCTGCCCGTCCGGCTGAATTGCTGCCGATTTCAGGCCGCCTTGGGCTGAATCCGAATCGTGCGTGCCTTGGCCTTGGCTGTTTTCGGCATGTTGAGTTCCAGGATGCCGTTCTTCAGTGTCGCGGTAGCCTTCTCCGCCTCCACTTCCGCCGGCAGATGAATGATCCTCATCAGTTGGTCCGAGCACGTCTCGCAGTAAACCGTCTTGCCCTTCTTCTCTTCCTTGGCGGACTCTCGCTTCCCGGTAATGATGATCCGTCGCGGCTCGACGTTGATCTCCAGCTCCTTCTCGCTGAAACCCGGCACCTCGGCTTTGACGGCCAAGGCATCATCCGATTCCGCAACATGGATGTGAACCGGGTGAAACAGTTCCCGCTCCGCCTGGAACCAATCCTCCCAGTCGCGGCCCAGCAGGCGGCCGTTTCGTTCGAAAATATCGTACGCTCGGCGCGAGATCGTATCGAACACCGCATCCATGCGCTCGAAAATACCCTCGAACGTGAGCGGCGTCAGCGTCGTTGGCTCCTTGGCAAGTTGAACCCCCGTCGATTTTTCCACCATGACTTTCTCTCCTCGCTTTCCATGCGTGTCAGCGCTGGCCACGGTGACTCGGTCACTTGGCCCTATCCTGCAGCCTCGTCGACAAGAAATCCCAGGTCCAGCGCTGTAGCTGTACCATCGCAAACGGGAACAGAAACTACAGTGATGGCGGTCACACGCGCGTGTGACACTCCGCGCAGTGCCCGGCAGTGACGGGGTGCACGACGGCTACCAGGGGGCTCAGATGAGGCTCTCGGAAGAAAAACAATTGTTGGCGGCCCAGTACCAATCGGCCGCCCGCAACTCACTCAGGCGGGGCGCCTTCGGCGGCCAGCGATGCCACGGAGTGGGCGCCCTGCAGTCCCGCGTCGCGGCGCGACATGCGCCGCTGCAGCACACCGATGCTCACCACCGCGATACCCACGACGCAGGGACACACCGCGAAAATCGTGAAGATGGCTTTCACCGGCAGGCGCGATGACAACACCATCCCCGGAATCAGCGGCCCAAGGATCGACCCCACCTTAGCCACCGAAGTCGCCCAGCCGGCTCCATTGGCGCGATAGGCGCTGGGATAAAAGATGCCGGCGATGCTATGCATGCCAAAGTGGGTGCCCACGATGAACATGGTGCTGAAGAAATTCAGCACTAGAAAGGCGCTTCCCGTGAGGTTCGTCAATCCCAGCGTCAGCAGGATCGGCACCGACACTACGGGAAGCGCCGCGATGCTGATCGCTCCGCGCGTGTCGGTGAAGCGCATCAACAGCAGTCCGCCCAGCGCGCCGCCCAGCGAATTCACCGCCACGGCCAGAGCCGCTGTCGACCGGCTAAATCCCAGCGTCTGAAGAACCGTCGGCCCCCAGGTGTTGCCGAAAAATACGGCGACCGAACTCGCCATGTAGGCGGTCCACAGCAGCGGCGTGATCCAGCGCAATTCGTTGCGGAAGAGCATGGATACGGAAAAGCCTTCGCCGCCCCGCCCGGTCTCGTCGGAGACAACGAATCGATCCGCCCGGTCCACCGGTCTCGCCGGCGCCAGACGCCGCACAATCTTGGCAACCAGCTCCGGTCGCTTGTTTTTCGTCGTGAGGTACCGGATCGATTCGGGCAGGAAGAGAACCAGAAACCCGGTAGCCAGAAGGGCCGCGCAACCGCCGAAGATAAAAACCGACTGCCAGCCGTGGCGGGGAACCATCCAAACGGTGAACGGCCCTGCGAAGCTGTTGCCGATCGTGTAGCCGAGCATGATCAGGGTCACCACCGTCGACCGGTAACGCCGCGGCACGTATTCGATGTTCAGGACCCAGCAAAGCGGGAGCAGCCCGCCGATGGCGATGCCTTGAATGAGCCGCAAGGCCAGCAGTTGCCCGTAGGTGTGCGGCAGAACCAGTCCGAACGTCAGCACGCCGAAGGATGCCGTTGCCAGGATGATCGAAGGACGCCGCCCGATGCGATCCCCCAGATAACCGAACACGAACCCGCCGATCATCGTGCCGAACAGCCCCGTGCTGAACACCTTGGCCAGCATGAGCCGGTTGAGATGGAGCAGGGAGGAAAGATCCGGGGCCACGAACGCAATCACGTTCATGTCGAATCCATCGAAAAACACCACGATCCAGGACAGGAGAACGAGCCGGATGACAAACGCCGTGAGCCTTTGCTTCTCGATGATTTCCGAAATGTCAGTGGTCTGACGATCGGCCATGCCGTTTCCTTCAGCCCCGGGATCGTTCCTGCCGCTTCATCACCTTCACGATTCCCTGATCCGCATCCATTTCGATCCAGTCGCCGGTCTCGATGACTTTCAGCGGGTCCTGGTCCAGATCCGTGATGGCCGGCGCATGCGTCACCACGGCGCCCAGCGCCACTTTCGTGGTCATCTTCTTGAAGATCATGCCGCTCGGCGCCGCGCCCGCCAGGCGCGCCCGGTGGAAGAACGAGGACCAGCCGGATGACCCTTTCGCTCCCGGGAAAACAAGGATTTTCCCCTTGAAACTCTGCCCTCGCAATTCGTGCCGCATTTCAATGATCGTGCCCGTCTGCGGATCGATTCCTCCCCAGCCGGAAATGGTTTGCGTGGTGACCAAGGCCTCCCCCTGCACTGCACCACCAACGACTTTTCGTCCATGCAAGACAATCATGTCAGTCCAGGCCTCCCGACCAAGTCCCCGTCAGTGCGGCGTCGATGCAGTTCTGCAGCGATCCGAACCATGCCTGCACCCCGGTGATCGCCGGCAGGTAGTGGGCCTGCTTGGCGGAATCCGTGGCGACCACGCGCGTGCCCCGCGGCATCATGCGCGAAATCGCGGGACACGAGTCGCTCACAATGTGGCCGCCCGCCTCTTCCACAATTTTCGTATAGCCACAGCGATCGGCGAGTTCCCGCAGCGCGCGCGGCGTGTGAATCCAGAGTTCCGTGCCCGCGTGCAGCCGCTTCCCTTCCAGCAAACGGGCGGCCTGCCAAATCTGCTCGATCGTGTCGTGCGGACAGCCCAGCATAATGAAATCCACCTTGCGGTCCTTGGCCGTGGAGTTCAGATTCTCGTACGCGATCCGCCGCTCCCGCTTGCCGTACGTGAGCGTCTGCACTCCACGGCGAGGGCCCAGGGCCACCTCGACCGTCGGAGCTTCCGGCGTAACGCCCGGAATGTGGTACATCTCGACGCCTCCCGACGAGGACGCCGCCGCCCCGAAATGTTTCAGCTTGATGAGTTCGGGCTGCGACATCTGCCCGCGGAGCACGGGAATTTCATCCTGAACGATCTCCCCAACGTAGTAGCCGAGCAATCCCCAATCCATCATGTCGTCCACCGGCACATCCACGTCCACCAGATGCGTGCCGAACCGGTTTTCCGGCAGATGATAGCCCCAATACGGAATCTTCCCTGTCAGGCTGGCCGCTCCGGTGCTCTCGGTCCCCTCGGCGTTGGTCCGCGCGCCCAGGACCGAATTGCAGTAAATGACCGCCGAGGATTCCATCCAGGCGCAATGCTCTCCCTTCACGGGGACATTGCCCACCTGGTAGGGCGTGCAGGTGGCCATGATGTGCATGCCGCGCGCGCCGAAAAAGCTGTCGGCCTGCTTCTGCAATTCGAGCATCTCGCGCGACCCCTCGTGCAGGCTCGCCGTATCGGGACCAAACTGCTGGATCAGCTGGCAGGTATAGACCTTGACGCGCGGCATCTCGATCACTTCATCACTATCGAGATTCATTTCGGAAAAACCGGCGTGCAGCCCCTGCTCCACCCCTCGCTTTTTCGCGATCTCCAGTTTCCAAGGCGAAGGCGCCGTGGCCGCGCCGCAGACGTTGTTGGTGTCCACCAGGCGTTCGGCGCCCAGCGCTTCGCCGTAGCGGACCAGCAGATCCATGGCCTTCTGGACCGCCGGGCCCTCGCCTCCGTCCAGCATCGCTTTTTCGGAATCCGTTAGTTTCATGTTGGCCATCGCTTCCGATCGCCCGCAAGATCCGGGCGCTACTAATCTTCGACGTTGCGGATCACCCGGCGCAGCAGCGCCGCCAGGTCGATCGCGTGCACGCTGCCGCTGCCCGCCAAATCCAGAGCGTGCGCCGCCGCCGCTCCCATGGCGATGCACGGCCCCATCACGCGCACGCTCGATAGCGCCGCCGCGTCTCCATCAATACACCGTCCCGCCGCCACGACGTTGTCCGCATCCGCTGGAACAAGGCTGCCCATCGGTACGTAGTGAACGTGATCCTCTCCGAAGGGCTCCCACACATAGCCTTCCGGCTGGGGATGCAGTTCGATCGGCCAGGCGGTTCGCGCGATGGCGTCGCTGAAGCGCGTGCCCGCCCGCACCTCGTCCGCCGTCAGCTGATGTCGCCCGACAATCCAGCGTGTCTGGCGAATTCCGGGCAGGCCATAAGCGCGCACCGTTGCCTGGCCAAAGGCGCCGGGAAATTCACTCTTGAGAAAGCCGACGACACGGTCCGCCTGCTCCTTGCCTTCGAGGGCCTTCTCGCTGGCTCCCACCGCATCGAGCGGGGTCTGCACGTGCGTCATATTGATGACTGCCGTTCCCCTCTTGGGGAAGAAGAAGGCAAAACCATCCTGCCGGACCAGCCCGTATTCGCGCGCTTTTTTGCGCAGACGCTCGCTGTAATCCGTCGGGCTCGGCTTGTGCTCTTCATTCAGATTTTCGAGCACCACCATTTGCGAGCCGTAAATGGGTTGATCGGGCACGCGGCACGGCAGTCCTGCCTGCCAGACCAGCGCCGCGTCTCCCGTCGCTTCCACGTAACCCGTCGCTTGGATTGACAAATCCCCGTACCGCGTCGCCACCGACAGATCCGCGATCCGGCGATTTTCCAGCCGCGCCCCCCTCAGCACCGCCCCGAGCACCACCTGGATCCCCGCCTTGTGAACCGCGTTTTCCACCCACCGCCCCAGAGCCACTTCGTCGTAGTAGACGGTGGACGTCATCGCCCCTGCGATCACGTGGGCCGACCCCTGCGCGCCCAGATCGCGGAGAATGTCGTCGGCAATCCCGTGGGTGAGCTGGCGCCGCGAGGGCGCGTTCGAGAACAGCCCGCAGAACGTGCCGATGATCGAGTTGACCGCCTGGCCTCCCAGGCTCGGCAGGCCATCGACCAGAATCACCCTGCGCCCCAGGCGGGCTGCCTCCAAAGCGGCGGAGACGCCGGATATGCCAGCGCCCACCACGCAGATGTCGGCCTCGATGCGCGGCGCGGGAGTATCCTTGGGTTTAACCGCGACTCGGATGGGCAGGTTGCTCGACACGCCTTCCAGCATTCCAGGTTCTCCTTCCGAAATCTCGCGGGCGTTCGATTCCTCAGGCGTCCAGCGTCCGTCCCCACGCTCGGCGCTTGCCACTAGGAATCACGGGCAAACGCGCCGAAGCCATCCGCCCACCTCAACGGATCGCGGCGGGACGGATTGTATCACCACTGGCGAACAGTATAGAAAACCGCACCCTTTCGGCGGCGCAGCCGCACTCAACCTGCCGTGTGACTTTGCCGCGGGAAAACTGCTACACTTTTCCTTTGCACCGGAGCACGCTCGTGCCCGTGTGAAGATTTGGCCTTGCCGGTGTACATTGACCCTTGATTGCCAAGACGGGAGCGCACGGACCGCGGGGATAGCCGCTCCCTCCCCTGTGGAAGCGGCTCTCGAAGGTGTCGCGCAGGGGCGAATCGCCTCCCGCGAAGAAGCCCTTCTGCTGCTTGAAACCGCTCCGCTGGCTGCCCTGCTCGAAACCGCCCAAACCGTGCGCGAGCGGGCGAAGGGCCGCACCGTCACCTTCTCAAAAAAGGTCTTCATCCCCCTGACGCATCTCTGCCGGGACTACTGCGGCTATTGCACCTTCCGGTCCGACCCCGAAGCCGGCGTAGCGCCCTACATGACGCCGGACGAAGTTCTGGCTGCGGCCGAAGCCGGGCGTCGCGCGGGATGCAAGGAAGCTCTATTCAGCTTGGGCGATCAGCCGGAAGCCATCTTCCCCGAGGCCAAAGCGTTCCTGAAAAAGCTGGGCTTCGATCGCACGCTCGATTATCTCGCCGCGATGACGCAGCTTGTCCTCGACGAAACCGGCCTGCTCCCGCACTGCAATCCCGGCCTGATGAGCGCCGCCGATCTTCGCACGCTGCGGGAATCGAATGTCAGCATGGGGCTGATGCTCGAAACCGCCAGCCCCCGGCTGGCACGCGCCCAAGGGCCGCACTGGAAGGCTCCGGACAAAGTCCCCTCGCTTCGCTTGCGAACCCTCGAAGACGCCGGGCAACTGTCGATTGCCTTTACGACGGGCCTCCTCATCGGCATCGGCGAAACGCTCGAAGAGCGCGTCGATTCCCTGCTCGCCATCCGCCGCCTCCACGAGACCTATGGCCACATCCAGGAAGTGATCGTCCAGCCGTTTCGCACCAAGCCGGGGACGCGCATGTCGCTGGCGCCGGAGCCTTCGACCGAGGATTTGCTGAGGACGCTCGCCATCGCCCGGCTGATTTTCGGCGGCGAAATGAATCTGCAATCTCCGCCCAACCTCCTCTCGCACGATTACCCCGTGCTGCTTGGCGCGGGGATCAACGACTGGGGCGGCATTTCTCCGGTAACCAGGGATTTCATCAATCCCGAGGCGGCCTGGCCGCAGATTCCCGTGCTTACTGAAAAAACTTCCGCCGCGGGATTCGTTCTGCGCGAGCGCCTGGCGATTTATCCTGAATTTTCGTCGCGCCCGGAATTTATCGCCGCGCGCGTTCAATCTCATTTGCAACCATTCCGGGCACAGGACGGCTATGCCCAATCGGAAGTGTGACCCATGCTGAAGGCATTCCATTCCCGCTGGCAAGACGTTCCCTGGGAGCAGGCGCTCAACGCCGCCACTCCGGCCGTCGCCCGCGCTCTCGAAACATCGCTCAACGGAAAGGATCTGACGTTCGAAGAAGGCCTCGTATTGGCCAGCGCCAGCGGAGACGACCTTCGCGCCGTGGTCAAGATTGCCGACGAGCTCCGCCGCCGTGTGGTGGGCGACCGCGTCACCTACATCGTGAACCGCAACCTGAACTTCACCAATGTCTGCATCGTGGGCTGCGCGTTTTGCGGATTCGGCCGCGGCCCGCATGCCCCCGACGCCTATTTTCATTCGCCCGAATCGCTCGCCGCCAAAGCCGCCGAGGCGGTTGAGCGCGGCGCCACCGAAGTGTGCATCCAGGGCGGCCTGCCCCGCTCGCTCGACGGCAACTATTACGCCGAGCTTCTGCGCGCCATCAAATCGCGCCTGCCGGACCTGCATCTGCACGCCTATTCGCCCATGGAAATCATGTACGGCGTCGAAAAGACGGGCATGGCCCTGCCCGACTACCTCCGCATGCTCAAGGAAGCCGGACTCGGCAGCATCCCGGGAACCGCGGCGGAAATCCTCGACGACGACCTGCGCCGGCTCCTGAGCCCCAACAAACTGAAGGTCCCCCAGTGGATCGAGGTGATTCGCGCGGCGCATGCGCTGGGCATTCCCTCGACTTCCACCATGATGTACGGCCACGCCGAGCAGCCGCACCACTGGGTGCGCCATCTGCTCCTGCTCCGCCAAATTCAAATGGACACCGGCGGATTCACGGAATTCGTCCCCTTGGGCTTCATCCATTCCCAGACCCGGCTGTTCCGCTCCGGCCGCGCGCGCGCCGGAAGTTCGCTTGCCGAGCACCTGCTGGTGCACGCGCTGGCGCGCATCCTTTTGCACGGCCACATTTCCAATATCCAGGTGTCTTGGGTCAAACTCGGTTTTGAAGGCGCCCTGGCCTGCCTTGAAGCCGGCGCAAACGATTTTGGCGGCACGCTGATGGAGGAAAGCATCTCCAAATCCGCGGGCGCCACCTTCGGCGAGTATGTCTCGCCCGGCGAACTCCGCGCGCTGATCCGGACGATTCACCGCACGCCCGCCGAGCGCACCACAACCTATAAGATCCGCAAGGTGTTCGAACACGCGGACGCCGGCGAGTTCTTGCCGCTGGAGCGCATCCCGGCGCAGGCCGAAACTCCCGCGCCTGCGGAGCAAGTGGGCTACTGATGGCGATCGTCGCACTGGCCGGGGGCATTGGCGCGTCGAAGCTGTTGTTGGGGCTCAGCCGCGCGATGGACCCGCGCGAGCTGACCGTCATCGTCAACACCGGCGACGACATCGTTCTGCACGGCCTTTCGATCTCTCCCGATCTCGATATCGTCACCTATACGCTGGCCGGTTTGGTGAATCCCGACACCGGCTGGGGCTTCCCCGATGAAACCTTTCGCACCCTCGACCAGCTCGCGGTTTACGGCCGCCCCGGATGGTTCCATCTCGGCGACCGCGATCTGGCCACGCACATCCATCGCACCGCCCTGCTCCGCGCCGGGTCGCGGCTCTCGGAGGTGGCCGAATCCATCCGGCAATCGCTGGGTGTCGCATCAACCATCCTCCCCATGAGCGACCAGCCCGTACCCACGATCATCGAAACTGAACTCGGGCGACTTCATTTTCAGGAATACCTGGTCGAGCGCCGCGCCGAGCCGGTCGTTCGAGCCATCTCGTTCGACGGCATCGAACACGCGCGGCCGGCCCCCGGCGTCCTTGAATCGATCGAGCGCGCTTCAAGCATCATCCTCTGCCCGAGCAATCCGCTGATCAGCGTGGGGCCCATTCTCGCGGTCCCGGGCGTGCGCGAAGCCCTGCGCAAGCGCCGCCGGAATGTTCTCGCCGTCTGCCCCATCGTGGGCGGCAAATCCTTGAAAGGGCCGTCCGACCGGATGCTCGCGCAATTGGGACTGGAAGTTTCCGCCTGCGGCGTCGCGCGGATGTATCAGGACATTTGCGCCACGTTGGTGATCGATCCCGTCGATAGCGCGCAAAGCGCCATGATCGAATCCCTGGGCATGAAGGCCCTGGTCTACCCAACGGTGATGCGCACGCTGGATGACAAAGAACGCCTCGCGCGCGAAATTCTGCGCTTCTCCGCAAACCAAGCTACGGGAGTTTCGGCATGAAGGCCATCCTGATACCTGTGAAAGAATTCCGCGAGGCCAAGAAGCGTCTGGCTCCGCATTTCCCTCCCGCCGAACGCGCCGCCCTCGCCGAAGCCATGTGTGAGGATTTCTTCCGCGTCGTGGCCGCCACGCGCTGCGCCGACCGCGTGTTCGTCATCAGCAAAGAACCGGGCGCTCTCACGCGGGCGGAAGCACTCGGCTGGGAAACGATCGTCGAATCTCACCAGACATCGGAAAGCGACTCGGTGGACGCCGGAGCGCGCTACTGCGCCGAGCAGGGCGTGGAAGCTCTTCTTCGCCTGCCCGTCGATCTGCCGTTGGTCGAACCCGCGGACATCGAGTCGGTCTTCGCGAACTTGGAAGCCGCGCCCACCGCTGTGCTCGTTCCTTCCAGCGACGGCACAGGCACCAACGCCCTGCTGCGTTCGCCGGCGGTTCTCATCCGCGTCCTGCGAAACCCGCGCCTGGAATTGGATATTGATGAACTGGAGGATCTGCGGCAGCTGGCCGACCGGCTCCGCCCCGATTCCGCCACCGCCCGATGGCTCGCCGAATGCGACCTTTCTACGAGCCCGAATTTCTCACCACAAGTTCAACAGAACCACCCGTAGCCGTTGATCCACCAGCGATGCTATTTCTGACAGTTTGCCCGTAGGGACATCCCGCGGATCATGCGGGACCGTGCCCGCATCCAGCCCACCAGCACCCGCCATTTCGCTTCCCGCGCCCGTGCCATGTCCGATAATCCCCCGGCTGATTTTGGCCACCCTCCCCGGCGAATGAGGGTATAAGCAGGGAGAGGTGCCTTCACCATGAGTTCTGGCCATCACCACGATCCTCATCCCTTAAGACCTACGACGAAAGTACTGACGGAAGGTTACGATCCACGGCTCTCGGTCGGCTCGGCGCGCCCCGCCGTCTTTCGCAGCTCGACCTATGTGTTCCCCAGCCCGGAGGCCGCCGAGCGCTCGTTTGACATCGCCACCGGCCGCGCCCAAGTCGCCGCGGGAGAGAGCACCAACCTGATCTACGCGCGCTTCAACCACCCGAACGCCCAGATCCTTGAAGAACAGATTCTGAATCTCGAGCCGGGCGCGCATGCCGCGCTGGCCTTCAATTCCGGCATGGCCGCCATCATGACCTCGCTCCTGGCTCTCCTGCGTCCGGGACAATCGGTCGTCTACACCGTTCCGATCTACGGCGGCACGCAGCATTTCATTCAGGACTATTTGTCGAAATGGGGCGTGACCGGCATTCCCGTGCTGTCGGGCCGCGGCGATCTGCTCGCCGGCGCCATCCACTCCACCAAGGACCTCGGCGCCGTGCTGCTGGAAACCCCCGCCAATCCCACGCTCGTGATGACCGACATCCGCCAGGCCTGCAAAGCCGCCGCAGCCCGCAAACTTTCGCCCGGCGAAGCGCGTCCCCCGGTGCTCGTCGACAACACGCTGCTTGGCCCCACCTTTCAGCATCCGCTTTCGCTGGGAGCGGACCTGGTGGTTTATTCCGGAACGAAATATCTTTCGGGCTTCAGCGACATGCTGGCGGGAATCGTGCTGGCGGCGGACCCGGAGCTAATTCGCAAGATCCGGCCGGCGCGCGGGCTTTTCGGCAACATTCTCCAGCCGGACGAGTGCTGGATGCTGGGCGGCCGCCTGCCCACCGTGCACCTGCGCATGAACCGCGCCAGCAAAAACGCCCAGCGCATCGCCGAACGCCTGGCACAGCATCCCAAGCTAAAGCGCGTGCTCTACCCGACGCTTTTCACCGATCCGGAGCAGAAGCGCATTTTCGCCGAGCAGTGTGATTTCCCTGGCGCGATGTTTTCCATCGAACTGCTGGGCGGCAAGAAGGCGGCCTTCGACTTTCTGCGGAACCTCCACATCGCGCGCAATGCCGTCTCGCTCGGAGGCGTGGAAACCCTGGCCTGCCATCCCAAGACCACCACGCATTCCGGCTTCACCGAACAGGAATCCGCCACCGCTGGCATCACCGACGGCCTGGTGCGCGTCTCCATCGGCATTGAACATTGGCGCGACCTGCTGGAGGAATTCGAGCAGTCCCTCGCCGCCGTCTGACCCGCGAAGCGTGGCCCCGGGACATTCCCGGTGAACCTCTGGCCGCCATCCTGCATCGCCAATGAGATATGCTAATGCATGGAGGACCACCGGGAATGAAGGAAGCCGAAAGGCCATCCAGCGCAGCTTGGTGGAAGGCACCGCAACGACAGTGGGCTTCGCTTTTGCAGGAGCGTGAAGAGCAAGTCTTCCTGGTCCTGACGCTGCTAATCGGCGCATTCGTGGGCGCCATCGTGGTCGCTTTTATTCTGCTCACCGAGCGATTTGGCGCGCGACTTTACCCTGCCGGTGGTGCCGCCTGGCGCCGGCTGCTGGTTCCGATGATCGGTTCTCTGGGGATGGGTTACCTGCTGTCCCGCTACTTTCCCGATGCTCGCGGCAGTGGCGTGCCGCAAACAAAAGCGGCCTTGTACGCCCGGGAAGGCCGCATCACGTTGGGCACGGTTTTCGGGAAATTCTTTTGCACCTCAGCGACATTGGCCAGCGGAATCCCCCTGGGACGCGAGGGCCCGGCCGTGCAGGTGGGCGCGGGACTGGCGTCCGTGCTGGGTCAAAAGCTGGGCCTGCGGCCCGAAAAAGTGAAGGCGCTCCTGCCGGTGGGAGCAGCGGCAGCGATCGCGGCTGCGTTCAATACGCCTCTCGCGGCCGTGCTGTTCGCTCTCGAGGAAGTCGTCGGCGATCTTCATGCGCCGGTGCTGGGGTCGGTCGTTCTAGCCTCCGCTACTTCCTGGGCGGTGCTCCGCCTGTTGCTTGGAAACGACCCTCTTTTTCAGATGCCGCAATACCAACTGGTGAGTCCGGTGGAGTTGGTGGTGTATGCCGTCCTAGGAGTGGCCGGGGGGCTGCTGTCAGTGGCTTTTACGAAGCTCCTTCTCGGTATGCGCGAGCGCTTTCAGCAATTCCCCCGAAAAACCGTTTGGTTCCAGCCGCTCGCAGGCGGCTTGGTGGTTGGGATCATGGGCTGGTTTGTGCCTCAAGTGCTCGGTGTAGGCTACAAGCATGTCGGCGGAGCCTTGAACGGCGAGATGGCGGTAAGGCTGATGGTTCTGCTGCTGATCCTCAAGCTTCTGGCTGTGACCACCAGCTATGCTTCGGGCAACGCCGGCGGCATATTCGGACCGAGCCTGTTTATGGGCGCGATGCTGGGCGGGATCGTGGGCCACGTGGCGCACGGCCTATCGCCAGCTCACGTCGCCAATCCTGGTGCCTATGCCCTCGTCGGCATGGGAACAGCGTTTGCCGGCATTGTGCGCGCCCCGATGACGTCCGTCGTCATGATTTTCGAGATCACCCGCGACTACGCGGTCATCGTTCCCCTGATGATTTCCAATTTGGTCAGCTTCTTCATCTCCTCACGCCTGCAACGCCAGCCCATCTACGAAGTCTTGGCGCGTCAGGACGGCATTCATTTACCAAGCGCCGAAACACGTCAGGAGCAGGGGCAACGCCAGGTGATCCAAGCCATCCGCGCGGCCACCGAGATTCTTGCCGCGCGGATGACCGTCGAGGAGGCTCTCGCCAAAACACAATCGAGCCGGTATCGCAGTTGGCCCGTGACCGATGAGCGCGGAGTGGTCGGCATGGTTAGCTGGAGCAGTCTCCAGCACGCCCTGGCCGAAGGCGCCGCTACGAAACGGCTGGCTGAGATGGTTGACTCACGTGATTTTCCCCATGTGCACGCGGATCAGTCGTTTCATTTTGCGCTCGAGCGGATGGGGGTGGCCCGACTGGACGCCCTGCCGGTAGTCAGCCGCGCCGACGTGCACAAACTGGAAGGCATCGTGACCCTGCACGATGTCTTGAAGTCCTATGGCGTCGGTCGGCAAGGATCTGATTGATAGTCTCGGCGAGACAGACACCTTTCGTTTACCGCGCCTATCGTCGCCAATCCGGAAACAAGTCCGGAACCGGCCCATCAGATGACTTGATCGCGGCGGAGTGCCGCGATTTCGGCGTCGCCGTAGCCGAGTTCCCGGAGAATCGGCTCGGTGTCCTGTCCCAGGGCGGGAATCGGATCGAAGCGCACGGGGCTGTCGGACAGCCGCAGCGGGCTTCCCATCACGGGCACGCGCCCCACCGGCGACTCCATCTCCCGGATCATTTTCCGCGCGATCACCTGCGGGTGGGCCAACACCTCGCCAATCCCGTTGACCTTTCCGTGCGGCAACTGGGCGTCACGCAGGCGGCGCAGCCATTCCTCGTGCGGCCGCTCCAGGAACATCTTCTCGATCATCTCTTCCAGAACCGCGCGATTCTGCCGGCGGTCGGGCGCCTTGCGAAACCGCGCATCTTCCAGCAGGTCGGGCCGCTCGATCACCTTCCGGCAGAAAATCTCCCAATCCTGCGGCGTGGCCACCGCGAGGTTCACGTACACTCCGTCGCCGGCCAGGTACGGCCCATAGGGCACGATGTAATGATGGCGCATGCCCACGCGGGCGGGCTCTTCCCCGCGATGCCAATAGTGGTGCGGAAAATATCCCAGCCAGGCGAGCGCGGATTCAAACATCGAAATATCGATCACCTGCCCGCGCCCGGTCTTTTCCCTCTGATACAGGGCCAGCAGAATTCCCACGGCCGCGTACATCGACGAAGACAGGTCGGTGATCGGCACTCCTACTTTGGCCGGCTTGTCCGGATAACCCGTCGTGGCGATAATCCCGGCCTCGCCCTGGATCAGCAGGTCGTAGGCCTTCACGTCCCGGTAAGGACCGTCCTGCCCGTAGCCCGAAAGAGAACAATAGATCAGCCGCGGATTCCGCGCGCAGAGTTCCTCGGCTCCCAAGCCCAGCCGGCCGGCCACTCCCGGCGCAAAATTCTCGAGGAGCACATCCACGCGCTCGGCCAGGCGCCGGACCGCTTGTAGACCCGCGGGCTTCTTGATGTCCACCGCAAAGCTGCGCTTGTTGCCGTTGAGCCAAACGAACCCCGACGACAGGCCGTGCACCACGGAGTCCCATGCGCGAATCAAATCGCCGGTCCCCGGCTTTTCGATCTTGACGACCTCCGCGCCCATGTCCGCCAGCATTTTCGTGCAATGCGGCCCGGACACCGACGCTTCCAGCGCCAGCACGCGCACGCCGGAAAGCGCCAGGGCCTCCTCCTTCTTGGGCTGGGCCTCCGCCATCAGGAACGAGCCTCCGGAAACATGTCTTTCTTTGGCGCGTGCGCCCGCTTCCACACCATCACGCTGCGGCTGTAGTCGATGACGACCTTGCCTTCCTGCTGGATTCCCCGCGTGCGCACTTTTACGATGCCCCACTGCGGCTTCGATTTCGATTCCCGCTTCTCCAGCACCTCGGATTCGGAGTAGAGCGTGTCCCCGGCAAACAGCGAGTTGGGCAGCTTGATTTCGTCCCAGCCCAGGGCAAAGCCGTTTTCGCTGACGTCCGCCACGCCCAGGCCGGCCACGATGGCCAGCGTGAGGGCGCTGTTGATCAGGCACTTCCCAAACTCGGTGCGCTTGGCGTATTCCGTGTTGAAGTGGATCTGGTTGGTGTTGTTGGTCAGCAGCGTGAACCAGATGTTGTCGTTTTCCGTCACCGTCCGCCCCAGGCGGCAGCGGTACACGTCCCCCACTTCGAAATCTTCAAAGAAACGGCCTTCCCAACCCGGTTTGACTGCCATTTTGATCCCTCCTTAATGCATTGATGGAATGAATTTACCTAGAAATAAAACGTCCTCGCGCCACAAATCCCCTGAACGGCCTATGCAGAGGCGACGCCCAGCGATTTTGCCAGATCCAGCGTTTGCCGCGCACGGTCCACAATCGGCAGATCGAGCAGTTGGCCGCCAAACGCCACGGCCCCTTCGCCGCGCGCGTGCGCCTCGTCAAACGCCTTCAGCACGCGCCGGGCGTAGTCGAGCTCATCCGCCGTGGGCGTGAACGCCGCATTCACGTCGTCGGCCTGCGAGGGATGAATCAGCGACATCCCCGAAAAACCCAGCCGCCGCGACTGCTTGGCGAATACCTTCAGCCCTTCCGGGTCTTGCAGATCCGTCCACACGCCGTCCACGACCTGCACGTGCGCGCACGCTGCGGCCATCACCAGCGCCGAGCGGGCGTATAGCAGATCGCGAGCTTCGCCTTCGCGCCGCAGAGGCAGACTCAACTCCCTGGAAAAATCCTCCGCTCCGAACATCAGCCCAATCACGCGCGGCGAGGCGCTGGCGATGGCCAGCGCGTTGTACATGCCCCGCGGGCTTTCGATGGCCACCAGCAGGCGCACGCTTCCCTTCGCGAGCCCTACTTCGGTTTCGCGGCGATCCAGGATTTCCTCGACCGTCTTGATCTGGCTGGGATTCTCCAGCTTCGGCAGGACCAGGCCCTCCAGCCCCGGCCGCAGGACCAAGGCCAAATCGTCGCGCATGCGTTCGTGTCCCACGGCATTGATGCGCACGAACCGCGCCGGCGTGCGCACCTTCCCCTCGGCCTTGATGCGTGCGGCCACCTGGTCGAGGCACGCGGCGATTTGTTGCCGGGCGGTATCCTTCTCCGCCGGAGCCACGCCGTCTTCGATGTCCATCATCACCGCGTCCACCGCGGTTCCTAGCGACTTCTCCAGCATCCGCTGGCGATTCCCGGGGACGAACATCCACGATCGCAACAACACGTTTTTCTGGTCCATGGCTTTGCCGCGCCTTTCCCTATCTAGAATTTATGAATCCACCACCAAGTGTCCTGAGTCGAAAACCCTCCGCCGATCGAGCCTCTCGTGGAGTGCGGCGGCTCGCCGCCGCTTTCTCCCAGCCCAGGCTTGCCTCGGCCGGTATTCCACCCGAGGCCCCTCACTCTAGCAACCTGTCGAAAAGCAAAGAGCTGTCATCCCGAACCCGGCCGCGTCCTTTGCGGACGGGGGTGAGGGATCTGCTGTTTCTTCGCTTCTCGCGGAATGCAGATTCCTCGTCCCCAGGCAGCCGGCTTGCGCTTTCTCGGCTCCCGATTTCCTCCGTCTAATAAGACTTCGGCATCTTCAACACGTTCTGGCCGACAAACGCCAGGATGAGGTTGTTGTTCACCGGCGCGATGCTGAGCAGACGCGTCTCGCGGAACTTGCGCTCCACGTCGTAATCGCGCGCAAAAGAGTAGCCGCCATAGGTGTTCATGCAAGCGTTGGCGGCTTCCCATGAGGCCTCGGTGGCCAAGTACTTCGCCATGTTCGCCTCAGCTCCGCACTTCTCCTTGCGGTCGAATTTCGATGCGGCATCGAACCGCATCAAGTCGGCCGCCTCGATGTTCGCGTAGGCCTTCGCAATCGGAAACTGCACGCCCTGATTGGTTCCGATGGGCTTCCCGAAGACGACGCGCTCGGACGCGTAGGAAGACGCGCGTTCGACGAACCAATGGCCATCCCCGATCGCTTCGGAGGCGACCAGGATGCGCTCCGCGTTCCACCCGTCAATGATGTAGCGGAAGCCCTTGCCTTCCTCACCGATCAGGCTCGACGCGGGAATCTCCACGTCCTCGAAGAACATGCTGGTCGTGTGGTGATTGACCATCATGTCGAGCGGCCGAATTTGGAGATTACCCTTCAGATGCCGCATGTCCACGACGAACACCGAGATTCCCGCCGTCTTATCCTTCACGTCGGCGTAGGGTGTGGTGCGGGCCAGCAGCAGCATCAGGTCGGATTGCTTCGCACGGGAGATGAAAATCTTCGTCCCGTTGACGATGTACTTGTCGCCCTTCCGTTCCGCACGCGTCTCGATCTTCGTGGTTTCGGAGCCGGCATTCGGTTCGGTCACAGCGAAGGTCTGCAGTCGAAGCTTGCCCTGCGCAATCTGCGGGAGATACAGCTTCTTCTGCTCCTCAGTGCCGTGCCGCAGGAGCGTGCCCATCGTGTACATCTGTGCGTGGCACGCGCCCGAGGCTCCGCCCGAATGATTGATCTCCTCGAGAATGACGCCCGCCTCGGTGATGCCAAGTCCCGAGCCGCCGTATTCTTCCGGAATCAGCGCGGCCAGATACCCGCTGTCGGTGAGCGCCTTCACGAAATCGTCCGGATAGGCCTCTTTCTTGTCGATCTCCCGCCAGTAGGTGTCGGGAAAATCCTTGCACAGCGCCCGCACGTTGTCGCGAATTGCCCGAATATCTTCTGCCGTAGGTGCCATTTCGTATCCTCCGTATCCCTGTCGCTGCGTTCCGGGCTTAGTCCAGCCACATCAGCTTGGCTGGGTTGTCCTGCAGCATCACGCGCACCTCTTCCTCCTTGATGCCAAACGCGAGCAGCGCGCGGATGAACACCCTCATTCCATCGATGCTGTCCATGTGCAGCACTTGGCCGAAATCGCTGCCGATGATGCACCGCTTGGCTCCGATGGCCTTGATGGTGTTGATCGTCTCCATGGGATCGGCCACCGGCTGGTACAGGCTGGGAATCATCGGCTGGCAGTAGGTCCCCACGTACACGCCCAGATCGGCGATCTCCAGCATTTCGTCCAGCAGCAGCTTGTTCAGTTCGAGCAACGGATGATCCAGCGTGGCTCGCACGCCGAGTTCTTTCGCCATCTTGGCTAGCGGGAGCAGCTCCTGGAAGTCGGTATGCCCGAATCCAATGCCCACCTTCTTGGCGGCGGCCATCTTCATGATCTCGATCACTTCCGGCAACACCTGGCCCGACTCGCTCACCAGCCGCACGCCGCCTCGTTCCGGGTGCCCGGCGCCCCGCCAGAAGCCGAACGACGTGAACGAGGGAAACCAGATCATCTTGAAATTCGGATATTGCAGCGCCACGCGGATGGCGTCCGGGTTCATTCCAAAACAGGTCCCCGATCCGCCGTAGACTTCCACGCGGTGCGACAGTTCTCCCTTTTCGATCAGGTAGTCGATGTGCCGCTGGGCCAGGTAGGCGGCGTTGCAGCTGATGTTCCAGTGGTCCTTGAACGCCAGCGCGCGCATGCCCGCTTTGGAGGCATCGATCGCCACCTGAATCATGTCCTGCGAACGATACACAAAGTCCGGGAAGGCATGAATGTGGCAGTCGATCGCTCCTTGCAGCAGCTTGTTCTCGATCCCCGGATAAATCTTCAGCATTTCCGGGTTGTCCTTCAACATCTGGTAAAAATAGTCCTTGGCATTGAGCTGGCGAACCCGCTCGACCGTCAGGACCCGGCCCACCAGAAGTTGCCGGGCCGCCTCTCCATCCGCTGCAAAATCGCACATGATAGCCTCCCAATAAGATTTAGTGTTCTAAGAATTTCCCCACGCTTCCACGAACTTGCGGGCATCGTCGATCACCGGCTCGGTCACCGGCACGTACGGCACGATCAATCGCGTCACGCCCGCTTCCACAAACGGTTGCAGCCGCTCCTTGATTTCCTTCACCGAAGTCGCCGGGATCACCGGCAGCTTGTCCATGTAGGCATCCGTGATCTTGGCGCTGGCGGCCTTGAATCCGCCCGCCTTGAACGCCTCCTGGACCGCGGTCACTTCCGCCTCGAATCCCGACGCCATGAGCATGTCTTTGTAGTGGTCGGCGATGTTGTAAAACGTCAGCACCTGCCGCAGCCGACCCCGGGCCATGGCCCGGTCCGGATGCAGCGAAACGCGGACTTTCGCAATGATGTCGATCTTGCTGGGATCGCGGCCTGCCTCCACCGCGCCCGCGCGAACGCGATCGGCGATGTCGCGAATCTTGGCCGGCGTGGCCATATTGATGAACACCCCGTCGGAAATCTGCCCCACCAGCCGCGTCATCTGCGGGCCCAACCCCGCCAGGTAAATCGGGAACGACGGATGCGACGGCTTCCACGCAAGCTGAAAACGCTCGCCCGTCGTGTAGATCTCTCCCTTGTATTCCACGCGCTCTCCGGCGGCCGTCTTGCGAACGATCTCGATGTATTCCTTCGCGCGCCGCAGCGGCCGGTCAAACGTGCCGCCGTGCCACGCGGCGATCGTCTTGTTCGCCACGCCCAGCCCCAAAAGCAGCCTCCCTCCCGACAGGTCCTGCAACGTGGCCGATTGGATTCCCAGCGTCACCCCGCTGCGGCCGTAGATGTGGTAAATGGCCGTCCCGAGCTTGAGCTTGCTCGTCCGCGCGGCGATGCCCGAGAGCAGCACCAGAGGATCGGTGCTGTTCGATTCTCCCTTCCAGAAGGCGCTGAAACCCGCCTGTTCAATCAACGGCGACAATGCCACGATTCCGTCTACCGGATAATGGGCGGCGGAGTTGAGCTCGATGTCATAGACCACGGTCGTTCCTCGCTTTCCATAGGAATACGGGCTCTGGTAGCCCGCCCCTCACCTCAGATATACCCGCTTCGGGTCGATTTCTTCGCGCAAAAGTCGCAATTCCTCCGCCGTCGGAAGCGGCGTCGCGGGAACCTCCTTGGGGATGTGCAACGGAAATCCCGTGTTCTCGATCAACTCTTCCAGTCGAATCCCCGGATGCAAGGAAACCAGCGCCGCGGAGTGCGTCACCGAATCAAACCCCAGAACCGCCATATCAGTGATCACGCGCCAGGGCCCTCCCCCGCGCAAGCCCAACTCTTGCCGGCTGCGTCCGCCCACAAAACCCGGGCTCGTCAGGTGCGCCACGGCCAGGGGAAGCTTTCTCTTTTCGTGCCGCATGATCACCATCACTCGCTTGGCCAACGAGGCCACGTCGTTTCCCCCGGCGCTTCCATTGATATAGCGAACCTTCCCGGACTCCTGCTTCAGCAGCGTCGTGTTGATGTTGCCGAACCGGTCCAGTTCCAAGGCCCCCAAAAAGCCGGCGTCCACCACGCCCCGATGCAGATTCATGCCCATCACATCCAGAAAACCGCTCCAGCACGTAGCCCGGTAAAAAATGCGCGAGTCGGCCAGCCCCACCGGCGTATCCTTCGGGACCGAGTTCATCACGCCCACCTCGAGCAGAGCCGCGAGCCGCGGCGCGTGCGTGCGCTTGGCCAGCACCGTCGCCACCTCGGGCAATCCCAGACCGACGATGACCACCTCGCCGTCCCGCAGCTCTCTGGCCCCGGCCGCCGCCATGATTTCCGTGGCGCGAATGCCCGGCACCAGCTCCTTGCCTTTCGTCCCTTCGCTCACCTGCATCGAACTCACCCGATCTCTCCCGCTCGCCTGCTTCTTCCCGTCAGTAACCCAGCACCGGATCCGCCTTCAACTGTTCCATGCGCTTCGCGCCGCCGAGCTTTTCAAGATACTCCGAATGATCCCGGCAATCGAACACAAACTTCTTCAAATACTCCTGATACCGCTTCGGCTCCTGCGCGTGCTCCACGTACAGCCGCAAATGCTCCGCATCGTAGTCGTAGCGGCGGAACACCGCCGTGGGCACGGCGCCGAACGGCTGGTGAATGACGGCCTCCACCCGGTGTCCCGGTATGATCGTCCGCTCCGGCGAGCGCTGAATGTATTCGGTGGATACAATTTCCTCGGCCACCACGATCAGCCGTCGCCCCGCCTTGGCCTGCTCCTCGTTCTCCCACCGCGGCCCGTCAATCTGGCAGTTCCCCTCCCGATCGGCCACCTGCACGTGCACCAGCGACACGTCCGGCGTCAGCGCCCGCAAGGCAACATACTCTTCCCCAGTGAACGGACACTTCATCCGTTGCACATCTCCCGCACCCGCTCCCGCCTCCAGCCGTTCCAACACCTCGGAGGCAATTAGCGATTTGATGGGGATAAACGAAAGGCCCAGGGCTCCCGCCAGATACCGGAAGCACATCGAGAGGCTGGTGTAGTCTTCACACACCAGCGACTTCGTTTCCCGCGCGCGGTTCACGCAGGGGACGGGTCCAAACCGGTCCAGCGAACCCCCGCCCATGATCAGGTGCTTCACCAGGCCGGCTCCCACCAGCAGGTCCGTATCCAGCCCCACCACTCCCTGGGAAATCGTGAGATCGCGCTTCTGCTGGCGGATTAATTCGTGCACCACGGCAATCACATTGCGGGCAATCGCAAATCCGCCCAAGGCGATGTGGGCTCCGGAAGGGATCCCCTGTACCACCTCTGCCGCCGATTTGACTTTGCCCACAGTACCCGAAGCGCTCACCGGATCCTCAGTGCAGCTGAATTCGGACTCATTACAAGCTTTCGACAGCGTCGAGACTATAACGAACGTGTAAAAACTGTCAAGACAAAAATACACTGGATTATCATATATCGCGAATTTGGATAGCCGTATTCATATTTTCTACCATAAGAAGATAATTCTGTGCTAGCATTAGTGCGCCATGAGAAAGACCCTCAAAACCATTCCCGGGCTCTCGCAGCGCAGCCGTGCAAGGCACTCGCACACGAGGAACTAGGTGAATACCGCAAATCGACTGCTCGGAGTACTCGGCCTCTTCACGGTGGAGAAGTCTGAATGGACCGTGGAGGAGGCCGCCAAGGAAATCGGTGTTTCCATCAGCACGGCCTACCGATACTTCCGAGATCTGTGCAAGATCGGCCTGCTCGATCCGTTTCCCGGCGGCAAATATATTCTGGGGCCGGCGGTCATCGAGAACGATCGCAAGATTCGGCTGACCGATCCGCTCATTAAGGTTGGCCGCCCTGCCATGGAGCGCCTGGTGGTTCGCTCGGGCAGCCTGGGCGTGGCTGTTTTGTGCCGCATTTATCGCCATTGCGTCATGTGCGTGCACCAGGAAGCCAGGATTCTTCCCGAAATCAGCGTCGGCTATGAGCGCGGCCGGCCCATGCCGATGTTTCAGGGCGCCTCATCCAAGGTTATTTTTGCCAACCTTCCTTCCCGGCAAGCGCGATGGTTTTTCGAGAAATACGCCGGGGAGATCGCGGCAGCAGGCCTCGGCTCTGACTGGGAAGGCATCAAGGTAACCCTTCGCCAGATCCGTAAGGCGGGTGTGTACGTGACGCACGGGGAAGTTGATAGTGGCCGTGTAGGCATCGCGGCGCCGGTATTTGGCCCGGACGGGATCGTGATTGGCAGCATTGCCATGGTCATCCCGCAGACGGAAGCGACCCCGCAGTTCATCGCCAACGTCTCTGCTCTGGTGCAGGCCGCCGGGCGCGAGATCGACGCGGGCCTGCGGCTGCTATCTTCGGGCGAGATCGTTCCGGATCCCGGCCAGCCTCCCATGTATCATGAAACGTCCAACTCTGAAACCGCCGGCACAGCTCGTGCCTCGGAGCGCTCGTGATACTCGGGAACCGCGTCGTCTTGGCACAGGGTCATGCGGATCATGCCCCAACATCCGTGTGGCACCTGCTCTCGGCCTTGGATCTGCATCTCCAGGAAAGGCTCTAGAGCGCCATGGAGCCGATCTCTCACTTCTTCTACTCCGACCGCCTGAAGCTGCAATTCTGGGATTACGGGCAGGACGGCAAGCCATCGCTGGTCCTCGTGCACGGCGGACTCGATCACGCCCGCAGTTGGGACTGGGTGGCCCGATCGCTGCGCGAACACTATCACGTCTACGCCCTCGATCTCCGCGGCCACGGCAACAGCGCCTGGGCACCCGGGGCGACCTACACCATTGCCGAGCATGTTCTGGATTTGTCGGTGCTGCTGGATATCGTCGCCGAATTCCCCATCCGCCTGATGGGCCACTCGCTGGGCGGCAGCGTCGTGCTGCATTACGCCGGATTGTATCCGGATCGCGTCTGCAAGGCGGTATCGATCGAAGGGTTCGTGGCGCCACACGAGCCCCGCATGCTCGGGCCGGTCCCGGAGCGCTTGCGCTATTGGATCGAGGCGGTGCGCCACGCGGAGAAACACCGCTCGAAGAGTTATGCGACGCTCAACGCCGCCATGGCGCGCATGAAGGAAGCCAACCCACGCCTCTCCGATGAGGTCGCGCAGCACCTCACGCTCCACGGCACCAACTGGGAGCCCGACGGATCGCTGGTGTGGAAGTTCGACCATTATCTGCGCGCTGTGGCTCCCTACGGCTACGACGTCGAGGACGCGGTGGAAATCTACCGGCACATCAGTTGTCCGACGCTGCTCTTCAGCGGGCTGGAGAGCTATTTACCCGTGCCGGATGCCGATCCGCGCACCCAGGCCATTCGCAATTGCCGCCTCGTCCAGGTGCCCAACGCGGGACATTGGGTGCACCACGATCGGCTGGACATCGTTCTGAAAGAGGCGACGCCGTTCTTGCGGGAGTGATTGACGAGACGGATCGGGAGGGACCATGGAAAGAGACAAGATTGCCATCATCGGAGGAACGGGCGACCTGGGTTTTGGACTGGCCCTGCGCTGGGCGCAGGCCGGAGCTCAGGTGGTAATCGGCTCCCGCGATGAAAAAAAGGCTCAGGATGCCGCGCGGCGCGTCGAGGACGCGCTGAAAGCACACGCGCCGACCGCATCGGCCGCCATTTCCGTCAGCGGACTCCAGAACCCGCAGGCCGCCGCACAGGCTTCGATCGTCGTCTTGGCGGTCCCCTTGGCGGCGCAGGCCGACATCCTCAAAAGCATTCGCGACTCCTTGCAGGGCGCGATTCTGGTCGACACCACCGTTCCCCTCGCCGCGGCCCTGGGCGGCAAGCCCACGCGCCTGCTGGGACTTTGGCAAGGATCGGCCGCCGCGGTGGCCCGTGAGATCGTGCCCGCCGCGACGCCGGTGTTGTCGGCCTTCCACAACGTCTCGGCGGAGGCCTTGCAGGATCTTTCCCTGACGCCGGACTGCGACATCCTGGTGTGCGGAGACGATGCGGCCGCCAAGCAGACCCTGTTCCCGCTGGTCAAGCTGATTCCCGGCCTGCGTCCGATTGATGCCGGTCCGTTGGAAATGTCGCGCGTCGTCGAGAGCGTCACCGCCCTCTTGATTTCCGTGAATCGCCGCTATAAGGTCCACCACTGCGGCATTCGCATTACGGGCTTGGAGCTCAAGTCCTAGCGGGATGTCCGGAAAGTTCGTAGCATGTCTGTTTAGGATCTTGTGGAAAAACCTCGCGAGCTTGTCATTCCGAGGAGCGGAGCGACGAGGAATCCCTCTTTTCCCTAGCCTTTGGTGAAGAGAGATTCCTCACTTCGCTCGGAATGACAGGAGCAGACGCGTTTTTCAACAAGCTGTTAGGAGGCCGGGGCTTCAGCCCCGGTGTTACCGCATTTGTTTTCACGGGGCTTTCGCGCCTTTTGCGTCCCGACGATTTGAGTCGGAAAGCCCCTGAAGCGCAGTAGAGCGCTTCACGCTAACAAGCGTTACCGGACCTGAGAGATTCAGGCCCCAAGATCCACACACCAATTCGGAGAGTGAACACATGGCATCCACGACGACGAAGAACGGCAAAGAGGTGGTTCGCATCGAATTCGACAAAGGCGTGGCCTGGGTCACCCTGAATCGACCCGAGAAGCGCAACGCGATGAATCCCGCCTTGAATTCCCGGATGCTGGAAGTCCTGGATGAACTCGAGGGCGATGACCGCTGCGGCGTGCTGGTTCTGACCGGGGAGGGAGACGCATTCTCCGCGGGCATGGACCTCAAGGAGTATTTCCGCGAGATGGAGGGCAAGCCGCGCGTCGTCACGCAGAGGGCCCGCCGAGCGGCCTACGAATGGCAGTGGCGCCGGCTCCGCTATTATGAGAAACCGACCATCGCGATGGTCAACGGCTGGTGTTTCGGCGGAGCTTTCACGCCCTTGGTCTCCTGTGACCTGGCCATCGCCGCCGAGGAAGCGCAATTCGGCTTGTCCGAAATCAATTGGGGGATTATCCCGGCCGGCAATGTGAGCCGAGCCGTCGCCGAGACCCTGCGCCATCGAGACGCTCTCTACTACATCATGACCGGATTGACGTTCGACGGCTGCAAGGCCGCCGAAATGGGGTTGGTCAACGAAGCGGTGCCGAGAACTCGCTTGCGTCAACGGACGCGCGAACTCGCGGACCTTCTCCTGCAGAAGAATCCCGCCGTCCTGAAAGCGGCCAAAGACGCCTTCAAGAGGACGCGCGATCTCTCCTGGGAAGCCTCGGAGGACTATCTCACTTCCAAGCAGGAACAGCTTTGGCTGATCGAGGGCCAAGCGCGCCAAGAGGGCATGAAACAATTCCTGGACGATAAGAGTTTCCGGCCAGGGCTCGGACCCTACAAACGACCGCCGAACAACAAGTAGGCGTTCGGTCGAAAAAGATGCGGCGACGCCAAAACGTCCCGCATGTTAGCCCACATTTTTCACGAGAAGGCTCGAAAGGGATTTATTTAGGGCGTACTCGCTTGGTTTTTCGCCGCAAGCATGCTTGCTCGTTTGGGGCAGCACCATGCCGCCTTCGCAGGCAGCCGTAGGGGCACGGCACGCCCCGCCCCGGACAGCAGTCGGGGCCGTGTCCGCTCTGCTGTGGCGACGCCTGCCCTGTAATTCTGAGCCTCTGCCTGCACCATGCGTCAGCTAGCATCGCGGTGAAACATCCGGGTTAGGGAATCGACAGCGTACTTCCCTCGCGTACGGCCACGGCTTGTTCTTGGCCCCGCGAGACGTAAATCACGATCAATACCTTGTCTTCCCCGATGGCCGGGTCCCCGCCCATCGACCGATTGTTCACATTCACGGCCAGCACTCCGTCGTGCACCAGGTCCCGCAGCAGATCGGTCACGTTCACCGTCCGGCCCTGCACGCCGTAAAATCCCCGAATGATCCGAAGGCCCCGGTCATCCCGGTCCCGGTCGCGGTCACGATCCCGGTTATTCCGGTCCGCGTAGCGATCCCGGTCGCCCCAGTCATCGTGCCGGACCGAGAACATATTCGCTTCGATAAAGCTGCCTTCCTTGTAATCAAACTCGCGTTCCTGGTTCTTCTTGTTGGTCGCGAAGACGCGCAGGGACTTATCCTTGCCCACGGCCGGGTCTCCGCCCATGGTCTGGTTGTTCACGGCGACGCGCCCGTTCACCCCGCCCCGCGTAATCAGGTCCCCGAGAATATCGGTGACGTCCGTGCGCTTGTCCTTGAATCCGTAGTCCGCCCGCGTCAACTGCCAGGTATCGTCCTGCGCGGCCACCATCGGCGCAAAAACCGCGGCCCCGAGAGCAAAAAAGATCATCGCGATCAAAAAGCTGGCATACCGGTTCGACCTTCGCATGAATATTACCTCCGCCGCGGAAGCTCGCGGTTCGTTCCCCCAGTCTAGCCCCGCGGCGGACGACCGCAACCCTTCCCTGGGACAGGTTTGACCAAAATGCCTACAGCCGCAAACTTCCCTCGGCGATGCCATCCCGCCCCGCTTTTTGGTACGCTAGAGCCGCTCTGACGGGGAAATCACATGACATCGCGAGGATTTGAATACATTTTCCGTTCGCCCACGGGCGTACCCGAAGAACGCGGCGGCGATCCTCCCGCCTACCGCCGCACGATCGAAAACGGCATCCTCATCGAGCGCGACGTCCCCGTCCCCATGCGCGATGGCGTCCGCATCTATATCGACATCCTGCGCCCGGCCGACGAAAAGCCCGCCCCCCCGCTGATCGGCTGGGGCCCCTACGGCAAACACGGCCACACGCGCTACACCGAGGTTTTCCCCAACTGCGGCGTCCGCAATGAAATGCTCTCCCCCTACGCGGCCTTCGAGGCGCCCGACGCCGGCTATTGGGTTCCTCGCGGCTACGTCATCATCAACCCCAATCCTCGCGGGACATGGTATTCGGAGGGCACCGCCACCTATCTCTCCCCCGAGGAAGCGCTCGATTACTACGACCTCATCGAATGGGCCGGCACGCAGCCCTGGAGCAACGGCAAGGTCGGGCTCTCCGGCGTGTCCTATTTGACCTCCTCGCAGTGGCGCGTCGCCGCGCTCAACCCGCCGCATCTGGCGGCGATCAATCCCTACGAGGGCTGGAGCGACACCTATCGCGAAGTCGCCCGCCACGGCGGCATACCGGAAACCTCCTTCTGGCCCTACCTGCCGGGCCGCTGGGGACGCAGCGTCACCCGCGTCGAGGATCTCACCGCGGAAATGAAGGCACATCCCTTCTTCGACGCCTTCTGGGCCTCCAAGGCCGCCGAATTCTCCACCACCAAGGTCCCCGCCTACGTCGTCGCCAGCTGGAGCGACCAGGGCATGCACACGCGCGGCACGCTCGAAGGCTTCAAGGGCATTGCCTCGCCGCAGAAATGGCTCGAGGTCCACGGCCACAAAAAATGGGCCTATTACTACGAGCCGGAAAACGTGAAGCGCCAGCAGGAGTTCTTCGACCACTTCCTCAAGGGCCTTCCCACGCCCGTCACCCAATGGCCGAAAGTGCGCCTCGAGGTCCGTGAAAAGTTTTTCGTCGGGAAGATGCAAGAGGAGAACGAGTGGCCGATCGCCCGCACGCAATACACGCCGCTTTATTTGGACGCCGGAAGCGCTTCACTCCAGCGCCACGCCGTCGCGAACGAAAGCTCCTGCCGCTACGACGCTCTCGCCCACGGGCCGGACGCCCATCGCGCGCAGTTTGATTTCACGTTCGACCAGCCCGCGAAACTGATCGGCCACGCCAAGCTGAAGCTCTGGGCCGCGCCCGAAGGCGCCGGCGACATGGACATTTTTGTCGCCCTCCAAAAGCTCGATGCCCATGGCAAAGTCGTGCCCTTCGCCTTCTGGACTCACTTCGACGATGGTCCGGTCGCGCTGGGCTGGCTGCGGGCCTCGCATCGCGAACTCGACGAAGCAAAGTCCACGGAGTATCAGCCCGTTCTCGCTCATCGCCGCGAACTGAAGATCGAGCCCGGCGCGATCGTGCCGCTCGAAATTGAAATCTGGCCTTCCGGCACGCGTTTCGAGGCGGGGGAAAAGCTGCGCGTCGTCGTCCAGGGTGTCGACATCTACCAGTATCCCAAACCGACCATGGCCGACCGCCACGAAGACACCGTCAACCAAGGCACTCACATCATCCATACCGGCGGCCGGCACGACTCCCACCTGCTGATTCCCGTCGTCCCCGAAAGGCCGTAGCATTTCTCTTTAGGAGGCCGGGGCTTCAGCCCCGGCGCAACTCGCCTGGAATGACGGGGCTTTCGCGCTTTTTGCGTCCCGACGCTTTGAGTCGGGAAGCCCCTGAAGCCACATGACTCTTGAAGTGTATTTGAGGGACGCAACACTAAAGCGGTTGGCGGCGCGCCGCTCCGTGCGCGCCGCCTTGTCCGCCGGTCTTCCTCTTATTTCGCGGCAATGTGAAATATCTTTTCCGCGTTTCCGTGCGCGATCTTCTCGACGTCCGCTTCCGGCAGCGGCGCCGAGTTCATGAACGCCGCCGCCTCAAACGTCTCCTGATACGGATAGTCGATCGCGAACATGATGTTGTCCGGCCCCAGCACTTCGTGGCAGTACTTGAGCACCGCGTGCGTGTTCATCCCGCTGGTGGTGATCAAAATGTTGTCCTTGACGTACTGGCTCGGCTTCTTCTTCAGCTTGCCGTTCCGCCGCGTATAGGAGTTGTACATGTAGTCGATGCGATACAGCCAGTACGGCAACGCCTCGCCCATGTGCCCCAGCACGACCTTCAGCGTCGGGAACTGGTCGAACACGCCCGCCACGATCATTCGCATGGCGTGCAACCCCGTTTCCATCTGGAATCCCCACATCGCCCCCGCCAGATTCACCGCCGCATGCGTCATGAACGAGCACGGGTCCGGCATATTCCGCGGGTGGATGTAGAGCGCCGCATTCGACGCCACCAGCGCCTCGAAAATCGGCCAGAACTTCGTGTCGTCCAGGTATTCGCTGTTGGTGTGCGAGTTGACGATCATCCCGTTCAGCTTCAGTTGATTCATCGCCCGGTCAATTTCCTTCGCCGCTCGTTTCGGATCCTGCGGCGCGAAGGTCCCCAGTCCGGTGAACCGCGTCGGATGCTTCTTGATCACTTCCGCCAGGCGGTCGTTCGCCGTCGCCGCGATGCTCGTCGCTGCGTCCGTCTGGAACATCTGCACGCCCGGCGACGTCAGCGACAGCAGGTGCATATCCACCCCGGCCTGATCCATGATCTGGATTCTCTCCCCCTCCAAATCCAGCAGCCGCCGCAGAATCGGTGGCGCTCCGGCGTCGGGCGAAAAGAACCCTCTCCACATGTCCAGGTCCGGGTTCGTATGCAGGAAGTTCGCCACTTGCCGAAACTCATCCGCCTGCTCCGGAATCGAGAACGCCTCCTCGGTGGCGATCAAGCGATACTTCTTGCCCGGCTTCGGCACGTCCGCCGCGGCTCCCGCGGCCGCCACGCCCGCCGCTCCGCCCGCCAGCAGACTGGCCGACAACACCTTCGAAGATCCCTCCAGAAATTCCCTGCGGTTCATGCTCATTTTGGATTCCCTCCCTGGAACGAAGCGTCTGTAGCACGCCATGTTTTTTCATGTCAAGGTGTTTCGCCGTGCCGGGCCGCCGCCACGGCGGGCTGGCGCTCCGGGCGCGATTGGATAATACTGTGGCGGGTCCCGGCTCGCATCGAGCGGTCGCCGCAAAGGCCGCTCGGAGGATTTTCCTGTCCCAGATGAGTCCCGTGCCTACAGTCTCCGGCGAACCATCGGCTTCCCCTCCCGCCGTTCCCGGCGGGCTTTCCTCCCAGCAAGCCGCCGACCTGCGCGCGCGTTATGGCTGGAACGAGCCGGCGCCCGCCAAGCACGGCGCGGCGTTCCTGGAACTGCTCCTGCTCTTCCTGAATCCCCTCGTCATCATTCTTCTGTTTGCCGCCTTGGTCTCCTTCATCCTCGGCGATGCCGCCGACGCTCTAATCATTCTGGCCATGGTGTTGCTCGGCGTGCTCATCAATTTTATTCAGACCTATCGCTCGCAGCAGGCCATCAACAAACTCCGCGAAGGCGTCGCCCCCACGGCCACGGTCTTGCGCGACGGCTCCTGGCAGGAAATCAAGCGCCGCGAGGTGGTCCCCGGCGATCTCGTGCGTGTTTCCGCCGGGGACATGATCCCCGCCGATGGAAGGCTCGTCGAGGCTCGCGACCTCTACGTGCAACAGGCCGCGCTGACGGGCGAATCGCTGCCCGTCGAAAAGGAAGCGCACCCGCGCGCGCCTGAGCCAGCCGGCGGCGCCGAGGCCCTCGATCTCGTATTTCTCGGCACTTCGGTGGTGAGCGGTATAGGAACTGCCGTCATCCTGAACACGGGACCTCGCACCGTCTTCGGCGCCATTGCCGCGCGCCTCGCGATGCGGCCCGAGGAAACCGATTTCGAACGCAGCATGAAGCGATTCTCGGCCCTGATCATGCGCGCGGTGTTCTTCCTGGTGCTGTTCATTCTGGCTGGGCGCGTGGCGCTCCACAAAGACGCCTTCGAATCCTTCGTCTTCGCCGTCGCCCTCGCCGTCGGCCTGACGCCTGAATTCCTGCCCATGATTACCTCCGTCACCCTGGCCCGCGGCGCCGTTCGCATGGCGCGCGACCACGTCGTCGTCAAGCATCTTCCCGCCATCCAAAATTTCGGAACCATCGACATCTTTTGCAGCGACAAGACCGGCACGCTCACCATCGGCCAGATGAGCCTGCTTTCCTCCGTGGACCCCTTCGGCAAGCCTGTGGACCGTCCTCTCGCGCTCGCCTGGCTGAACAGCAAATTCGAGACCGGCATCCGCAGCCCTCTCGATCTGGCCATCCTCCAAGTGGATCGCGCCGCCACCAACACCTACGCCAAGTGCGACGAAATCCCCTTTGATTTCGAGCGCCGCCGCCTCTCCATTGTGGTGAAAAGCACTGGGCCCGGTGCGCCCGTCTATACGCTGATCACCAAAGGCGCGCCGGAAAGCATTCTCGGCATTTCCGACTCCTGCGAAGTGGATGGCCAGCCCGTCCCTCTCGACCCCGACACGCGCCTCCGTTGCCGCAAAACCTTCCAGGACCTCAGCGCCCAGGGCCTGCGCGTTCTGGGCGTCGCCTATCGCGCCGTGGAAGCCCGCGCCGCTTTCGGCGTGGCCGACGAACATTCCCTGGTCTTCAGCGGCTTCCTGGCGTTCTCCGACCCGCCCAATCCCGACGCCGGCGCTTCCATCGAAGCCATGAAGCGCGATGGCGTCGAAGTCAAAATCCTCACCGGCGACAATGAACTCGTCGCCCGCCACGTCTGCGAGCAGGTCGGCCTGCACAACCCGGAAATTGTCCTCGGCGAGGACCTCGACCACATGAGCGAGCCCGCCCTCCAGCATGTCGCCGAGCAAACCACCGTCTTCGCCCGCGTGTCGCCCATGCAGAAGCACCGCATCATTCAGGCGCTCAAGCACCGCGGCCACGTGGTCGGCTACATGGGCGACGGCATCAACGACGCCCCCTCCCTGCATGCCGCCGATGTCGGCATCTCCGTGGCCTCCGCCGTCGACGTGGCCCGCGACGCCGCCGACATCATCCTGCTCCAGCCCGGCCTGCAAATCCTGCACAAGGGCATCACCGAAGGCCGGCGCGCCTCCGCCAACGTCTTGAAATATCTCCTGATGGGCACCAGCTCCAATTTCGGAAACATGTTCAGCATGGCCGGGGCGTCGCTGTTCCTGAAGTTTCTTCCCATGCTCCCCACGCAGATCCTGCTCAACAATTTCCTGTACGACACCGCGCAAATCACCATCCCCTCGGACCGCGTGGACGACCAATACATTCGCGGGCCGCGCCGCTGGAATATGACCCTGGTCCGCAATTTCATGATCTTCATCGGCCCCATCAGCTCGGTCTACGATTTCCTCACCTTTTACGTCCTGCTGCATTTCTTCCATGCCGGCCAGGCCGAGTTTCACACCGGATGGTTCGTCGAATCGCTGGCCACCCAGACGCTCGTGCTGTTCGTGATTCGCACCATGCGCAATCCGCTCAAAAGCCGCCCCAGCATCCCGCTGGCCGTCACCACGGTGCTGATCGTCGCCATCGGCATCGCCATCCCCTTCTCGCCCCTCGCGGGCCGCCTCGGCTTCACCCCCCTCCCCGGCCCCTTCTTCGCTTTCCTGGCCGTCTCCACCGTCACCTACCTCCTCTTCGTCGAATTAGCCAAGCGCCTCCTCTTCGCCCGCGCCGAACTCTAACAGCCCGTTGAAAAAGAGAGAGATGTCATCCCGAACCCGGCCGCGATCTTTGCGGACGGTGGTGAGGGATCTGCTTTTCTTTGGTTCTCGCAAAATCCAGATTCCTCGCCCCCAAGCGGAAGGCGCACGGCCCAGCCTGTCTCCCCGTTCCCCCTCGCGCCCCAACTCACAACGCTGGCCACTCGCCTTTGTAGCGGCGGCCTTTAGGCCGGCCCGCCTCTCTTTGCAATGGATAATGCGCAGCGTCTGCGTCCCGAGTGGTGCGGCGGGAAGGAAACTGCTGTTTCTCAGGGTTCTCGCAAAATCCAGATTCCTCACCCGAGGGTCCTGAGTCGTAAGCTCACTGCATGGTCTTTAGGAGGCCGGGGCTTCAGCCCCGGCGTTAAGGCATCTATTTTCGTGGGGCTTTAGCCCCTGAAGCTCCCCGGGATGTATTTTCCACACTCTCTGACGCAGGCTCGCGCCCTTGTAGCGGCGGCCTTCAGGCCGGCCCGCTTCGGGTTAACTACCTGAATACGCCTACATCCCCATCACTGGACCCCGATCCCACGCCCGCCCTACTCTGAACCAGAGGAACACCCCATGGATCTCTTTGACTCCTCCGCGCCGCACCACCGCCTCATCGCCATTTTGACCCTCATTGGAGTGGCGCTGGTCGGCCTCATTGCCTATCTCTCCGCGCCCCAGACGGCCAGCTTCGGCCCAGAGACGTGGACCTGCGTGGGTTGGATCGTCTTCGGCATGATCGCCGGAGGCTTCGCCGCCTGGAAACTCCAGGGACGCCTTCCCGCGGAGATGATCGAGGGCATCAGCGGCTGGCTGATGGGAATGTTTGCCTGCCCGGGCGTGCGCTTCATCCGCGACAGCACCAACTGGGTGTTTCATCCCCGCGCCGGACAGTACACCTTTTCCGGCCACCTCCTCGCCGTCTCCCTCGGCGCCATCCTGCTCGTCACCGCCCGCAAATGGTCCAATTGATGCCCCTACGCAGCGCAGGCGTAACCGCCGCGAACGTTTTCCCATCCTTCCTTGCCGTAGGGGCGCTGCTTGCTGCGCCCCTTCTCTACTCCGCTCGCGCCTAACTCGCCACGCTGCCGGCCCGCCCTTGTAGCGGCGGCCTTCAGGCCGGCCCATCTCTCTTTGCAGTCAGTGATGCGCGGCATTTACGTAGTTCTACGAATAGATTCCTGCCACCCATCCGTGCTACCGTGGCGCGTGAGCTATGACTGATCGACGCCAATGCGCTCTGTGGCGCCCTGCACGCCAGGCGCAGGGCTTTGCGGGTTCCCTGCTTTCCTGCATCCTTGCATCCCTGCCTCCGTGCGCCCCGGCTTCCTTGCCCAGGCCACACCCGGGCCGCGCGCAGCAACTTCTAACCGCAACACACCCGGAAACAGAAATGCCCGTAAGTTACAGAAAACACACGATCGCGCCCCATTCTAATCGCAGCACTTTGCGGGCCTCTAGACGAGCTCCCGCCATCGCTCTTTGACAACCGAATAGCCGGATTCACCGCCCGCTGGCACCGATCATTGCCAGCGGTGGGTAGCCCTGTTGACCGCCCCCGAGGCAGGTCTTGATCTTGCAGGTAACGCATCCTTTGCGCCTTCTGCAAAGCGTGCGGGTTTTGAATATTTCAGCGCGGGACCACGAACGGGCTCCTTCGCTGTTTCCCTGGCCCCTTGCCTCCAGCTAACCGCGGCAACTTTTTTGCCCCCCAGACAACCCGCCGCTGCGTATACAATGGACGTTCGCGCGTGGCAGTCTCCGCGCTTCCGAATATGGTGACGCTGCAAACCATCCGAGCCGCTCTGGATCGCATCCGCGATTCGATCTATCTCTCCCCTTTCACGCGCTCGGAAACCTTCTCCAAGCTGACGGGCAATTCCATCCACTTCAAGCTCGACAATCTCCAGATCACCGGGGCCTTCAAGGAACGCGGAGCGCTCAACAAGATCCTCCTGCTCACCGACGAAGAGCGTCGCCGCGGCGTGATCGCCGCATCGGCCGGCAACCACGCGCAGGCCGTGGCCTACCATGCCACCAAGCGCGGCATCAAGGCGCAGATCTGCATGCCGCTGACCACGCCGCTGGTGAAAGTATCGGCCACGCGCGGTTACGGCGCCGAAGTGATTCTCGTCGGCACCAATTACGACGAAACGTGCCAGGAGGCGCTGCGCCGCTGCGAGCAAAACGGCCTCACCTTCATTCATCCCTTCGATGACGAGGCCGTGATCGCGGGCCAGGGCACCGTGGGCATCGAAATGCTCGAGCAGCAGCCCGCGCTCGACGCGCTGCTCATCCCGGTCGGCGGAGGCGGCTTGATTGCCGGCGTCGCCTGCGCGGTCAAGGAGATGAATCCCAAAATCACCGTGATCGGCGTGCAGACCTCGAAATTGCCTTCCATGAAGGCGGCGCTGGAAAACAACGCCCCGATCACTCTGCCGGCCAAGATCACCATCGCCGACGGCATCGCCGTCCGCTGCGCGGGCGCGCAAACGTTTCCCCTGGTGAAAAAATATGTCGACGACATCGTCACCGTGGACGACGAGGAGATCGCCAACGCCATCCTGCTGCTTCTGGAAAAAGAAAAGACGCTGACGGAGGGCGCGGGCGCCGTGGCCACCGCGGCCATCGTGCAGCGCAAAGTCTCGTTTAGCGGTAAGACGATCGGCATCTTCGTGGGCGGCGGAAACATTGACGTCTCGCTGCTCTCGCGCATCATCGAGCGCGGGCTGGTAAAGGATGGCCGGCTGGTCCGGCTGCGCATTCACCTGCCCGATCATCCCGGCGCGCTGCAACGCCTGGCGGGCGTCATCGCCGACCACAAGGCCAATATCGTCGAGACGATGTACGACCGCGCCTACTACGGCGTCCTGCTCGGCGATACGGTGATCGACATCACCATGGAGACGCGCGGCCCCGAGCACATCGTCGAACTCACCGCGGCCCTGGACGCGGCGGGCTACACGCACGAGCGCGTGCTGTAACTCGTTCACGCCCTCCCGACAACAACGCGCGGCGAAAGTGCCATCCCGCACTCCACATATTTCGCGCTTTGGAAGTGCTACAAAGAGGCGCCGCATGTTTTCAAAACGCACGGATTGGAAGCTTGAGGAAAACGCCTACACGCGGGCGCTGCGGCTCCATCGCCAGAGCGGAAAATCCGTTTTCGATCTGACCGCTTCGAACCCAACCACCTGCGGCTTCCACTATGACGAAGCGGCCATCCTCGATGCCCTGCGCGCACCGGGAGCGCTGCGCTACGACCCCGAGCCGAAAGGCCTGCCGCTAGCCCGCGACTCCGTCATCCAGTATTACCGGCAGAAAGCCCCGGCCGCGCGCCTCGATCCCGAGCGCTTGATCCTGACCACCGGAACCAGCGAGGCCTATTCGTTTCTGTTCCGGCTGCTGTGCGAGCCGGGCGACGAAGTGGTCATCGCGCATCCCAGCTATCCGCTGTTTGATTTTCTGGCCACCATCCAGGACGTGAAGCTGCGGCCGTTTCATCTGCTCTACGACCACGGCTGGCAGATCGACTTTCAGGAGCTGCGCCGCGCCATCGGCCCTCGCACGCGGGCCATTCTGCTGGTCCATCCGAACAATCCGACAGGACACTTCGTCGGCGCGGGCGAAGTTCCTCAGCTGAATGCCCTTTGCAGCGAGCACGAGCTGGCGCTGGTAGTGGACGAGGTGTTTCTCGATTACGCAGCGCGGGAAATCTCCGCGCGCAAGAAGGCGCACGGCAGTTTCGTATCCAACGACCAAGCGCTTACGTTTGTGCTGAGCGGCCTGAGCAAAATCACCGGGCTGCCGCAGATGAAGGTGGGATGGCTCGCCGCCAGCGGCCCGGACACACTGGTGCGCGAGGCGATGGCTCGCCTGGAGGTAATTGCCGACACGTATCTGTCGCTGAACGCGCCCGCGCAGTATGCGCTGCCCGCTCTGCTCGCCCTGCGCGAGCGCGTGCAGCCGGAAATCCGGGCGCGTCTCGCGGCCAACCTGGCGCAACTCGACGCGCAGCTCGCACGGCAAACATTGGTGTCGCGCCTGGAAATGGAAGCCGGGTGGTACGCCGTGCTACGCGTGCCGGCCGTGCAATCGGATGAAGAGCTTGCCATTCGACTGCTGGAAGAACATTCCGTGCTCGTTCATCCCGGACACTTTTACGATTTCACCGGCGAGGGATTTCTCATCGTGAGCCTGCTGGCGCCCGCCGAGGAGTTCCGCGAGGGGATCCGCTGGCTGGCGGCGTGCGTAACGACACAGGGGAGATGACAACTGAGGTGGCGCGTGGGCAGGATTCTGCCCACGCGCCCGAAGGGCTACTACTTCTTCTTGCCGAGTTGGCGGACGTAGGCGACCACGCCCTGGATCTGGTCCGCGTTCAGAGTGGCCTTGAACGGCGGCATGTTGTTTTTCCCGTTGGTGACCACCTTCACCAGTTCCGCGACCGGCAGCTTCTGGACCGCATCGGAGGTCAAATCCGCCACTTTCAGGGCCTGCCCGGTCGGCGTGCCCTTTCCGTCTTCACCATGACACATGACGCAATTCGTCTTGAACGTCTTCGCTCCGGCCGCTGCGTCGGGAGCTCCGCCAGCCGCCGCGCTCGGGGCCAAACCCGACAGCCCGAGTACCACCACGGCCGCCAGCGCCGCCGCCAGGAAACCCAGCCGCATCGCCCGCCGAGGCAAAATGCCACCGGCTAGAATTGCATTGGAATCACCCGCTCCTACGCCCTGTACCTTGCTCCGCATCGATCCTCCTGTTTGCGTGAAATTTCTCAGCCGGGCACGGCCCATATCGACCACCGCAACCTTCGGCAGAAGAAGGCTAAAATCCTATTTTGCACCAGCCGGCGATGCTCTGCAAACTGAAATCGGAAAGGCAGTGAGCAACGGTTGCCGTTCGACGCAATCCAACGTAAACTATTGTACGATGTAGTGCGGTGTCGGGGCGTGGCTCAGCCTGGCTAGAGCGCCTGGTTCGGGACCAGGAGGCCGGTGGTTCAAATCCACTCGCCCCGACCATTTTTTCCTTGGGTTATCCAACGGTTTTGGTTGTTCCTCCTTACTGCTGCAGGCGATTTGGCCCAGAGCCGGACGGCACGACTGGCCAGCCGTGCACATCTTAAAGATCCCGCCCGCCGGACTCGCCGCGCCACCATCCCAAACGTTCTCTCGAAAGGGCTGAAGATAAGCCGTGCAGGGCGCCGATTCGGCACCGCGCGCCGCGGCCGGAGCGCAAGCTTCTCCCGAACACGATGTTGGCAACGGCCAGCCCGCCGGGCCAGCGTTTCGAACCAAATAAAAACAGATTGCACATGCGGTGGACTTGGACCAAAATGGTAGGTGCGTGGAACTGTATGATGGTGTCGATTCTGCAGGTGGTCAAAGTGTTGGCAAAGCGCAGAACGCCAGCGAATGGACTCTTCGCGGGATCTGGTGATTAGGAGAAACACTTGAGCACGCACAACCCCTTGACCAAGAAGACAGGCGAATTCGCGGCGGGGAAGAAACCTTACAAGGCGCCCTCTTTCCGCTTTGAACCGGTCTTCGAGGTCGCGGCGCTGGCATGCGGCAAGATATCTCCCACCCAAGGCGGCTGCCGATTCAGCCGGAAGGCCTCGTAGCTCGTCACTGAACCATGCCCGCCTCTAGCCAACGGAATGCTTCGGCGACCGTGGCGTGCGAACTGGCGAGGGAAGTTGTCCGCACGTTCGGCCAGGTTCGCCTTCGCGTCAGCGGGACCAGCATGGCTCCTTCCATCCTTCCCGGTGATTTGATTTCGGTGCAGCGAGCCCGCTGGGGCGAGATTGCACCGGGCGAGATCGTGATGTTTTCGCAGCGGGAGCGATTGTTTGTCCATCGGGTCGTTGCCCGAAGAGTTGTTTCCTCTGTTGACGGTCCCGAGGAACCCTGCCTGATTACCCGCGGTGACCGTCTGGGTCACGAGGATCCGCCCGTTTTCCCCTCCCAGTTGCTGGGCCGCGTTGTCTCCATCCAGCGCGGCCAACGGAACGTCACATTCTCGTCCCAGCCCCGTGGGTCGCACCACCCGATCCTTCGCCTGCTGCAGACCTCCGATCGCGCAACGTATTTCTATCTGCGGATAGCGGCCGGGTGGAGGACTCTGTTTCTCCGGAGGGCCAAGTGCCCGGCGTGACCGCCGCGACGCAGCGTGTCGATGTGGTGGTCGAGATCGGCGGCCTGCCCATACGGCTGAGTTGCGACGACCCTGCCTTTGTCCACTTGGTGCAAGAGCGTTATGCCGGATATATAAGTGCGGCGAATGACGCCGCTTTCGATTTCGAAATTGAGCTCGCCCCGCCGGGCACGGAATCCAGGGATGAAGACGTACGGGTGACATGGGAATCCGGGTGCTGGCTGATGGAGCGGGGCGACTTTCGCGCCGAGTGGAATCCTTCGACCGGGCAGGGGCGCATCCAGCAGACCCGCAATCCCTATTCACTCGATTCGGTGCTGCGCATCGTGCATACCCTGCTGCTGGCCCAGAGGGGCGGCTTCCTCCTGCACGCCTCCAGCGCCATCCGCAACGGGCAGGCGTTTCTGTTCTCTGGCGTCTCCGGAGCGGGAAAGACCACGATGGCAAGATTGGCTCCTCCCGACGCCGCGATCCTGACGGACGAGATTTCCTATGTGATCCGGCAGGATGGCCGGTACGTTGCGGCGGGAACGCCCTTTTTCGGCGAGTTGGCGCGGGTGGGAGACAACCTGCGAGCGCCCATCAAGGCATTGTATCTGCTCGCCAAAGGTCCGGAGAACATCATCGAGCCGATCGCACCAGCCGATGCCGTCCGCGGCTTGCTGGGGAACACGCTGTTTTTCGCGCGCGATCCCGAGTTTGTGAAAATGGTTTTTGATACGGCGTTCGACTTTGTCCGCCAGGTGCCGGTCCGCCGGCTGACGTTTGCGCCCGATTCCTCGGTCTGGGGGCTGATCGTATGACGCGCCCTCGTTATGTGGCCCGCAGCACGGCCATCGCCGCGCGCGCGCTGGGCGAGGAAACGATGGTGATGTCGGCCACCAATTCCATGCTGTTTACGCTGGACGAAATCGCATCGGTCATCTGGGAGTCGGCGGATGGAGTGACTCCGCTGGAGCAAATCGTGGCGGACAAGATTTGCACGCAATACGACGTCACGCTGGACGTGGCCTTGCAGGACGCGGAGGCGCTGGTCAAAGGGCTGGCCGAGCACGGCATCCTGCTGCTTTCGGACGAGCCCCTGGCCTTCTCGGGCCGTTCGCACAAGGAGACGCCATGAGCGGTTTAGCCGCCGAGATGACCGCCAAAGCGCTCAAAATGGGCATTCCGCTGAGCGTGCAGCTGGACTTGACCTATCGTTGCAACGAGCGGTGTGTCCATTGCTACCTCGACCATCACGATCACGGCGAGATGACGACGACAGAGATTAAGGATCTCCTCGACCAGATGGCGGAGGCCGGCGTCTTCTATCTCACGCTCAGCGGTGGTGAGATCCTGATGCGCCGGGATTTCTTCGAGATTCTGGAGCACGCGCGCGCGCGGACGTTCTGCGTGAAGCTCAAAACCAACGGAGTCTTGCTGCGGGAAGCGGAAGCCGAGCGCGTCCGCGCGCTGGGCGTGGAATCGGTGCAAATCAGCGTTTATTCGCACCGCCCGGAGGTGCACGACGCCATTACCAAGATGCCCGGCTCGCTGCGCCAGTCGATCGAGGCGGCGCGCTTATTGCGCAGGCACGGCCTGCACGTCGTCCTGTCGAATGTGCTGATGGTTCACAACGTTCGGGATTATCACGGGGTCAAGGCGCTGGCGGCGGAACTGGGGGCGCAGTTCCTGATGGATCCGACGATTACTCCCATGATGGATGGAGACCGATCCATCCTCGCATTGAATGTGGACGAGGCGGCATTGCGCGAGGTGTTCCGCAACGAAGAAGTGGCTGGGAACGTGGAGGAATTCTGCGCTCCTCCGCGGAGTTTCGACGAGGAAGACCTGGACATGCTGCCGTGCAGCGCCGGGCACACGGCGTGCTACGTCTCTCCGTACGGAGACGTTTATCCCTGCGTCCAGTTTCCTCTGCCCAGCGGCAACGTGCGGCGAACCAAGTTTGCGGACATTTGGCGCGATTCCCCGCAACTGAAGGAGGTTCGGTCCATCACGCTGGGCGACATGCCCACGTGCTCCCGCTGCACACATGGCAAGACCTGCACGCGGTGTCCGGGACTGGCGTTCATGGAAGGAAATATGCGCGGACCTTCTCACCAGGACTGCGAAAAATCCTACGCGCGGACCGGGATTGCCTGCGAGAACCTGCAAGCGAAGAAAGCGGCCCGGCAACCTCTGCCGTCCGGGCCCTTGGTTCAGATACAGATCTGGCAGCCCGCCCCGTGCACGATGCCGGCCAACGCGCCGGATAGCCATGGCGTGGATGCAGGGCTGCGGTAACTTCGGCGGCCGGCACGCGGACCCACGTCAGTCGGCGACGGCCACAGGAAGTTCGGCGCCCTGGGAAACGGCCCGGTCGATTCGCTCCTTGAGCTTCTGCGCCAGGGTTTGCACGTAGGGTTCGACGAAGATGCCTCCCGGGTCGACGGGCAATTCGACCACCTCCACACCACCCTCGGCGACTTCGCCCCAACCATTAAGGGGATCGCGCAGAAAAGCGTAATTCCTCCGCGGCTTACAAAGCGTCATGGCCCCTGGAAACGCATGGGGCGCATAGGCCAGGAAGGCGCGGTCGTTGATGTCCTCGATGAACTCTTCCCGGGGCCCGGAAACGTCCCGATGAGGATTCAACTTGAACAGGTGGTTGATTCGGATGTGCCATCGTTCAATTTCTCTTCGAAGGGCAATCTTTGATTTGTCGGTAAGGTAGGACACCTGGGTTTTGAAGTTCAGACGCATGACGTTTGACCAGTGAAACTGGATCTTCTGTCCCGTGTGCCGAACTCTCTCTTGCAGGCTGAACTGGAATGGAACTCCATTGAGATTGTGGGCATCAATCACAAAGAGCAGATTCACCTGCTGCCCGTCTCGCACCAGCCGTTGTGCCATTTCAACGGCGACTTGTCCGCCCATACAAAATCCGCCCAGATAGTACGGTCCTTCGGGCTGTAACTCGCGTATCTCGTGCAGGTACGTCGCTGCCATCGTTTCCACGGTCGTCAAGCAATCGGTCTTTCCGTCGAGGCCCCGGGCTTGCAGGCCATAAAATGGATAGTCCGCGCCCAAGTGACGAGCCAGTTCGCGGTAAATCAGCACGTTGCCGCCGCCTCCGTGCACGCAAAAAAACGGCGGCTTGCTTCCCCCGGGCTGCATCGGGACCAAGGAGGTCCAGCGCGGCGACCAGCCGTCTTTCCGAAGGACGTCGGCCAGCTTTTCCACCGTCGGCGCCTGCAGGAGAACGGACAACGGGAGGCTGCGTCCGAATAACGTTCGCATCTCCGAGAAGAGACGGACGGCGACCAAAGAATTCCCGCCGAGATCGAAGAAGTTGTCCCGCAAGCCAATGGGCCGGACCCCAAGGACCTTCTCCCACAGATGGATCAGCTGCAGATCCAGCGCATCGCGAAACATCGGAGAGGCCGACTCGACGGTGGCCGCGGAGCGCGCAGGCGCCGGCAGAGCCTTGCGATCCACCTTCCCGTTGGGCGTCAACGGAAAACGATCCAGCATTACCATGGCTGAAGGAACCATGTACTCCGGCAGTTGGACGCGCAGCCGCTCCCGCAGTTCGGCCGAATCCACGAACATTCCCGGCTGGGCCACTACATATCCCACCAAGCGCTTCTCCCCCGGAGTATCTTCCCGGACGACCACGACGCACAGGTCCACTCCCGGCTGTTCCTGCAGGCGCGCTTCAATTTCTCCCAGCTCAATCCGGTAGCCTTGCACCTTGATTTGAAAATCTTCCCGGCCCAGGAACTCGATATTGCCATCGGGCCAGAATCTCCCCAGGTCTCCGGTTCGGTACAAGCGTTGGCCGTCCGCGGGGTTCACGATAAAGCTGGCATTGGTTTTCTGCTCGTCGTGCAGGTATCCCTTTGCCAACCCGACTCCGCCGATGTACAGGTTTCCCGTCACCCACGTGGGGCATGGCGCGAGAACCGGATTCATCACATGAAAACTCTGGTTGCGCATTGCCTTCCCATAGGGAATGCTTTTCCAATTCGGATCGACTTTTCCAATGGGAAACAGAATCGACCAGATCGAGGCCTCGGTCGCTCCGCCCAGGCTCACGACACTCACGTTGGGCCACAGGCGCCGCACCTGGTCCGTCAGGCCGAGCGGAATCCAGTCTCCGCTCATCATGACTAATCGCAACGATTCGCCGAGTCCTCCCGGTATCCCGGCCTGCTCCACGAGCAATTGCATCAAGGCCGGCACCGTGTCCCACAGCGTCACCTGTTCCGCAACAATCAGATCGGCCCAGTGCCGGGGATCATAGGCCAGATCCGCGGCGGGCATCACGATCGTTCCCCCCGCCGCCAAGAGCCCGAACACGTCGTAGACCGAAAGGTCGAAGCTGAGCCGCGAAAGAGCGAGCACGCGGTCGTGCGGGCCAACCCCAAATCGTCGATTGATGTCGAGCACCGTGTTCAGGGCGCCACGGTGGTCAATCATCACACCCTTGGGCAATCCGGTTGAGCCGGAGGTATAAATCACGTACGCGAGATCTTCCGGCTTTTGCCGCCGCCGGTCGAACGGTTCGCCGGCATCGGCCGGGTTCAACTGATCGACCTCGAACGACTCGATGGCCGCGGGCACGCTCAGACGGGTTCGCAGAGCGGACTGCGTCAACACCACTCTTACCTTCCCGTGCTCGAGCAGGTAGCGCTGGCGTTCGGCGGGCAATTCCGCATCAATGGGGAGATAGGCGGCCCCCGCCAGGTGAATCCCCAAAACGGCTACGATCTGCTCCCAGCCCTTCTCCATCAGGACGGCGACCAATTCGTTCGGCTGGACCTGGCAGCGCAGCAATTCCTGTTCGATCCGGCACGCGTGCCGGTAGACCTCCCGGTACGTCAGGCGGCGAGTCGGGGTGCAGACGGCGAGCTGTTCGGGACGTTCCGCAACCTGTTTGAGAAAGGGCGTGTGCAACAAGTCGGCGGTTAGCGGCGCGGTAGTATTGTTCGCGGCTCGACGCACGGCCAGTTGCGCCGCCGGGATCAGTCGGCGCGCATTTTCCGCTAGGGTCCGCTGCCAGGAGGGCTCGTCGGCGGCCAGATCGATCAACAGGCGCTGATAAGCTTCGAACACGTCGTCCAGCAGACCCGCGGGAAACAGATCTTCCACCGCATCCCAATCAATGCAGAGTGAGCCCTGATCCTCATGCACCATCAAGTCGAGATACACCTGGGGTGTCTGGGTGATGCCATAAACAGGCCGGCCCAGGCGGCTGATCCACGCGACGCCATCGGGGCGTTCGCCCAGATTCAGCAGACTGGTAAACACGACGGGCATGCGGGCGGTTGGTCCGACATGCTGAAAGCGCGAAAGCTCTCGCATCACCTGAACGCCGGTGAAGTAACGGTGATCGAGATCTTGCCAGAGCCTCTCCTGCTGCTGACGCGCGCGCGCCGCAAAGGTCGCCGGTGCCGAGTTATCCAGCTCCAAAAGATTGACCGAGGTGAAGTCGCCGATGATGGAATTCGCTTGCGGATGCAAGGGCAGGCGGTTGAACAAGGTGAGGTTGATGGTGAAGCGCGGGTTCTTGCTCCAGATCGCGAGCACTTCCGCATACGCCGCCAGCAACGTTCCCACGGGCGTCGAGTGGAAACGCGCAGCCTTTTCTTTCAGACTCTGCCAGGCCGCCGGTTCCAGGCTCGCGGAACGGCGCTTGAATACGGGCCGAGAAATCGATGAGGGATTTTTCTCTAAGGGCAATTCCGGCGAGGGCGGCAGGGTCGGCACGCGATTGGCCCAGTAGTCTCGAGACTCGCGAAATGCATCGGTCTGTTCCAGAGAGGCGACGGCATGCACATAGTCCCGGAAGGACAGCTCGATCGGAGGAAGAGTGGCCTCAGGGTGATGATAGAGCTGCATCAGCTCCTGAAACAGGATTTCGAAGCTGCGGCCGTCGCCAATCAGCAGGTCGGTGCTGATGTGCAGCCGGCTGCGTTGCGCATCCAGCAGAGAGGCGCGAAACTCGAACAGAGGCCACTGGTCCGACGGGTGGACTTTGTGGGACAACTCCGCTCGGATGGAGTCCAGCCGGGCCGCTGCCGCGACGCCATCCAGTGCGCGCAAATCGTTGACTTCGATCTGATAGGGAGGCGTCGACGGCAGAATCTGCTGACGACCCTCGGGCAAAATGATGCACCGCAGCATCTCATGCCGCTCGATTATTCTCTGCAAGGCCGCTTCGAAACGCTCCCGGTCCCAATTCTCCACATCGACTTCGGCGTAGCCGTGACACGAGATGTTTCCCAGTTCCATCCCTTCGGAACGGCCGAACAAGTACGCTTGCTGGAGATCGGTCAGGGGGAAGGGTTGAAAACGATTCGGCACGTCCGGATGAACGGCCACCAGACCGGGGGCTTTGTTCGACGCGGCTTGGCGTTTGGCCGCGGACAAGCGCGACGCAAGTTGCGTCCGCTCTTCCGGAGAAAGACCATCCAATTTACTCGGCGGTTTCAAGGAGGCGTATTATCTCACTCCTTTGCCTGGCCACGGGGACCCTTCGCCTCCGCTTGGCTAACCACAGAACGCTCTCTGCCTTGCATTACCTCGGACACCAAATCGTCCAGCACACTCTCATCCGCCTGCTCCATCACCATGTCTTCCAGCCGCTTGGCCTGCTCGCTGAGCACGGGACACTGCACAAACATCCGGAGGGGGAAGTCCACCTGAAATTCCTGCTGGCTCTGGAAGGCGATCTTCAAAGCCGCCAGGGAATGACCGCCCAGCGCGAAGAAGTCATCGTGGCGGCGGACGCGATGCAGGCCGAGCGCTTCGGCCCAAGCCTTCGCGAGAAACTCCTCGAACGCGCCTCGGGGATCGTCGCCCGGGCCGGCGGAAAGGCTGACGGGAAGTGAAATGGGCGGCAGCGCCTTGCGATCAATCTTTCCATTCGCGGTGAGCGGCAAGCGATCCATCAAGATGAAATGAGATGGCACCATGTAGTCGGGCAAGGTGGCCTCGAGTGCGCTCCGCAGCGACTCTGGAGAGACGGTTTGCCCCGGCCTCGCAACGCAATAGGCGGTCAGAATGTTGTCTCCCTGGTGGTCCGACTGTGCCATCACGACCGCCTGTTGCACACGGGGTTGCTGCTCGAGCGCGGCCTCGATTTCGCCCAGCTCCACGCGAAACCCACGGACTTTAACTTGCAAGTCCGCGCGGCCCAGAAATTCCAGATTTCCGTCCGGCAGGAAGCGCGCCAAATCTCCCGTGCGGTAGAGCCGGCCCTGCGGACGGAACGGGTCACTGAGGAATCGCTCCGCGGTCAATTCGGGGCGATGCAGATACCCGCGGACGACCCCCTCTCCTCCGACAAACAGTTCGCCGATTCCTCCCGGAGGAACGAGCTGGAGCTGGGAATCCAAAACGTAGACCTGCGAATTCACAATGGGCTTCCCGATCGGAATATTGCTTCGCTGTTCCTGGACCCGATAGACCGTGGACCAGATGGCGGTCTCGGTCGGTCCGTACATGTTGTAGAGCTCGCCTGTAAACGATTGGCGCAGCGACGCGACCAGCGAAGCCGGCAGCGCCTCGCCGCCGACGAGAATCGTCTTCAACGTGCCGAGCGCATCGAGCGATGGCGCGTCGGCAGCCAGCGCGCACAGCAACGATGGCGTGGATTGCAGGTGCGTCACGCCCTGGCGGTGGATTTCCGCCGGGATTTTGTCCGAGCTTCCTTCGCCATGAATCACCACGCGAAATCCCCGCGCGAGCGTCCAGAGCAACTCCAAGACCGAGATGTCAAAGCAGATGCTGGTCACCGCCAGCCACACGCCGGGTTCGGCGCCGATGGCGCGGTCCATGCCCATGAAGAAATTGACGACGTTGCGGTGCTCGACCATCACGCCCTTGGGCTTGCCCGTCGAGCCGGACGTGTAGATCACATAGGCCAGATCGTTTCCCGCCGGCGAGGAGGCCACAGGAGCCGCACTCTGCATTGCGATGGCTTCGGCGTCGCCATCCAACGAAATGATGCGCGCCGCACTGGCGGGGAGGAGGCCGCGTCTCCGCTCCGTGGTGAGGATGAAACCGAGTTGTGAATCCTCGATGACCATGGCAATGCGCGCACTCGGGTAACTCGGATCCAGGGGCACGTAGGCGCCCCCCGCCTTCAGTACACCCAGAATCCCCACGACCATTTCGATGGATCGCTCCACGTACAAGCCCACAAGCACATCGGGGCCGACGCCCAGCGCCGCCAAGTGATGCGCGAGCTGGTTGGCGCGGCGGTTGAGTTCGCCGTAGGTAAGCGTCTGCTGCTCGAACACCAACGCCACCTGATTGGGCGTCCGTAGCGCCTGCTCTTCAATCAATTGGTGCAGGCCGAGAGTTTTCCCAGGACATTCCGCAGCCGTGTCGTTCCAGTCCACCAGCAGCTGTTGACGTTCGGCCTCGGTAAGGATGGGCAACTCGGAGATGCTGCGATCCGGAGCAGCGACGCCGGCTTCCAGAAGCCTCGCGTAGTGGGTGGTCAGGCGCCGGATGGTGGCCGCTTCGAACAGATCGGTGCTGTACTCGATCAATCCATCGAGACCGTTCTCGTCTTCCGAAAGGATCAGCGTCAGATCGAACTTCGAAGTGCCGGTCTCCAACTCGCGATTGCCGGACACCTTGGAAACCTGGGAAATCCCGTCCGGGTTGTGGAGAATGAACATGACCTGAAACAGGGGCGTGCGGCTCGGGTCGCGGTCCGGCGCCAATTCCGCCACCAGATGCTTGAACGGCACGTCCGGATGAGCGTAAGCGCCCAGGGCGCGTTCGCGCACTTGATGCAACAACGAGAGGAAATTCTGGCGCTCACTGAATTTCGCGCGCAAAAGCACGGTGTTCAGGAATAAGCCGATCAGGTTTTCGGTCTCGCTGTGCGTCCGGCCGGAGATCGGCGTCCCAACGATGATGTCATCCTGGCCGGTGTAGCGGTACAACAAAGCCATGAAGCCGGCCTCAAGAATCATGAACAGAGTGGCCTGCTGTTGCCGGCCCAGACCTTTCAACTGATCCAGGATCTTTCCGGGCAGACGGAAGGTTTCGGTCGCGCCCCGAAAGCTTCCTATCGCCGGACGCGGCTTGTCGGTCGGCAATTCCAAGATGAAGGGCGCCCCGGCCAGTTCCCTTTTCCAATACGCAGTCTGTTTGTCCAGCACCTCGCCCTGCAGCCACCGGCGCTGCCAGCCAGCAAAGTCCGTGTATTGGATGGGCAATTCAGGCAGGGGGGAGGGCCGCCCTTGTGAAAAGGCGTCGTAAAGCTGTTTGAGTTCCTGGTGAACGACCTCCATGGACCATTCGTCCGCGAGAATGTGGTGAGTCGTAAGCAGCAGCCGGTGTTCGTGGGCAGACAGGTGAACCATGGTGGCGCGAAGCAGGGGGGCCTGGGACAAGTCGAACGGTTTTCGTCCCTGTTCGGCCACGACAGAGGCCCATGCACGCTCGCGTTCCTGTTCCGAGAGAGAACTCAGGTCCAGTTCCGCGAGCGGAAGATCCATCTCGGGCACCAGGATCTGCGCCGGTTGTCCGCCGCTGTGGGAGAAGGTGGTGCGCAGTATCTCGTGGCGGCGCACCAGTTCCCGGATCGCTCGGTGCATCGCTTCCGCGTTGTACTTCCCGTGGAAATCAACGATGTCGCCCATGTTGTAGACGGGGCTGCCGGGAGCGAGATGGTCCAGAAACCAGAGCTGCTCCTGCGCGAAGGAAAGCGGCGCCGGACCCGACGGCTGGCGACGCGTGATCCGCACGATCGTCCCGGCCCCCTGGGCCAGGGTCAGCACCTGCGCCAAACCCGCGATCGTCGGATTCTCGAAAAGGGTCTGGAACGTGATGTCCACGCCGAACACGTCCCGAATCCGCGACACCGCGCGGATCACCAGCAAGGAATGGCCCCCCAAATCGAAGAAATCGTCGTGGATCCCGATGCGGTCCACCTTCAACAGCTCGGCCCAAATCAGGGCCAGGGCCTTCTCGGTCTCGGTCTGAGGCCGGACGGAAGCGTTCGCGGGCGGTACGGACGCTTCCGCGAGCTGCGGAAGCGCTTCCCGGTCAATCTTGCCGTTCCCCATCAAGGGAAACTTCTCCAGCAGCACGAAGTGTGACGGGATCATGTGCTGGAGCAGGCGTGCTTGCAAGAATTTGCGCAGACTCGCGGGTGTCAACACTTCTCGGTCCACGGGCCGCAGTGAACGGACATGATCCTCGCCAGATTGCTGCCGCGCCAGGCGGTACGACGCCGAGGGTCGAATTGCGTACACATAGCACAATTCAGTCTTTCTCAGCAGCGGGTCCTGCTCGACCAAAAGCTCATACCCCTTCTGCTGCAGCAGGGTCGTAATGGGCGCCAAGCTCTCGGCCCGGTCCACTTCGATGACCAACTGGCGAATTTTGGGCCAATCATCGCCACGGATTCCCTGCAACACTTCCAACTCGCTTTTTTCCACGTTGATTTTGAGCAGGTCAATCCGTTCAATGCCCTCCTCGGCCATCACACTGGACAGGGTGCGGAGTTGAGCCGGTTCCACGCGGGCGCGAAACCGGTCCTTGAGCAAATCCCCCAGTTGCGCGGCCAGGTGCGCGCTGTTTCCTGGTTCCGGCTGCTGGTTCAGCGCATAGGTCTTGACGACCTCGCGTTCGGCCGCTTCGTCCGCATGGAATCCTGATAACAGCGAAAAGCCTTCGAAAAAGGTCAACTCCGCGGACTTGTTTTCGTGGGAGAGCCCCACGGGAAGGCATTTCACGTCCGAGCCCCATGCTTCCGCGTTGGCCTTCAGGCATGCATGAGCGGCGGGGTTGGGCTCCAAAGAAACGATCCGCAAATTCCGGGCCAGCCGGCTGGCGAACACGGTAAACAATCCAATGTTGGCACCCGCATCCACGATGCAATCTCCTTCGTGGATGGCGATTCCGTGCCGGAGATAGGCCTGGCGAACGAAGATTTCGTTGTAGAGGTAGGCCGTCTCGTTCCGATTCAGATGTGCCACCGGCAGGCCATCGGGCAAGGTATAGACAGCCGTGTTGTCCCACAGCGGTTGCTGGGGCCGTTTGGGCACGACGTAAGCAACCAGTTCGGAATGGCCCGATTCCTGTTCCTGCGCCACCACCACCGCTTCTCGCACACCGCCCTGCTCGCGCAGCGCCTCCTCGATTTCACCCGGCTCGACGCGATAGCCGCGTATTTTGACCTGCTGGTCCATCCGGCCGCAGAACTCGATATTCCCGTCGGCCAACTGACGCGCACGATCTCCCGTGCGATACAGTCTTGCGCCAAGCTCCGGAGTGAATGGATCCGGAATGAATTTCTCGGCGGTCAATTCCGGGCGGTTGAGGTAGCCGCGCGCCACGCCCCGGCCGGCGATGCACAGCTCGCCGGGAACGCCGGCAGGCACCGGCTGGTGCTGTTCATCGAGGATGTAAACCCGGCTATTCGGGAGAGGCCTGCCCAACGGGAGCGTGCCCGACGGCGTGCCGGGTAATGGCGCGACTACACGGTACGTCAGCACCCCGACGGTGGTCTCCGTAGGTCCATAGTGGTTGTAAATCTCGCAGTCCGGGGCCTGGAGGCGCAGCCGCTCAATCCAATCCAGCCGGGAGGCCTCTCCCCCCAGAATCAACCGGCTTTCCGGCAGGAGTTGTTCGGGATGATTTCCGCTCCGCAGGGCCGCCAGATGTGACGGAGTAATTTTCAAAACGTCAATGCGCTCACGGCGGAAATAATCCGCGAGCATGGCCGGATTTTCAGCTCGCGCCTGCGAGATCACATGCAGGCAGCCACCCGTGGCCAAAGCCGGAAAAATTACGGTATGGCCGAGGTCCGCGGCGATGGTGGACACCGTGGCGTAATTCATGCCGGGCTGGAACTGCAACCGTTCCACCGCGCCCCGCACGTAATTCACGAGGTTGCGATGTTCGATGCAAACACCCTTGGGACGTCCCGTGGAGCCGCTCGTATAAATCACATAGGCCAGGTGCTCCGGACGCGGACGAACATCGCCTTGCGGCGGTCTCACCGGAGGGAGCCCATCGAGGGAATCCAGGCAAACAACCTGTGCGGCGGTGGCCGGCAGACGCGGCAAGAGGCTGGTTTGCGTGAGCAGGACCGCCAGGTTGGCATCCTTGGCCATGAAGGCGATCCGCTCTTGAGCAAATGCCGCATCCATGGGCACATAAGCGCCCCCAGCTTTTAAAATGCCGAGCAAGCCTACGATCATCTCCACGGAGCGTTCGACCAAAAGCCCTACCAGCACATCCGGTCCAACGCCCATCTCCCTCAAGCGATCCGCCAGTTGCGTCGCGCGAGCGTTCAGTTCGCCGTAGGTCAACCTTTGCTGCTCGAACACCAAGGCCGTCTGAGTGGGGGTGTTCCCGACCTGGACCGCAAACAGATCGACAAACGTCTCGTCAACCGGGTAGGGCACAGCGGAGTCGCTATACTCGACGACGAGCGACCGATACTCGCGCTCGCTCAGAAGAGCGGCCGCCGTAGTGCCCTTCGTGTTTCCATTTCCGCTCTTGCTGCTCACGCGCGTGGCTCTCCGACCATGAACGAGCTATTTCTGAAAGGAGCAGGGCCCATGTGCAGATATGGTAGCAAATCTCATTCCATTGGGTCGGAAAGACATGGAAGTAAGTCCTTGTGGCTCAACAGGCTACAGGAATTAGCCGCGCGGCAAAATGCCTTCCTCGGGCTGTCGTGAAGCGGATGGAAAGTGTTTGCCACAACGTGGCATTCCATTTCTCAGAAGTCCCGAGAAAGGGCTGGGGCGAGCGGTGAGGGATGAGGGGTGTGGGCCGAGGGCATATCGGCCGGTCAGTTGGCCCTCCGCGGCGGGCTCGACCGGCGCCTCAGATTGCGGGCCGGTCGCTGCGCTGCAAGCAGACGTTAGTTCAAGCCTGCCTGGGTCAACTTGACGGCGGTGTTGGCGCCTAGGCCGCTGAAATAGATACTGGAGGCTTGGGCCGAGGTGCTGGCATTGTCCACAATGATTCCACTGGTGCCGCCGGGCACAGTTGCGGCAGCAGCGGCAGGATAAGCCACTGGAAACGTGTTGATGTTGTGTTCAAAGAAGTTCGGCGAAGCACCCGAGAGCCCGCTTACGAAGAGTAGATCATTGGCTCCATTCAAGAATTCGGTGGTGGGTGAGAACTGGTTAACCGTGGAACCGCCGACGAAAGAGGCGTTCGCTGGTGTGCCCGCAGTCATATTGCGGCTGCCGTCGAACGCTGCTGCGTAAAGCTCGATTTGGGTGCCACCGCTGTCATACGCCCATTCGTAGAGCAGCCAGTTGGAGGAAGTACCACTGGAAAAATAGGCGTCGTTGAAGGAGGGGGCATGAAG